>JAKPQM010000023.1 GCA_029546925.1 Actinomycetes bacterium
CGCGCTTTTTGCCGAGATGGGCTGGAACGTCTACCGTCTGTCTGTCAACTGGGCGCGTATCTTCCCCACGGGCGAGGAGACGGTGCCCAACGAGGCTGGTCTTGCCTTCTACGAGCGCGTCTTTGATTGCTGCCTCGAGAACGGTATCCAACCGCTTGTGACTATCTCCCACTACGAGCTGCCCTACGCACTTGCCGAGAAATATGACGGCTGGGCCAGCCGCGAGCTTGTCAATCTCTACTTCCGCTACGGCAAGGTACTGCTCGACCGCTTCCACGACAAAGTGCGCTATTGGCTCACCTTTAACGAGATCAACACGGGCACCATGCCCATGGGAACTGTCCACTCGCTTGGCATGGTCAAGGGCTTCACGGGAACGATGGCCGATTCCCCCTCGACCGCCAACAAACGCTTCAACGGCTTGCATAACCAGTTCCTCGCCAGTGCCAAGCTGGTAAGGTACGCTCACGAGACCTATCCCGGGCTTATGATGGGCAACATGGATTGCTTTATCTTGTCGTATCCTGATACCTGCGACCCCGCCGACCAGTGGGCCAACCTCGCGCAGATGCGCCTTATGAACTGGTACTGCTCCGACGTGCAGGTGCGTGGTGCGTACCCGGCGTATGCCAAGCGCCTCTGGGCAGAGAACGGCATCACGATCGATATGCAGCCGGGCGACGAGGAGCTGCTCGCCCAAGGCAAGGTCGATTTCTATACGCTCTCGTACTACATGAGCAACGTCGTGGGTACGCACGACACACTCGAGCAGGCGCAGGGCAACATGACCTTTGGCGGCAAGAACCCCTACCTTGAGAGCTCCGAGTGGGGCTGGCAGATCGATCCGCTCGGCCTGCGTTTTGCGCTCAACGAGATCCACGACCGCTATCAGCTGCCTATCATGGTGGTGGAGAACGGCTTCGGCGCCAAGGATACCGTGGAGGCCGACGGCTCCATCCACGACCCGTACCGCATCGACTACCTGCGCAAGCACGTGGCCGCCATGCGCGAAGCCGTGGATGACGGCGTGAACCTCATCGGCTACACCTGGTGGGGCCCCATCGATCTCGTCTCGGCCGGCACCGGCGAGATGCGCAAGCGCTACGGCTTCATCTATGTTGACAAGCACGACGATGGCACGGGTACGCTCGCCCGCAGCCGCAAGGACAGCTTCTTCTACTATCAGAAGCTCATCGCCTCGAACGGCGAGGATCTGGATTAGCAGCGAGGATTAAGAAGGGGGCACCATCATGGGACTGTTCGATAAGCTATTCGGAGGCAAGGGAAAGGCACCCGCCATCGAATCTGTGGCGACGGAGACGGCCGAGGGTATCGTGTGCTCACCCGTGGCCGGCATGCCCATAGCCCTTTCCGAGGTACCCGATCCCGTTTTCGGCGGCGGCATGATGGGCAAGGGCTGCGGCGTCAAGCCAAGCGCAGGCGTCGCCTACGCCCCCGTCACGGGAGAGGTCACGGCAGCCTTCCCCACGGGCCACGCCTTCGGCATCAAGTCCGACGACGGCATCGAGGTGCTCATCCACATCGGCATGGACACTGTGGGCATGAATGGCAAGGGCTTCGAGATAATCGCAAAGCAGGGCATGCACGTGAAGGCGGGCGACCCCCTCGGGAAGTTCACCTCGGCGGATATAAAGGCCGCCGGTCTCGATGACACCGTGATCGTGGTCATCACCAATACCGACGACTACGCAGACGTGGAGCTTACTGCCAAGGATGCTGTTGCCGCAGGTGCCGCGCTCCTCAAGATCACGAAGTAACGCATCTCAGATACGAGAAATGCATATCCGGTGGAATCCCTCCCGCAGAGGGTGTTCCGCCGGATTCTATTCCAGATAGCGGTCACGCAGGGCAGCGAGCGCAGCCTCATCGAGTCCGAACTCGTCGGCGAAGTACTCCTCCCGTGTGGCGCGTCCATCGGATTTGAGGAGCTCGAACGCAGGAATCTAATCATGGTGAAATGTCCAAGTCGAGGTAACGGTTTGGGCTAATCGGTCCGAGCTTCTTGAATAGCCGGTCTGACATGGGGTATTATACAGGTAGTCATATACCTACGGTTTATGACACGGCCTGCCTCGGAGCCCGAAATCCGGGGCATTCGCGTTTCTTAGCCCCAGATCCCCGCATTCGTTCCTTGGCCGCGAACACATTGCTCGTAGTAGTCCTTTGTGGCCGGGAATGCGGTACGGATCTTGTAGACGTCCCCCACCTCGTCAAGCACCACGATATAGTACTGAAACTCGATCTCTATAACTGTGAGGATACGCCGCACACCTGTCTTCCCGCCCCGTTTGTGGCTCATTCTGCAGACACGCGACTTGAGCTCGCCCTTGAGCACTTTTGAGATGAGAGGGAGCCTAGCAGCTCTCTTCTCAACAAATGCCGTATCGTGGTCCAGCGCGGTGTCGTACTTGTTCTTGCTACCAGAGACTATGTGATTGAAGCTGAATTCGGTAAAGCCCCGCACGAGCTTGCCGTCGAATGCTCTTACCTCCTCATTGCTCAGATTTTCCACGAAGTAGTCCCAGCACTGGTCCAGCTTCTCGTCGTCGCTCTGGCAGCCGGAGAAGTTCAGCAGGCCGTCCTTGCCAATCGTGTATGCCATGCTGCTACTTCCCGAAGGCGAAAACGTTGAACTTGGGCTCCGACGCCCAAGTCGAGAAGCGCAGGGACGGTCGTCCCAGCTTATGGGCCAGGTAGTCGCATAGTTCGACCTTGAAGGGGCTGGCATCGGGATATTTGCTGGCATCGGTGTGCGAGTTCCACTCGTACCCCATGCAGCCAATAAGAAGATCTGCCACCTGCACGAGAGCGCATTCGCGCGACTCCACCTCCTCCATGCAGGCGAGCCTGCAGCCGCTGGGCATGTACCGCTCCGTTTTCTTGCGCAGGGTGTCGACGCGTCTCTGCCTAGAGTTCTTCTTCTTGTCGAGGTAGACGTGATATGTATTGCCCGCGACGAGCCAATGATAGAGGAGCTGGTGGTAAGCGACGTAGAAGCCATCCTCATTATCCGAGGACCACAGATCGTCCTTGTTCACCACGACGCATCGGAAGAGAAGGCCGTCGCAGCCGACAAACCAGTCGATGACGGCTTTGTAAAAGTCGCCCTTATTCCTTGAGGCAGACTTCCAGCCGAATTCACCCCCTATGCCGTACTGGCGCTTGATCTCGTTAAGCTCGCCAACGATCGAGTACTTCTTGTCGCGCAGGCACTTGACGGCACCTATGACAAGGTAGGGGTCGTTCGGGTTCGAATAGCGGCTCTCGTCGCAGTAGATGTTGGCATCGTTCGCCATCGATTTGATCACCATCCCATGTGCCTGTTCAACAGGAGAAAAGTATACCAGCGAAGAGGGGTTTGCGAATGATACACCGCCAACATGTTGAAGAGTGCGTAAGGTCAGCCTATGAAGGGATACCGTTCGGCTGCGCAGTCCTGAGTCCGCGTGTCCGAGCCTTGGCGGTCTTCTCGTTCCCGCCGAACCGCTTGGCACGACACTCCCATGCGTTCATCGTCACGCTCACTTCGGCCATGTTCTCGGACGGCGAACGTCAGAGACCGGCTTTGCTAAAGGCTCTTCTACGAAATCCCGGCCTGCTGTTGCTTAATGAGTCGGCATCGAATCTTGACGGAACTAATGAGAGGCTGGCACAGAATCTCATTGACCGTTGCGCTCCCCAGAGCGCACGTATGATCGTGGCACACCATCTGCCCACCGTTGTGGATGCGGATGATATTCTGGCTATTGAGGGCGGAAGGACGGTTGGAGAAGGTACTTATTCCCAGCTGCTGGAGACATCGCCTACCTATCGTGAGCCTGCTCGCATGCAGCTAACCGTCTCGAATAGATAATCCCTCTCGAAGACCCGACCTATCCAGAGGGTCGAAGATGTCCGCTCCCGTCATCCCGCACTCTTAGACAGCACGCATTGTATCCGGCGGGGACATGCGTTATGTGAGATAGCGGTCACGCAGGGCAGCGAGCGCAGCCTCATCGAGCCCGAACTCGTCGGCGAAGTACTCCTCCCGCGTGGAGCACCTCTCGTCCATGGATGCGAACACGGCGAGAAGATCCTGCTCGTCCACACCGTTCGCCCGCTCCCACAGTCCTATGCTGTCGATGAAGTCGGGCAGCGGGGAGGGCGGGTTCTCGATGAGCTCTGCACGGTAGGCATTGGTGAGGAGGAACTCCTCCATGATGGCGTCATCGGGTACGCCGAGAAGCGTGAGGATGAGAGCCGCTGCCACGCCGGTACGGTCCTTGCCCGCGCTGCAATGGAAGTAGAGCGGTGCTTTTCCTGCGATGAGGCAATCGATGAGCGCATGCACTGCCGGGTTACCGTGCGCCATCGATATGTAGAGCGCCCTCATGATCTCTATCGGGTCGTTATTCATCGCCAAGAAGTTCGCAACAGCGGTGGGCGAGAAGCCCATTTCGCTGCCGGCGGCATCGTACATGCCGGCGATGCGATGGTATTCCGCTCCTTCGGGTACGTAGTCTTCCTGCCCGTCCGTCTCGGTCTTTGCCCGGAGATCGAAGATGCAGCGCAGGCCGAACCCATCGACGATGCTGCTCTGCTCGGTGCCGAGCCCGGTCAGCGCAGAGCCTCGATACAGCAGGCCATGGCGGATGCACCGGCCGTCCGCAGACTCGATGCCGCCCAGCTCGCGTACGTTCATCAACAGGGGAAGTCCGGTGATATAGCCGGATGTTGCTGCAAGATCCATGGGTGCTATCCTTTCGCGGGACAGGTTTCGAACCCTCTGCCTATCTTTCTCCAAGCGACATCCACGTATGGGCGAGCGCCGGCCAGACGGCTGCCTCGGGATTGAGGTGGGTCTCGTCTGCAGCGCTCGTCTCATCGCAGAGCGCCTGTCCATGCGGTCCGCGCTCGAAGAGATGGAGCTCGCAGGGAACACCGGCGGTAAGAAGAGCCGACGCAAAATCGAGCGTCTCTTGGGGACTCACAAGCTCGTCTTCTGCCGTATGCCAGATAAAGCTGCGGGGCATGTCCGGCCGCACATGGTGGGCAAGGCGCATGGCTTCGAACTGCTCCTCGCTCGGCTCATCCGTGCCGAAGAATGCACGTCTCAAGATATGCGCGAATCCCTCTCCGTCTTCGGACATCTTGAGCACCCCGTCAGCCGAGAGCATGGGATAGCAGAGCACGAGGCCGTCGGGACGCGCCGTTTTCGCATCGGTGCCTGCGCGGGCGAGCAGCTCCTCGTCGTCGAAGCGTTCTGCCAAGGAGCAGGCGAGATGTGCTCCTGCCGAGAAACCCAGCAGGTAGACACGCCTCGCATCGATGCAAAGCTCGTCGGCGTGAGCGCGTACCCAGGCCATCGCCTGCATAGCGTCCACAACGGGCTCCGGCCAAGGAGCGTTCTCATTGAAGCGCACGTCGCTTGGGTTGCTTGGCTTCCTATGGTCGGCGATGTAGGTGGGGTAGCGCAGGATGAAGGACTGGTACCCCATGCCGAGGAAGCGTGCCGCCACCGGCTCCGCCTCCCGCGGCGCGTGGGTGAGATAGGCTCCTCCGGGGCAGATGATGATCGCAGGGCGTTGCTTGGTCTTTCCCGTCGAGATCTCGGGGTCGAGGGCAAACACATCGAGGCAGCTCGTGCCGTCATCGCGCAGTTCTATCCTTTCGCAGCGCATCCCTTCTCCTTTCCGGCAATTCATGCCCTTTGATTGCGGTAATCCTGCGGAGTGCACCCCGTATACGCACGGAAGCGCTGATAGAAGCTCGTGAGGTTCGCAAGCCCCACCTCTTCGGCGATCTCGTAGATGGGTTGCGTTGTTCCACGCAGGAGCACGGCGGCGCGGCGCATGCGCTCCAGATTCACGAGCTGTTTGAAGGTCGATCCGGTTGCTTTGCGCACGAATTTGGAGAGATGCGTGCGCTCGTAACCCAGATCCGCCGCCATGCTCTGCAGATTGCCTTCACGGTAGTGCTGCGAGATGTACTGGCGTACCGTGCCGATAAGCTCGGCACGCTCCCAGGCAACATCATCGAGCTGTCCCTTGGGTTCATAGCTGCGCAGCAGGTGGGTGAGAAGCGCTGCGAGGAAGAAGTCCACGAGGTAGGGGCTCGTCATGTCTGGCTCCAAGTGCTCGCAGAGGATGCGGTCGATGCAGGTGCGCACAAGCTCGTCATCGGCGGTGGGATAGACGCGCCATCCCTCATGGGCGCTGCTGGGCGTCATGAGCTCTGTGGCAAAGGGCGAGGCGAGATCCGCCATGCCATCGAGAAGACGCCCCTCGAAGAATTCCTCTGCAAGGATGAGGTTGACGACGAGATCATCGGGCCCCGTGGGTTCCACGCTATGGGGAACGTGACGGTCCATCACGATGCAGCTCCCCGTATCGAGCACCACCGGGCTTCCGTCCACGCCCATCCGAAAGCTTCCGCTGTAGCAGTAGGTGATGAGGACGTATGAGTAGATATGCTCCGGGATGGCAGGCGACTCCCTCTCATGGAAGCTGATGACGTGGCGCCGATCTCCGAACTCGCGTCCCTGTCCGAAGAGGAAGACCTCTCTGCCGTGATACTCGATGGTGGAGTAGAGCTCGCGGAAGTGCTCAAGCACCTTGGCTTGGCTGTGCCCGTGCGGAGCGGATGCTGCGTGCAGAGCTTGGGGAAGGGAAGCCAAGTCCATATCATTCTCCTAGGAAGAGAAGTTCACAGAATCATATCTTATTGTACATATTTTAATATTGTCTGAGATAAATGGGCTATTTAATAATTACTCTAGAGAACAATTACAGAGGAGGATATATGATGGGCATCCTTTCGCGCGCACAGTGGATATCGGGTCCTGACTACGATTATGGGCCGGACGATGCGCTCTATTATGAGGATCGTCGCAACCATGTGCTCTCGCGCATATTCTCGCTTGACACATGCGCCTCCGCCGTGCTCCATATCGCTGTCCTCGGCTATGCGAACGTACGCGTGAACGGATGTGCGCTGGGTAACGTGGAACTTCTCGGCGACTGGACGAATTACGCCAAGCTCGTGACCTATCGCAGCTTCGATGTGACGGGGCTCGTGCACCGGGGGGAGAACGAGATCACCATCGAGCTCGGCAACGGCTGGTACAACCCGGCGCCGCTCACGCTTTTCGGCAAATACAATCTGCGCGAGCGCTTGGCCGAAGTGGGCACGCCCGCCGTGCTTGCTGTGCTCGAAGTGGACAAGGAACAGGCGCTCGTCTCGGATGGGAGCTGGTCGTGCCGCGAGGGGCAGCTGCTCTTCAACAATATCTACCTCGGCGAGAGGCGCGACCTCTCGAGCGAGGGGGGAGCCTCGCTTCCCGTGCGCGCATGGGAGAACGAGCGTGTGCTCGAGCCCGCGGCCGTCGAGCCGTGCTGCCGTTTCGAGCCTATCGAGGGAACGGATATTCGCGAGCTTTCCGAGGACTCGATCCTCGTCGACTTCCATGTGCTCGAGACGGGCATGATCGATTTCGACTTCATGGCGCATGCGGGCGCTGAGGTGCGTATCAGCTATGCGGAGGAGCTCGGTCCGGACGGACTTCCCTCCCATGAGTCGAGCTATGCGGGTCTGGTGGGCATGACGGTGCCCGAGGGATTCCGCATTCCCGGCGGTCCGGGCGCCCCAGAGCTTGCCGTGCAGCGGGATTGCATCATCTGTGCCGAGGGTAGGAATCGGTTCGCCAATGTCTTCACGCTGCATTCCTGCCGCTATGCCCTGATCGAAGGCGTCGATCGCAGCCAGCTCGAGCACACTGCGCTCGTTCCCGTGCATACCGACCTGTCCGCAACCGGAACGGTGAGCACAGGTGACGGCTTCTACGACAGCCTCGTTGATGCGGCGCTGCGCACCAAGCTCAACAACGTCCATGGCCTTTGGGAGGATTGCGCCCGCGAGCGCCTCGGCTATGGCGGCGACATGATAGCGCTCGCCGCGTCGAACTTCATGGCCTTCGACTGCGAGGGTCTTGCACGGAAAACGGCCCGCGATTTCCGCAACGACCAGACCGAAGCCGGAGGCGTGCCCGAGACGGCCCCCTTCGTGGGTATCGGCTCCAACGGGACCGCCTATGGTGAGGGCCCGCTCTTGTGGCAGCTCGCTTACCCGCATGTCGTTCTGCGCGCCTACCAGTTCTACGGCGCGCGCGATCTGGTTGAGGAGGAGTGGCCCTACGTCAAGCGTCTTGTCGACTACCTGCTCGGTTGGGATCCGGAAGAGCTTGCCGTCCACTGTCTCGGCGACCACGGCTCGGTGCTCACCAAGGAGAGCTTCAAGAGCGGGACGCCCGACAAGGAATTCGTGGGCTGGTGTACCGTCGCGCGTTTCGCCCGTGTCGGGCTGCGTTTCGAGGAGATCCTCGGCCTTCCCGATTCCGGGTATGCTGCGCGCTTCGAGGAGCTGCGGGCAGAGATCATCCGCCGCTTCGCACATGAAGATGGAAGTTTTGGCGACGGTACGCAGACGGGCATCGCCTTCGCGGCAGACCTCGGTCTTGCAGATGAGGCGGATCTCGCCGATGCCCTAGCCGAGAAGATCGGGGAGCAGGACGGTATTCTTGCCACGGGTATCTTCGGGACGACGATCGCCTTCGATCTCTTACATCGCCACGGACACTCCGACGTCATCGAGACCTGGCTTGCCCGCGAGGAGGCCCCCAGCTTCAAGGCGATGCTCTCAAGCGGTAACCGTGCGCTCGCCGAGCAGTTCGAGACGAAGTTATCCTCGTACAATCACGCGATGTTCTCGAGTTACCTGCAGTGGTTCTACCAGGGATTGGGAGGCATCCGCATTGCGGACGATGCTGTGGGTGCGGACAAGATCGAACTGCGCCCCCACTTCAGCGCGCTGACCGATGCCGTCTCGTGCTCGCTCTCAACGCGCGAGGGAGAGGTTTCAACCCGCTGGAGCCGTGCGGAGGACGGATCCTTGAGCTTCTCGTACAGAGCTCCTGTCGGCATCGAGGTGCGCCTGCAGGTGCCGGAAGGCGTCGAGGTGTGGGAACTTTAGAAAAATCACCCATTTCTTCCAAGGGCGCAATACTTCATAGCCTATACGACACAAATTAATATTGTCGCAGGTATCAATAAGAAAATATAGTTACTTTGACAAGCGGGATACTCCGCAGCAACAAGCAGGGCACAAGAAACGAGAGGGGAAGACATGGCAGACAACAAGCAGATCGCAGCCGATGTGCTCGCCGCTGTCGGCGGCAAGGAGAATGTGCGCTCGGTGCAGCATTGCATGACGCGCCTGCGCTTCAATCTGGTGGATGCGTCGGTGGTGGACGA
Organism: Actinomycetes bacterium; assembly: GCA_029546925.1. Classification (GTDB taxonomy): domain Bacteria; phylum Actinomycetota; class Coriobacteriia; order Coriobacteriales; family Atopobiaceae; genus RUG721. The sequence goes on from JAKPQM010000023.1 coordinate 9,309, forward strand.
TGAGGCTGTCAAGGGCGTTCGAGGCGCTATGGGCGTTGCCAAACAGGGTGGCCAGTACCAAGTAGTTATCGGCACCAACGTTCCGGAGGTCTACAACGAGATCATCTCGCTCGCCGGCCTTGCCGCCGAGGAGGCTGTCGACGAGAACCTCGATGCTGTCGGCGAGAAGGCCCCATTCACTCCCAAGGCAGTGCTCGATAACGTTCTCAACTATCTCTCCGGCTCGGTCGTCCCGCTCATCCCCGTGCTCGTGGGCGGCGCTCTGTTCAAGACGCTCGCGGCCGTTTTCGGACCCACGCTCTTGAATCTTGTTCCCGAAGACTCGCATTTCATCTTCCTCTGCAACATGGTCTACAACGCAGCCTTCTACTTCATGCCCATCATCGCGGGATTTGCGGCCGCACAGAAGCTCGGCACAAACGGCTTCCTCGGCGCATTCATGGGCGCCATCCTCATCGAGCCGAGCTTCGTCGCATTGCAGGGTGTCGAGGGGGCGGGCTTCTCGGTCTACGGTATCCCCGCACCTATCAACGGATATGCTCAGACCCTTATCCCCGTCCTGCTCTGCGTGGCTGCGATGGCCCCCATCAACAAGTTCCTCAATTCCAAGATGCCGGCCAGCGTACGTACGATCTTCGCACCGTTCATCACCATGGTCATCATGATGCCGATCGCCATGTGCCTTCTCGCACCTCTCGGCGACTATATCGGCAAGGGTATCTCCGGCTTCTTCTTCTGGCTTGCGGGCACCCCGCTCGGCTTTTTGGCTGTCACGGTCATCGCCGCCCTCTGGCCCGCGCTGGTCATGACCGGCATGCACGTGGGTATGGCCGCGATCGCGCTCGCTGACTATGCCTCTACCGGTACCGATACCATGCTGCTTCTTGCCGCTACCGTCCAGGCATTCACCGTCTCCGGTGTTGCACTTGCCGTCTGGCTGCGTATGAGGGATCCCGAGCAGAAGAACCTCACTCTGGGCTATTTCATCACCCAGTTCGTGGGCGGTGTCGGCGAGCCTCTGCTCTATGGTGTGTTCCTGCGCTACAAGCGTCCTTGGATCGCCTCGATAATCGGCGGTGCCGCCTCCGGCCTCTATGCTGCATTCACCGGCGTGGTTCTCTACACCCCCGTCCAAGGCATCTTCTCGCCCCTGTCTTTCCTCGGCGGTGATACGGCGAACATGATCAACGGCTGCATCGCAATCGCGATCGGTATGATCGTATCCTTCGCGGTGGCATGGTTCACTGCCCTCACCCCCGCGCAGATGGAGGGCAAGGAGTAGGTGCGCGGATAGATAGCTGCCCTTCCTTTCGAGCGGACCGCCATTCATAGCACTGGATGGCGGTCCGCTTTCCTTAAACAACGCCATAGTGCGCGCTCGTATACGTCGGAGCGGATCAAGTACATCGAACAAGATAGGAGAAGTCATGAGAAAGCACACGCTTATGTCCCGCAGGGGTTTTCTGGCAGGTCTGGGTGCCGTATCTGCAGCTGTCCTTGCCGCCTGCTCGCGCAATGGGGATGGCAACGCTCCTGCCGTCCAGCCGTCGACCGAACCTTTTGATAAGCTCGTCGAGGTTGAGGGCAACTTTGCCTACAACGCTATCGAAGACGGGGCGGAGCTGCACCACTCCAATCTCCTCTCGCCCAACTACTACGTGTTCGCCGGTGCCAAGGACGCCGACGGTGCTGCCGAGCTCGTGGGCCAGCTGGGTCTGGCGCAGAGCATCGAGGCCTACGTGGGCGCCGTCACCGTGGTGAACCCCGCAGACGGCGGGGCGTACACCGCCGCAGACGTCGACGCCTTCATCGAGCTTGCCGCCTCTGCCGGTCCCGCCAGCAATGTCAAGGTCATCGGTGTGGACGAGGGGGCCGACTTCGTGCTGGGCGCCTTGGCTCCCAAGCTGTATTTCGTGGCCGGCATCATGACCTTCGGCGGTACCGATGCCGATGCCGCCGGCGTGCCCTTCGTGCCCGCCTATCTCTGCAACGCCCCGCAGGCTGCTGTTGACGCGATCATTGCTGCGAACGGCGCTGTGAAGGTTGGCGAAGACATCTACGTGAACGCCGACGATCCCCTGAAACGTGTGGTCGTGGCCGGCGACGCCGACATCGCTACGGCTTTCGCCAGCTGCTGGGAGCAGATATTCTCCAAGAATTACCGTCAGCACAACGAGAGGACCGAGTTCTACATGGCCAACATCGCCGAGCTGACCGACCCCTATCCGCTCTACAGCATCCCCGACTTCTCGCAGTTCGATTACGTGGAGAATTACTACGCCGAGGTCGAGGGTTTGGAAGGTTCCTACACGTGGTTCGAATACGTGCCGACGAGGCTTGCCGATGCCGCCGAGGGCAGCGTGCCGCTGATCGTGACCTTGCACGGCAACCTCAACGATACCCGCGTGCAGGCCGAGTCGAGCGGCTGGCTGGAGCTCGCGCTGCAGGAGGATCTCATCGTAGTAGCTCCCGAATGGCAGGATGTGGTATACGAATCCGGCTCCGACGAGCCGCTGCCCAACTTCTTCGGCTGCGACGGTCTGCAGGACGATCGCATCATCACCTGGCTTGACATGATCAAGAAGAAGTATCCGCAGATCGATGGGCATCGCGTGTATGTTACCGGCCTCTCCGCCGGCTCAAGCGCCTCCGAACTCTATGGCGTCAAGTATGCCGATACGTTTGCTGCTGTGGGCGGCGTTTCCGGCCCCGGTATCGACAAGGAGGAGATCGCCGAGCTGGCTGCCGACTGGAATGGCCCTGCCGTGCCCTTCGTCTATCTTTGCGGCGACCACGATTTCTTCGGCATGATTCCCGTGGATCTCTCCAGCCCCTATGCCTTCCCCGTGGACGAGGGCGTGACCATCGCGCAGGTCGATCCGCGCGTGCCCATCTTCCCGCTCATCCAAGCCTATCAGAGGATCAACGGCCTTACGGTCTCCGAGGACATGGACATGTCGCTCAACGAGTGGTATGGCATCGCTTTCGACGAGACCAACGATATCATGCTCGGTGAGAAATCGGCTCAGGAGGGCGTGCTCAACGGTGCCGATGGCACGCCGATCATGAAGCTCGTGGCGATCAAGGACCAAGCGCACTGGAACTGGAAGCCCGAGGCGGCCTATCTCTGGGAGTTCTTCAAGGGCTTCACGAGATAAGCTCTGCAATGTCTCTCGAAGCGCGCGACGGGTACCCCCAATGCCAGTACCTTAAGAGGGCGGCATCGGGGGCGGACCGGGCCCTCCGTTTTACCACACAATCCTGCAGGTCGAATATGGTGCAAGCGTCTGACCTGCGATGCTTGAAATCCACCACACAAAGGGGGTGGTTTATGTGGTGGATTCGGGCTCCTCGGCCGCGAGGTTGTGGTCATGGGAGCCGGTGTGGGCTTCGACCAGATCCTGCGTGATCTGCCCCTCTCGCAGATAGGCCGCAGCTCCATGGATCGCTGCCATCTGCTGTGGAATCGGGTCGCGGCTCTTAAGAAGGGCTTGCCGTGCGGAGCTGATCCCGGGGAGAAAGCACCGCATCACCCTTCCAGCACCAGCTCGGGCGTCGACTGGCGATACGCGCGCGGACTCTGCCCCACCATCTTGGAGAAACGGTACGAGAAGTTGCTCTCGGAGTTGAAGCCCACTTGGGCTGCGATCGCGGCGCTCGTGAGCGTGGTCTCGGCAAGCAGGGCCTTGGCGCGCGTGATGCGCCTGCGCAGCAGATAGTCATGGGGCGTGGTATCCATTTGGCGTTTGAAAAGCCGGATGAGGTGGCTGGGGCTCACCGACGCGACGCGCGCCAAGTCCTCGAGGGTTATCCGTTCGGCGAAGTGAGCTCCGATATGGGCGCATGCGATCGCCACGGGATCCTCATCTGAATTCGAGGCAGGCTGGGCGTGCGCGATCAACAGCTCCGCCATGATGGCGTGGACGGCGACGCCTGTGCGGGCGCGCACCTCGACCGTCTCGTAGCCGAGATGGTCGAGCAGGGTGGAGAAATGCGGCTGCACACGCGAGAGGGGCAGCTCGATGGGGGAGAGGCGCGGAAGGCCGAGCCTCTTGGCGACCTGCTCGACGCCGCTTCCATCCACGTGTGCCCAGAGGTGGTACCAATGGTTGCGCTCCGGCGCCGTGCCGTAGCTCTGGGGCATGCGGCAGTCCATGAGAAGCGCCTGTCCCTTGGTGAGCGTAACCGTCTGCCCGCCCTGCTGCACGAGCCCGGCTCCTCCCAGCGTGTAGAACACGATGTAGCTCATCTTGTCCGAACGCGCCGTGGAGAACTGATTGCGTGCATAGAAGTCGCCCACCTCGCTGCAGAAGAAGGGCTGTGAAGCTTCGGCGGTGCTTGGGGTGGCGATGATCCAGCGGCTGCGGTCCTCGACATCCATCGTGTAGCTGAGCATGGCGGGTTCCTTTCTGCGGTGTGCTGCCCGAAAGCACCTACTCGAACAAGGGCACTTCGTCGCGCAGGAATGTCTCCACGGGCGTGTTGGCGTCGCCCACGACCATGGGGCGGGCATAGGGATAGAGCTTTCGGAATTCTGCCATGCCATCTGTGGATTTCACGCGCCCGCTCTTCACCTCGAGGGCGACGAGCGCGTCACCTTTCTTGAGCACGAAGTCGACTTCCTTGTCTCCAGCCCGCCACCAGCAGACCTCGAAACGCTCGCGATCCTTGCGGGCGAGCAGGCGTGCGCCAACCGCAGATTCCACAAGATGCCCGCGATTATCGGGAATGCCGAGCAGACGTTCCCGAGCTTCGCTCCATGTAGCTGACATGAGTGCGGGGTCGTATGCGAGGAGACGGGGGGAGCTCGCGCGGGCGTTGATGTCCTTCGCACCGTATTTCTGGAGTCCCGTAAGGAGCCCCGCCTGCGAAAGAAGCTCCAAGTAATGGGCGAGCGTGGCTGTGTTGCCCCTGTCATCCAGCTGACCTAGCATTTTGCGGTACGAGAGCTCCTGTGCGGAGTACTGTGCCCCGAGGATGAAGAGGTTCCTGAGCAAAGCGGGTTTGCGAATCTCCTCCATCTGCAGGACGTCGCGCGAGAGCGTTGCCTCGATGATGGAATCGCGCATGTATTCGAGCCAGCGCTCCTCGTCATCTTTGAGTGCAGCGCCGCCAGGGTATCCGCCGAAGAGCAGATAGTCTTCCATGCTGTACCCGAATGCGGTCTCCATCTCTGCGAGAGACCAGTGGCTGGAGCGTATGACCTCGTATCGACCTGCCAGAGATTCCGAGTACCCTTTTTGGAGAAGGAGGGATGAAGAACCAGTGAGCACTACGAGAAGAGGGACGTCGTTCCAGCTGTCCTCATCCCAGAGGCGCTTTACGAGATCGGCCCAGCCTTTGATCTTCTGAACTTCATCGAGGACGAGGATGGCCCTGCCGTTCATGCGGGCAAGATCGCGTGCCTGCGACCACTCCGATTCCAGCCACGAGGCGGGTGGGACCATGAGTCCGTCGGCGGTGGCGTAGCGGCTGCTCACGCAGGCGAACTGCAGGGCCTGTTTGACTGCGGTGGTCTTTCCTGTTTGGCGGGGTCCGCTGACGATCTGTATGAACCTGCGCGGCTCGAGGAGCCTTCTTTCGACCGTTTCTGATGATTCCCTGCGATACATTACCGCCTCCTGCCCTTCTTCTCACGAGATTATGTTAGCAAATTTGAGAGCTATATCTATCAAAAATAATAGATATAGCTTGTAAAAATGTCTTTTCGTAGAGCTTAGCCTCTGCGAGATGGAGCATGGGTGTCAAAGCGAGTCTCTCCGGCTTTCATTCTGCAGATTATGCGCAGTTTTCGAAAGTGCATGCGTGTTGAAGATATGGTACAGCGCAACTTAACAGCGTATTTTTAATACAAGATACGTTTCCATCGAATGCGCGGAAAGGACATGCCATGCAGAAGTGCCATCTCGCCATCGACATCGGCGCATCGAGCGGGCGGCACATCGTGGGGCGGGTCGTTGACGGGCGTATGGAGCTCACCGAGGTCTATCGCTTCGAGAATGGTCTCACGCGGCACGGCGGGCATCTTGTGTGGGACATCGACACGCTGGCCGAGAACGTCATCGCCGGCTTGGCCGCCGCGCACGAACAGGGATTCACGCCTGCCACCATCGGCATCGATACCTGGGCCGTGGACTACGTGCTGCTCGACGAGAACGACGAGCGCACCGGAGATTGCGTGGGCTATCGTGATTCCCGCACCGACGGTATGCGCGACGCGCTGGAGCTCTCCGGCATCCTCTCCTTTGAGGAGCACTATGGGCGCACGGGCATCCAGTACCAGCAGTTCAACACAGCCTATCAGCTCTGCGCGCTCTCGCGTGACGATCGCGGGCAGCTCGAGGCTGCACGCAGCTTCCTCATGGTGCCCGACTATCTCAACTGGGTGCTCTGCGGTGTGAAGGCAAACGAATACACCAATGCATCGACGACCGCGCTTGTGAATGCCCTGACGGGCGATTGGGACGAAGAGCTCATCGCCCGCCTCAACCTGCCGCGCGGCATCTTCCAGGATATCCGCATGCCGGGAGCGGCACTCGGTCGCCTGCGGCCCGATATTGTCGACCGCGTTGGATTCAACGCCGAGGTCGTGCTCGTGGCAAGCCACGATACCGGCTCCGCTTGGCTTGCCGTGCCCGCACGCGACGAGAGGGCGGTGTACCTCTCGAGCGGCACATGGAGCCTCATGGGCGTCGAGCTGCACGAGCCGATCTGCACCATCCAGAGTGCCGGTCTGAATTTCACCAACGAGGGCGGATACGAGAAGCGCTTCCGCTATCTCAAGAACATCATGGGCCTCTGGATGATCCAGAACGTGCGCAAGGAGCTCGGCGCTCAGAGCGGCGAGGCTCCCAGCTGGGGAGATCTTGTCGCTGCGGCGGAGGATGCGCGTGCGGCGGGCTTCTCCTGCGTGGTCGATGCCGACGATCCCGCATTTCTCGCTCCTGCGAGCATGCTTGCGGCGCTTCGCGAGGTGGCCGCCCAAGCCGGCCGGCAGGTTCCCCAGACGATGGGGGAGTACGCGCTTACCGTATACGACTCTCTCGCGGCCGATTACGCGCGTACGGTCGCCCAGCTGCGTGAGCAGACCGGCGTCGGCTACACGAGCATCAACATCGTGGGAGGCGGCTCGGCCAACGCCTATCTCAACCAGGCAACGGCCGACATCTGCGGGCTCACCGTTTTCGCCGGTCCCACCGAGGGCACGGCGCTGGGCAACCTCATGGTGCAGTTCATCTATTCGGGGAAGTACGCGAGCCTGGAGGATGCCCGCGCGGCTATTCGGGCGAGCTTCGATATCGAGGAATACCAGCCTAGGTAAAGCTGATGTCAGACAACGACGAAAGGGAGTTCATCATGGCGATCGAGGATCTGGGATTTGTACAGGGTTTCTGCCGTCTGTGCACCGATGGCTGGCTGCAGGGTTGGCACGAGCGCAATGGAGGCAACCTCACCTACCGCATGACGGATGAGGAGGTCGAGGCGGCGCGGCCCTTCTTCGCTTCTGAGCCGCGGCCGTGGGTCGAGATGGGCGTCGCGGGCGAGAACCTGGCCGGCGCGTATTTCCTCTCCACCGGATCCGGCAAGTACATGCGCAACGTGGCCGAGGATCCGGCCCACAACATCGGCATCGTCGAGATCAACGAGAGGGGCACCGCCTACCGTATCGTGTGGGGCCTGCTCGACGGCGCAAAGCCCACGAGCGAATTCCCCAGCCATTTCATGAACCACAGCGTCCGCGTGGCAGCTACGGACGGCGCTGATCGCGTCATCTACCACGCCCACACCCCCGGTATCATCGAGATGAGCTTCATCGTGCCCTTGACTCCCCGCGATTTCACGCGACGCCTGTGGCAGATGATGACCGAGTGCGTGGTCGTATTCCCTGCCGGAGTCGGTGTGGTTTCCTGGATGGTGCCGGGAGGACCGGCCATCGCCGAGGCGACGAGCAAGCTCATGGCCACCTACTCCACCGCTGTCTGGGCGCACCATGGCCTCTTCGCGGCAGGTCCCGACTTCGACACCACCTTCGGTTTGGCGCATACGGTCGAGAAGGCCGCGCAGCTCTACGTTGCCGCCCGCGCAGCAAACGGCGGCTCCGAGGATTGGCTCAACAAGATCGAAGATGCCGGGCTCGTCCAAACCTGCAAGGACTTCGGTATCGTCATCAACCGGGATTTCATCTGATTTCCCGGCCGGCTCGGCCAGAAGGGCTTATCTCGGCGGCAAATTTACGCACCAAGCGAGATGTGCAGCAGAAAAGCCCGGCTGGCGATCTGAGACGGATGCATCGTGCGTACATCGATCGGGGTGCGCCCAACACTGCGGATCCCGAACCAGAGAAAGGACACCACCATGCTTGTAGAGACCAAGGCGAAGGCGGCCGTCTTCTCCGTCGCGCTTGGCGCGTACCTGCCGCAGTTCCCGCAGCTCGTTCCCGAGTTCGAGGCCCAGTATGAGGCTTTCAAGGCCGCTCTCCCCACTACGGTGGACATCGTGGACGGCGGTATGGTGACCACCAAGGAGCAGGCGCAGGAGGCGGGCGATCTCTTCCGCGCGGCCGATGTGGATATCGTCTTCTTGCAGTTGCTCACCTACGCCACGAGCTACAACATGCTGCCCGCCATCCGCGATCTCGATGTGCCGGTCGTCCTCGTCAACGTGCAGAAGAAGCGCCAACCCGACTATGCGACGACCGACGTTCCCACGTGGCTGGGCGAGCTGTACGCCTGCGGTGCCGTGGGCGAGATGGTGGCCGATCTCGAGCGTGCCGGCAAGCGCCACGCCGTGATCACCGGTGTCGTGGAAGGCGGCGATCCCGAGGTTGCAGCGGAGATCGAGGACTGGTGCCGCGCCGCCCAGGTGCGCCGGCGTCTCCGCCGTACCAATATCGCGCAGATCGGCCGCCCGTATCCCGGCATGATGGACCTCTACATCGACGAGACCAACCTCTATCACCGTATGGGCCTCTACACCAAGCAGTTCGACTGGGAGGATATGTGGGCGATTGCCGACACTATCACCGACCAGTCCGCCATCGACGCCAAAGCGGTCGAGATCTGCGAAACCTTCGACATGCTGGGCGGCGAGACGCCTAAGAGCGAGGCCATCCAGCAGATGGCCAAGTACGTGCTCGCCTTCGAGCAGTGGGCCCGCGACGAGGAGGTGGGGCTCGTGGCCTCGCACTACGCCGGACATGCGCAGGGGCAGGCGGGCGTGCTCGACTCCATGCTCATCCCCGCCTTCTCCATGCTCATCAAGCAGGGCACCGCATGCGCCGTGGAAGGCGATATGAAGGTCGCCATGGCCATGAGCATCTGCAAGACCATCGCGGGCACGGGCCAGCTCTCCGAGATGTACTCGATCGACTTCGACGAGGATCTCTGCATCATCGGCCACAGCGGCTCGGGCGATGCGGATATCTCCCAAGCGCGCAAGCCCACGCTCAAGGTGGTCCCCGTGTTCCACGGAAAGACGGGCGGCGGCTATCTCACGCAGTTCTATCCGCCGCTCGGCACCATCACCTACCTCGCCATCACCCAAGATGCCCAAGGCGCCTTCAAGTTCGTGGTGGCCGAGGGGGAGAACGTCGAGGGCCCGATCTTCGAGTTCGGCGACACCAACATGCGCATGCGCTTCTCCTGCGGCGCGCGCGCGTTCAACAACCGCTGGGCCGAGGCCGGCCCCACGCACCACATGGCCGCAGCGGCGGGGAGCCACACGGATACCATCCTCAAGGTAGCGAAGATCCTCGACATTCCCGTTGAGATCATCACGCGGTAGTGCCTTAGCGGCATACAGAAAGGGTGGATAGCGGAGAAGCACCTCTATCTGTCAGCTCCCGCTCGTAGGGGCCTGCCGCACGAACATCCCAGCCCGAACACGATCATCCCGCAGGTGTTCATGAACATCCCCGGGATGTTCGTATGCGGACCGGGATGATCGTGCGGATAGAAGGGGAGCGCCCCTCTATCCCCCCTATCATGGGCTAGGGTGTGAGCCAGCTTGGCTGCTCAGCCGAGATCACACGGGCGCAGGCATAGGCGCGCTCAAGGGATATCACTGCCGATACCTGGTAGGCGCCTGAGGGCATCAGCTGGAGCACCGCTGCGCAGTCCGCGCGGCGGTCGTCAACAAGGTTGAGCGGGAGCAGGAGCTTGATGGCGCCATCTGCCGGATCGTAGACGGGGACGGCGATGCGGTAGCTCGCGCGGGCCCGACGCAACGCCAGCTCGATAGCATCTTGGATGGCGCGTCCCATCCTGCGATAGAGACCCGGATCCGCCTTGATGGCCCTCGAAAGGATTTTAAGCTGGTCTTTCGTAAAAGATCCATCCTGAGCCTCTTCGATAAGGTCGGCAAGCAGCTCGCGCGTTCGGGTGTTGGCTTCGAGACTCTCGGCAACAAAGGCGCGCGGAAAACGTCCGAGCTGCGCTGAGAGCAGGGAAGCCGTGTCGATGACGAGCAAGCGCCCGGTTTCGGAGAGGACATCCTCGAGCCGCGTGAGGTAGCGTGCGGGCTCGGGCAAAGGATCGAAGGTTGCGGCGAGACGAAGGCCCAGCTCTCCCGATCCCGCGACGGCGAAGCCGAGCTGCCAGGAAATGGTTCCCGGACGCGGTGTGAGGACTGCATAGATGCTCTCGGAGAAGGGCGTCAGAAGACCCGTGTTAAACGCAGCAAGCGAATCATCGGCAGCCACGCAGAGCTTCTTCTCGCTTCTTATGCGGTGGAAGGTCACGGCCAGATATTCGCGCAGGATCCCATAGCGGCTTGCCTGGCCCACGCCTTCGCTGCGGAAGTTCCACCGCTCCGGGGCAGCCATCGTGGCAAGCGTTCCCAAGGCGGTGCCCCAAGTGCCGATCTGGGCGAATGCCGCCAGCTCGCGCACGGGATTCGCAGTGTCGCTGCTTCTGCGGGAAGTTCCGGAAAGATCGCTCCAAGCACCCTCGTCTATCGAGGGGAGCCCCTCGATGCCCACGGCTTCGTGGGCTGCCCCGCTTCCGTCATTGCCGTCGATCGAGGCTATCGCCCAGCGCTTTCCGCCCGGGCTCTTGGCGGTACGCTTAATCGTGATCCCTACGAGCATCCCATCCTCGCGGAGGAGGCGCAGCGGGAAGCTCGCTTTGGCGCGAGTGCCGGAAACCATCCCGCATGAGCGCGCGTAGAGCCAATCCTCATCGAGTGTCGTGGAGGGGTTGGCATCGACGGGGAGGAGTTGGCAGAGGATGCGTAGCTGGTCATCGCGTATGAGAACCTCATCCGAGAAGCTCTGGGGCAGATCGCGCTTATCGGCGGGCACGGGCGCGGGCTGGAAAGCTGATAAGGGGGCGGGGAGCTCCTCTGCACAGGGGCCATCGTTTGCGGGTTCTTCCCCGATGCCTTCCTGCGGATCGTAGGCGATCGCGCGCGAGATGGGAGGTGCGGATGCGGAAGCGGGATCTTCAAGCGGCTCTACGGGGGGCTCGTCGAACATCTCCGGTGCAGGTGGCGCATCTGCGAGGCGGCTATCGAGCTCTTCTGCGGAGTCCGCAGAGACCTTGTCGAGGTCTGCCTCCCGCAAGCCCTCTTCCTCTGACCGGCCAGCGGCGACCGTCTCCGTCTCGTTCTCCGGAAGGGGCTCCGGTTCGGGGACGGTCTCGATGACCCTCTTGCGTGGCTTCGCTGGCGTGGGATCTTTCGGACCCTTCTTGTGCTTCCATGATTTAGGTCCGGTTTTCGTGCTCTTCTCCGTTGGGGCAGAGCTTGCGAGCCGCTCGAGGATCCCATCGAATTCCTCGTTCTCGAGCAGGGTCGCGTAGACGCGGCCCTTCTTGAAGATCGTAAGCTTCACAAGCTCGGGCATGGCGGAAAGCAGGTCGAGCGTGCTGTCGAACCCGAGATCGCCCGGCTCGACATCCTCTGCGGCGAGAACCTCCTCGACGCGCGGGACGAGAACCTGCCTACCGATACCGATTTCGCGGGAAAGAAGCTGGTAGAAGTATAGGCGGTTGCCGATAGTTACCTTGCCCATCGAATCCCCCTCGCACTGCCGCTCATGACAGTCTGCCGGCAATCGCCTCGATGAACTCGCGGGTGCTCAAGCGCACGGGATTCTCGAGCGTGGTGATGGCGGCAAGATCGCCGGTCATCTCGCCCGCCTCGATGGTATCGATGGTGGCCTGCTCGAGCCTGTCCGCGAAGGCGGCCAAATCATCGAGCCCGTCCAGCTCGCCGCGCTTCCGCAACGCTCCCGACCATGCGAAGATGGTGGCTACGGAGTTGGTGGAGGTCTCCTCGCCGGCGAGGTGCTTGTAGTAGTGGCGCTGCACGGTGCCGTGAGCCGCCTCGTACTCCCACGCGCCGTCGGGCGAGACGAGGACGCTCGTCATCATGGCGAGGCTGCCGAATGCGGTCGAGACCATATCGCTCATCACGTCGCCATCGTAGTTCTTGCAGGCCCAGACGAAGCCGCCCTCCGAGCGGATGACGCGTGCGACTATGTCATCGATGAGCGTGTAGAAATAGGAGATGCCCTCCTTCTCGAAGTGCTCCTTGTACTCGAGGTCGTAGATCTCCTGGAAGATGTCCTTGAAGCGGTGGTCGTAGGTCTTGGAGATGGTGTCCTTGGCACCGAACCAGAGGTCCTGCTCGGTGTCGAGGGCGAAGCTCATGCTCGCCCGTGCGAAGCTTGCGATAGAGCCGTCGAGGTTGTGGACGCCCTGCACGATGCCGGGATCCGCGAACTCGTGCACGAGCGAGCGGGTCTCGGTGCCGTCGCTTGCGGTGTGCACGAGCTCCACCTTGCCGGGGCGTTCCACCCGCAGCTCCGTGTTGCGGTATATATCACCATAGGCGTGGCGTGCGAGCGTGATAGGGCGCTTCCAGGTGCGTACGTAGGGCTCGATGCACTTGGTCATGATGGGGGCGCGGAATACGGTGCCGTCGAGCAGCGCACGGATGGTGCCGTTGGGGCTCTTCCACATCTGCTTCAGGCCGTATTCCTCGACACGCGCGGCGTTGGGGGTGATAGTGGCACACTTCACGGCCACGCCGAGGCGCTTGGTTGCCTGGGCCGACTCGACGGTCACAGCATCGTCGGTGGCATCGCGCATTTCAAGCCCAAGATCGTAGTACTCGGTCTTCAGATCGACAAAGGGGCAGATGAGCTGATCTTTGACCATCTGCCATATGACGCGGGTCATCTCATCGCCGTCCATCTCGACCAGCGGTGTTTCCATGCGGATCTTGTCCATGCTGTGCTCCTCGGGATCTAGGGCCTTGTCCAACCGTGTGGTATTGTACAGGTAGCTCGCGCTCCTTGGCCTGCTAGGCTATACTTTTCAAGCTTTGTTAATGCTTACGAAGGAACGAGATGACCGAGTCTATCACGCAGATCCTCTATCCGATCGTCGAATGGTGCCACGCTCTCGTGGGCAATTGGTGGGTTGCCATCCTGCTCTTCACCGTCATCACGAAGGTGCTCCTGATGCCGCTCGCGCTCTGGAGCCATCGCAATTCCATCACGATGGTCGAGCTTATGCCCGACCTTTTCCATATCAAGACGCGATTTTTCGGCGATCGCGAAACCATCGAGGAGAAGCAGAATGAGCTGTACAAGAGGCGCCACTACCACGTGCTGCTCTCGCTCGTGCCGCTCATCGCCCAGATCGTCATCCTCTTCGGGCTCTCCGGTGTCATCCGCACCATTGCGCAGAGCGGAGATGCCGAGGTGGTGCTTTTAGGCACCGTGCCTTCCGAGGCGGGATTCCCGCTCCTCGCTGTCGTCCCGTTGCTGGCGGCGCTCTCATCGCTTGTGCAGGGTCTGGCTGCCAACCGCATCAATCCCCTGCAGCGCGAACAATCGCGTGCCGAGAAGGCCACGACCAATGGCATCTCCATCGCGCTCTCCCTCTTTCTTGCCGCCTTCGTGGTGTGCGGCATGGCATTCTACTGGATCTGCTCGAATCTCCTGGCCATCGCGGTGCAGCTTGCCTGCAATGGCATCATCAGGCCCGCGAACTACATCGATTACGAGGAGCTCGCTGCTGCCCGTAAAGAGTACGAGGCGCTCGAGGCATCCACCGCGTCGCGGCGCGCATGGTACGAGCGCGACCCCTATGTGCGCAAGGAGCGTGCAGATTACCAGCGTTTCTTCTCCATCGAGGGCAAGCATCTCGTGTTCTACTCGGAGGGGAGTGGATTCTACAAATACTTCAAGGGCGCCATCGAATGGTTGCTCCTCCATTCCGACATCCAGATCCACTACGTCACGAGCGACCCTGAAGATCAGGTTTTCGCCATCGCCGAGCAGGAGCCGAGGCTGCTTCCGTACTACGTCGGGCAGCGTCGCCTCATCACCCTCATGATGAAGATGGATGCCGACGTCGTGGCCATGAGCATACCCGCACTCGATAACTACTACCTCAAGCGCTCGTATGTGCGTGATGATATCACCTACGTCTACATACCCCACCATACGACGAGCTACCACCTTACGAGCCTCAAACACGACTACGACCACTTCGACGAGGTATTCTGCGTGGGTCCGCATCAGGTTGTCGAGCTGCGCAGATTGGAAGAGATGAACGGTGCGCCCGCCAAGGAGCTGCCGCTTATCGGGTACGACCTGATCGACGAGGAGATCCGCGCATACGAATCGGTTGCGCACGAGGATGCGCATACGCCCCCCGTGGTGCTCGTGGCGCCTTCGTGGAACCAGGATAACATCCTCGACTCCTGCATCGATGAGATGCTGGACGTGCTGCTCGCACGCGGCTACCGTGTCATCGTGCGTCCCCACCCCGAATACACCAAACGCTACCGATCCAAGTGGGAGGCCCTGATCGGACGCTACGCGCATATCCCGGAGGAGCGCCTCTTCTTCGAGAGGGATTTCTCGTCCAACGAGAGCATCCTCGATGCCGACACCATCATCACCGACTGGTCGACCATCAATCTCGAATTCTCGTTCACCACGCTCAAACCCTCGATCTTCATCGACACGACCATGAAGGTCAACAATCCCGATTGGGAGAAGCTGGGCATCGTCCCGACCGATATCAGCATCCGCAACGAGATCGGACGTTCGCTGGCACCCGAAGCCCTTTCCGGGCTACCCGACCTCATCGATGATCTGCTCGCCCATGCATCGCAGTGGAAGGATGACATCAGCTCGGTGCGCTCGCGTATGATATCGAATCTGGGCCATGGTGGCGAGCGGGCTGGCGAGCGGCTTTTGGAACTCGTCCTCGAGCATCAGGGTAGCGGCGGGCAAGGGCATGCCCTCGAGGAGCAGCCTGCCGAAGGCACATCCGGACCCGAGGCCAAACATTTCGGCGGCAAGCGCATCTCGTCGGTCGATGTGGCCTGCGCCCTGCTCGGCGTCGCCGCCGGCTTGGCACTCGTACCTCGGCCTGCGCTCGCCTACGTGGATCCCTCGGTCATGACCTACACCATCCAAGCGCTCGCGGCAGTTGCCGTGGCGCTTTCGGCAGTTATCGGCGTGGCATTCCGCAAGACTCGTTCCGTGATCTTCAAGCTGTTCCATGTCGATGAGAAGATGAGGCTGCTCATCGAGCCTCCCGTCCACCGCATCTCGCCCGAGCAGAAGGCCGAGACCGACGAGGCCGTGCAGCGGGAGCGCGAAGCTAGCGCTGCGGCCTACAGGAAGCGCCAGGTGAGCATCTCCTGGCCCGCCCGTCTCGCTCTGTCCCTGCTCGCGGTGGGGCTTCCCATCTTCACGGTCTTCGTGGTCGCGCCCATCGAGCTTGTGGCAAACAACGCGTCGAGCCTGGTGTTCGGTGTCGACATGATAGGGGCCCCGATCGTGCGCGTCGGCGTCATAGCCATCGCTGTCGGTGCATTCGTGCTCTCGCTCGTCCGCGGAAAGCCGTTCCATATCCTGCTTGCCGCGATCACCGCTCTCGGCCTGGCGGCATATCTCGAGTCGCTCTTCTTCGGGCATTACCTGCCGCTTGCGGACGGTGCGCCCGTCAATTGGGACAACTATACCCGCATCACCGTGCTGAGCCTTGCGCTGTGGATCGCAGCTCTTGTGGGCATGGTTGGGCTCGCCGCCAAGAAGCCGCAGCTCTCGCGTTCGATCGGCGCTGCTCTCGCGCTCGTGCTCATCATTATCCAGCTGGTGGGCGTGGCAAGCCTCTCAACGGTGAGCGGGGCGGGGACCGATGTCTTGCGGGAGGATGACGGGAACGCCATCTCGCCCGAGAACTACGTGAACGCCACGACCGAGCTCGGCCTCTTCGACGTCTCGGAACAGGATAACGTCGTCATCTTCGTGCTCGATATGACCGACTCGTCCTATGTCCGCGAGCTGCTGGACGGTTATTACCCCGAGATCCTCGATGGCCTCGAGGGATTCACCTTTTACGAGAACTCCGGTGGCGGCATGATCCCTACAGGCTACGGCGTCCCGCTGCTGCTCACCGGTTCGACTCCTCAGCCGGGTCAGATGATGTTCGATTATATCGATAGCCGCTACCCCGACTCGCGCTTTTTGCCCGACATCGCCGAACTCGGCTATTCCATCGGAATCTATTCCGACTCGATCGCGATGAGTGATGCCGAAGCCTATCTTCCCGCGTCCTATACCATCAACAACCGCGATGAGCGCGATGTCGTCGAGGTCATCACGGCAAGCTTCGACGAGCAGGGCGCACGGGATATCCTCTATCGCTGCGCGCTCTATCGCCACGTGCCGTGGCTTTTCAAGCCCCCCTTCCGGTACTACACCGATGATATCAACCAGGGCTGCGTCAACGCCCGCTCCGAGCGCGCGAACGGAGACGAGCGGATTTACCAGACCGATGACGTGAGGTACTATCAGCAGCTCATGGACCAAGGGCTCGCGTTCAACAGCGAGGAGAAAAGCTTCCGTTTCGTCCACCTCAACGGCACGCACTGGCCCTATATGATGACGCGCGATATCGAGCGGCAGGAGTCGTCCACCCTCGAGCAGTGCATCGGGGCGTTCAATATCGTCAAAGCGTATCTGGATGAGCTCAGGCGTCTTGGCGTCTACGATCAGACCACGGTCATCATCACGGCAGACCATGGTGTCTGGTATCCCATCGATAGCACCGAGGTCGAGCCGATCGACAGAGCCACTTCGCCTATCATCTTCGTGAAGCCAGCCCAGACGGCTGAGGAAGCGTCGCAGCCCTGCCAGATCTCCCAAGCGCCCGTGACCATCATCGATCTCATGCCCACGATACTGGAGGCCATGGGAGCAGACGAGGAGACGATCGCCTTGTATGAGGGCCGTCCCATCGATGAGATCGGAGAGGATGAGGAGCGCCTGCGCTACTTCTACATGCCCGATCGCGATATCTTGGAAGACGGCTCGATCGGCGACTATATGGGTCTTTGGGAATACATCATCGATGGGGACGTGAGCGACTTCGATAACTGGGAGTTCACCGGCAATGTCAATCCACGCAACGATACCTACTATGTGGAGCACCCGTACTAGGAGCGAGTGTTAACGCTTATGAAAGCAAGGGAGCGGCGTCTCCGGTCCCGCAGTCAGGCGATACTACACTAAGTGCGAACGGGATCCGGAGCGGAGGGGATGGGTCGATGGGGGCATTCTTCGGGGCGGCATCCAAGCGCGACGTCGTCATGGATGTGTTCTTCGGGGTCGATTACCATTCCCATCTGGGGACGCGCCGTGCCGGCATGGTCTCATGCCTGCCCGAGGGCGGCTTCAAGAAGGAGATCCACTCTATCGAGAACTCGCCGTTCCGTACGCGCTTCGAGAACGATCTTCCCGGTTTCCGCGGAACCTCCGCCATGGGCTGCATCTCCGATTCCGATCCCCAGCCCCTGCTCGTGCGCTCGCATCTCGGCCTCTTCTCCATCGCCACGGTCGGTGCCGTCAACAATGCCGATGAGCTGATCGAGTCTTTCTCGCATGTGGGCCACCAGTTCATGGCCACGAGCTCGGGCGAGGTCAACACCACCGAGCTCATCGCCGCGCTCATCAATACCCAAGAGACGTTGGTCGAGGGCATCAGGTATGCGCAGGAGCAGATCGAGGGTTCCCTCACGCTGCTCGTCATGCGCGAGGACGGCGAGCTCATCGCAGCACGGGATCCATGGGGACGCCTGCCGGTCCTCATCGGCAAGAACCACGAGGGCTACTGCGTTACCTTCGAGTCGTTCGCCTATGGCAAGCTGGGCTACGAGGATGAGCATGAGCTCGGTCCCGGCGAGATCGTCTCCATCACCGCCGACGGATACGAGACGCTTGTGCCACCGCAGGACAAGATGCGTATCTGCGCGTTCCTCTGGGTCTATTACGGCTATCCCAATTCCAACTACGAAGGCGTGAACGTCGAGGTCATGCGCTACAGGAACGGAGCGTGCATGGCCCGGGACGAGAAGGAGCGCAACATCCTCCCCGATGTGGACTACGTTGCCGGCGTGCCCGATTCCGGCTTGCCGCACGCCATCGGTTTCGCCATCGAGAGCGGCAAGCACTTCGCACGTCCCTTCGTCAAGTACACGCCCACATGGCCGCGTTCGTTCATACCTGCGAGCCAGGTGCTGCGCGACCGTATCGCCCACATGAAGCAGATCCCCGTGCCCGAGCTCATCAAGGGCAAGAAGCTCCTTTTCGTGGACGATTCCATCGTGCGCGGCACGCAGCTGCGCGAGACGGTGGACTTCCTCTATGGTGCCGGCGCCGCCGAGGTCCATATGCGCTCTGCCTGCCCACCCATCATGTACGGCTGCAAGTACCTGTCGTTCTCGCGCAGCCGTTCGGAATACGAGCTCATTGCCCGTCGCAAGGTCCTCGAGCTCGAGGGCGAGGAGGGCGAGAAGCACATCGGCGAATATGCTGACGGCCGCACCGAGCGCGGCAGGTGCCTTCTGCGCTCGATTTGCGAGGAGATGGGTTTCGACTCGCTATCCTACCAGTCGCTCGATGGCATGCTCGAAGCTATCGGTATCGACCGCACGATGGTCTGCACCCACTGCTGGGATGGTCGCGAGTAGGCTACGATAGCGGAGAGCATGGAAAGATCCCCCGACATACCGATCTGGGTTTGGAAAGCTGCGCTGGCTCTGGCCGCAGCCATCTGGGGAGGCGCTTTCGTGGTCGTGAAGGGGGCGCTCGACGATGTCCCGCCCGCATGGATGCTTGCCATGCGCTTCTCCGCAACGGCCTTTATCCTCTGCATCGTCTTCCACCGCCGGCTCAAGGAGCATCTCGATGTCGATCACGTGCGCAAGGGTATCGTGCTCGGCTTGTTCTCGGGCCCTGCGTTCGTGGCCCAGTTCGTGGGCCTTGCTGATACGACCCCCGGCAAGAGCGCCTTCATCACGGCGATCTACTGCGTCCTCGTTCCGTTCCTGAATTGGATTGTTGCGCGCAGACGTCCCCAGGGCATCCATCTGGTCGCAGCCGTATTGGCGGTTGCCGGCATCGGATGCATCTCCTTCGGGGAAGGCTCCTCGGCGGCCCTCTCCCGTGGCGACTCCATAACCCTTGCCTGTGCGGTGCTCTTCGCGCTCCATATCGTGTATGTGGCACGCTATGCGCAGGGCCGCGACATCATGACGCTCACCATCGTGCAAATCGCCGTCTCGGCTGTCATCTCCCTTATATGGGCGTTGGCGTTCGAGCAGGTTCCCGCCCCCGGGGCGCTGGGCCCCGGCTTCTGGGTTTCCTTAGCCTACCTCGTGATCCTCTCCTCGTGCGTTGCCATGGTGGTGCAGAATGTGGCGCAGAGCATCGTGGAGCCTGCAACGGCGGCCCTGCTCCTCTCGCTCGAGAGCGTCTTCGCCGTGGTGTTCAGCGTCATCTTCTCTCACGAGGATCTCACCATGCGCCTCGTCGCCGGCTTCGCGCTGATCTTCCTCGCGATCCTTGCAAGCGAGGTTCTGCCGACGATCTTGGGCAAGCAGGCTGCGGGGGAACGCGCGAGCTGAATCGCCCTGTCGATGGGCCGTGCAGGCCCGATCTTGGCAGCAGGGCTTCCGATGGGGCGGGGAACGTGCCTCAGATGGAGCGAACGCTGCTTCCGACCAAGCAGGATTGGGGTGTGCCGGGATAGGATCGGCCCGGCCCTACCGGGAAAGACAGCCTCTAGAGCGTGGATACGCTGTGCTCGAGGTCGAAGCGAATCTCGTGATGGGGCGAGGTGGTGCAGCCCTCGGCGGCATAGCCCACGTCGATGATGCAGGAGACCTCGATGGTATCGCCGAGCTCGAGCGCCTCGTGGATATTTCGGGCATTGAAACCGCGCACCCACAGCGTGCCCAGACCGAGCTCGGTTGCCTGGAGCATCATGTGCGTGGCCACGATCGAGCAATCCATATCGCCCGAGGTGTAGTGGTGCCATGTCTCGCGTTTGTTGTGCCACACGGCTTCCGTGTCCCAGCACACCACGAGGGCGATGGGGGCATCGTAGATCATGCGCGTTGCCGAGCAAAGCCTATCCATGGCCTCGCTTCCTGCACGTACGACGAAGATGCGCTGGGGTTGCTTGTTCGCTGCGGTCGGCGCGATGCGCCCCGCCTCGAGGATGAGGGCGAGCTTGTCCTCCTCGACTGGAGTCGGTGCGAACGAGCGTACCGAGAAGCGCTCTCGTGCCAAATCGAGAAATGCCATGGTGATCTCCCTTCGTACGTATCTCCTCAACGTTCAGTTGTACCATTATGAAGCTGGCGACGCGAGGGGGAGCATTGATCCAGGACATAGGCGAACACGTCTACGACAATCATTTTGCGCAGCATGAGGCGGGGCCTGGGAGCTACGTGCTCCACTACGTGGGCAGCACCGTGCTCTGCAAACTCGATGGCGAGGCCATCGATCTGCCGCTGCTCTCCGATTTCTCCGATAAGCCCGATCTCCAGTACCTCTTCTCCATCGATGACAAGGACTTCTTCCTTTCCCGCAGCAAGAAGGTTGCAATCGAGGGTTTCTCGTATGAGACCGTCGGCTGGCTGCGCTTCGCCGAACCGCAATACCTGCTCTTCGCCGTGGCGACCGGGTGGCAGCTGTTCAATTGGTACGAGGCGAATCGTCACTGCGGTCGCTGCGGGCACCCCACCCAGGCCGTCCCTACAAGCCGCGAGCTGTGCTGCCCCGCATGCGACCTCGTCATCTACCCCAAGATCTCGCCGGGCGTGATCGTAGGCGTCATCGATCCCGCGACCGAGCGCATCATCCTCACCAAGTACGCGGGCCGCGAGCATGCCCGCTATGCACTGGTCGCCGGCTTCACCGAGATCGGCGAGAGCCTCGAGCAGACGGTTGCGCGCGAGGTCATGGAGGAGGTCGGACTCAAGGTCAAGAACCTCGTGTTCTATAAGAGCCAGCCCTGGTCGTTCTCGGACACCCTGCTCGTGGGCTTCTATTGCGAGGTCGATGGCGACACGGCTATCACCGTCGACCACTCCGAGCTCAAGGTGGCCGACTGGCTCGCCCGTAGCGAGATGCCCGACCGCGCCGAGGATAAGGTGAGCCTTACGGGCGAGATGATGCGGCGCTTCAGGTCGATCGGCAACGCCGTTCTAAAAGGATAGCGGGAACTGCACACGACGGGCCCCCTGCCGGGACTCGTTTTTTGGTAGGCTGTACGAAGGTCGGCCAATCGGGAGGTATCCATGTACAAGCTCATTGCATCCGATCTCGACGAGACCCTCCTCGGCACCGACCATCGTATCTGCCAGCGCAATCTCGAAGCCATCCGCGCGGCTCGCGAGCAGGGTATGCGCTTCGTCGCCGCTTCGGGACGAGGCCACCGATCTATCTCACGCGAACTCGCCGCGCTCGACCTGCTCGACGTGCCGGGCGAATACGCTATCGCCTTCAACGGCGGCGTGCTTGCCAGCAATGTGGGTCCGACGCCTATCCAAAGCGTCACGCTGTCATGGGAGCACGCCGATGAGCTCTGGCGCTACGGTACGGCGAAGGGCCTCTGCATGCATGTCTACACGATCGATGATGTCGTCTATGTGCGGAATTATGTGGACGAGGATCGCGCGTACGTGGGCGATCGCATGCACGTTATCGAGACGTATGAGCGCGACCTCGGTTTTCTGCAGGGCACGTCCCTCGTGAAGGTTCTCTTCATGGACCTCGATCCCGCCCGCCTGCGCGCAATCCACGAAGATCTCGGAGACCGTGTGGCCGACCTCGATGTGAGCTACTCGGCGCGCCGCTACATCGAATTCAATCCTGCAGGCGTCAACAAGGGGGCGGGGCTGCTCTCGCTCGCAGCTCATCTCGGCATCGATCCGTCCGAGACCATCGCCATCGGTGATGGCCCCAACGACATACCCATGATTTCCGCTGCCGGCCTCGGTGCCTGCGTGGCGAATGCCTATGATGAGGTCAAGGAAGCGAGCTCGTACATCTGCGAGGCCGATAACAACGAGGGCGGCGTTGCCGAGGTCATCGAGCGCTTCGTGCTGGGGTGCTAGCGTTACAATGGGCGCGTTGCCCTGAAAGGGAACCGCATGATATTGCTCGGCGCGCTGATCAACGGGATCGAGGCAGCACTCGGTGGGGTGCTGGGCGTCGTGTTGCGCCGCTGGATCAAGAAGGATATGGGAGACTTCCTCATCGTGGGCCAGGGTCTCTGCGTGGTGCTGATCGCCATCCAGGGCATGCAGGGCGGCTCCGCCGTGATCGTGACCCTTTCCATGGCGCTGGGATCGGCGCTCGGTTTCCTGCTCGATATCGATGGCTGGTTCCGCCGCGTGGGCGATGCCATCCAGTCCCGCCTCGACAAGAGCTTCAAGGGAAACGAGAACCTCGGAGTCTTCTCACGGGGTTTCGTGCCGGCCTCGATCCTTGTCTGCACGGGCAGCATGGCCATCATGGGATCGCTGCAAAGCGGGATCCAGCTCGATCATGCCACCCTGCTCTCGAAGGGTCTGCTCGACCTTGTGATCTGCATGGTTATGGCCTCTACGCTGGGAATCGGCGTGGCATTCTCCGGGGTGACGGTCTTTGTCTACGAGGGGCTGCTCACCCTGCTCGCCGCAAATATATCCCCGCTGCTTTCCGCAGCCGTTATCGAGAACATGGTGGTGACGGGCTCGCTCCTGCTCCTTGCGATCGGTTTCGACCTCATGGGCGTTGTCCCTATCAAGGTTGCGAACATGATCCCGGCAGCGTTCATGCCCGTCCTCATCGTTTTCCTGTTCGCACTGTTCGGCATCTAGGATAGGAGCCTTCTCATGGCATGTGCGCTGGTTACGGGGGCGACGGGCGGTATCGGATCCGAGCTCTGCGATATCCTCGCAGGCAACGGTTACGATCTCGTGCTCGTCGCACGCAACGAGGAGAAGCTCATCGCGCTTTCCAAACGGCTCGAGCTGGCCTACGGCGTCGAGGCTCCGGCCTTCCCCGCCGACCTCTCCAAACCCGGCATCGCCGACCTGCTCTTCCGAGCGGTGATAGAAGAGGGCATCGTGGTAGATATCCTTGCCAACAATGCGGGCTTCGGCGATCAGGGCGCTTTCCTCGACTCCGATTGGGAGCGCCAGGAGAAGATGATAGACCTCAACATCCGCGCGCTCATGAGGCTCTCATACCTCTTCGGCAACGATATGCGCGCACGCGGGTACGGCCGCATCCTGAACATGGCCTCCGTGGCGGCGTTCACCGCCGGTCCCTATATGCCTGTCTATTTTGCGAGCAAGGCCTTCGTCTTGAGCTTCTCGCAGGCGCTCGGAGAGGAGCTGCGGGGCAGCGGCGTCACCGTCACGGCACTGTGTCCGGGCACGACGGCCACGGGTTTCTGGGATGCTGCCGGCATGGATGCGACCCACGTCTTCTCGCTCATGCGGGCGCAATCGCCGCGCACGGTCGCAGAGCTGGGGTATCGTGCCCTCATGGCGGGCAAGCCCGTTGCTCTGCACTCGCCTGCAACGCATCTTGCCAACATCGCTGCGCGCCTCGTGCCGAGGCGCCTGTCCACATGGGTGTGCGGCAGGGTGCTGTCCAAGCGCGGATAGGGGAGGATCGCCGATGAGAAGGTCCTTAGGACGAGAGGCGGCGAAGCTGGCGGCGGTCGTGCTGATGGCTGCGCTGGCAATCGGCGCGCTGGTGCTGGGATTTTTCATGCGAGGCAAGCGGATCCAGGTCGCTCCTGCCCGCATCTCCTGCGTGGGGGATTCCATCACCTTCGGATTCGGCCTCGAGAATCGCGAACAGGAGTGCTGGGTCTCCCTGCTCCCGGCGCTTCTCGCAGACGGTTGCCAGACAAGCAACTACGGCCTCTCGGGCAGCTGCGTGCTCTCGGACGGTTTCATGCCTTGGTTGGAGAGCCCGCAGGCCCGGGAGTTCTGGGCCGTAGAGGAGGATCTTGTGATCGTGATGCTCGGCACGAACGATACGGCTGATGCCGCATGGGATGTTGGGCATTTCGAGAGCGAGTACGGCGAGCTGGTGGCGCGCATCCAGCAAAAGCCGGGGAATCCGCACGTCATCATCATGCTGCCCCCACGGATCTTCGCGAGCCCCGCTCTCGATGAGACGCTGGTCGAGGAGGCCATCCCTGCCATCAGGCGTGTGCAGGAGCGTGCGGGCGCAGGTCTTGTCGACCTCTACACCCTCACCATGGACCACCCCGAATGGTTCGACGATGGGCTCCACCCCAATGCCGCCGGCAACGAGGCCATCGCCGCCTGTATCGCAGATGCGATCCGCGCAGCCTGGCAACCGAGCGCAGCTCTGTCGGACGCGCGCGAGTCCCCTCGCTCCTCCCGATGAAGAACGTGTTACATATGGGAGCCAAATAGAATGTGTCCTCGGCACGTTCGTCCTGTTCGTGCTTTAATAGCTTCCATACACGCTGAACGCAGTCGCCAATCACACCAATTCACGCCCAACTTCTGTACGGTCGCGGGTACATTTGGAGGAAGCCTGAGCATGCGGCAGTTAGAAGAAAGGATCCTCGAGGACGGCAAGGTGCTGCCTGGAGGGGTTCTCAAGGTCGGCAGCTTCCTCAACCACTGTATCGACACCAAGCTTCTGGACGCGATGGCGGCAGAGATCGCTGCGCTCTACAAGGACACCGAGGTCACCAAGATCATTACCATCGAGGCGAGCGGCATAGCGCTTGCGGTTGCGACGGGCATGGCAATGGGCGTGCCCGTTGTTTTTGCCAAAAAGCACCGCACCACCAATGTCGATGGCACGGTCCACATGACCATCGTCCACTCCTTCACCCACAACGAGGACTATCATGTGGTCGTGAGCAGCGATTGCATGTCCGATCAGGACAAGGTCCTCATCATCGACGATTTCCTCGCCAACGGCAGCGCCTTGCGCGGCCTGATCGACCTGGTAGCCCAATCGAATGCAGAGGTCGTAGGCGTGGCGGTGGCGATAGAGAAATGCTTCCAGTCCGGAGGCGACGAGTTCAGGGCGAAGGGCATCCGCGTGGACGCCCTCGCATCGATCGAGTCAATGACAGACGACGGGCAGATCCGCTTCTGCTCCTAGCCTGCGTTGTATAGGAATGACCATCAGTTCCAAGAAGGAAAGGGAATCCAACATGGAAAACAACATCAGCCGCCGTTCGCTCCTCGCTGCCGGTCTCACCGGCGCCGCCTCCCTCGCACTTGCTGCCTGCAATGGCAACGGCGATGGCGACGAGAACCCCGCCGACGGCGGCGATACCGCAAAACCCGGCATGAAGGTCGGCCTCATCTGCCTGCACGATGAGAACTCAACCTACGACCTCAACTTCATCAACGCCTTCAAGGAGGCTATGGCCACCCTCGGCATCGCCGATGGCGACTCCATGATCAAGACCAACATCCCCGAGGGCCAGGAGTGCTACGACGCCGCCGCCGAGTTCGCCGATGCCGGCTGCGCCGTCATCTTCGCCGACTCCTTCGGCCATGAGGACTACATGATCCAGGCCGCCAAGGAGTTCCCCGAGGTCCAGTTCTGCCACGCGACCGGCACCAAAGCCCACACCGAGGGCCTCGCCAACTACCACAACGCCTTCGCCTCCATCTACGAGGGCCGCTTCCTTGCGGGCGTCGCCGCCGGCATGAAGCTGCAGGAGATGATCGATGCCGGCACCATCGCCGCCGATGCGGCCAAGATGGGCTATGTGGGCGCCTTCACCTACGCCGAGGTCGTCTCCGGCTACACCTCCTTCTATCTGGGCGCCAAGTCCATCGTCCCCGAGGTCACCATGGACGTCACCTTCACCGGCTCCTGGTACGACGAGACCGCCGAGAAGGAAGGCGCCAACAAGCTCATGGGCGGCGGCTGCGTCCTCATCTCCCAGCACGCCGACTCCATGGGTGCTCCCACCGCATGCGAGAACGCCGGCGTGCCCAACGTCTCCTACAACGGCAGCACCCTCGATGCCTGCCCCAACACCTTCATCGTGTCCTCCCGCATCAACTGGGCCCCGTACTATGAGTATGCGGTCAATACCGCCAAGGGTGGCGGCGCCATCGACGCCGACTGGACCGGTACCCTGGGCACCGGCTCCGTCATGCTGACCGACGTCAACGAGGCCGTTGCGGCCGCCGGCACCGTCGAGAAGATCGCCGAGGTCCGCGCCGGTCTCGAAGATGGCTCCGTCCGCGTTTTCGATACCGCCACCTTCACCGTCAACGGCCAGACCCTCACGAGCTACCTTGCCGATGTCGATACCGACGCCGACTACACGCCCGACACCGAGGTCATCGCCGACGGGTACTTCCACGAGTCCGAGTACCGCTCCGCTCCGTACTTCGACCTCCAGATCGACGGTATCAACCTTCTCGATACGGCGTTCTAAGAGATCTCGATCCCATCGAAGACGGTTCCCCCTCTCGGGGGCCGTCTTCTTTTGAATGGAAAGGGGCGAATAGGAAGGGGTACTCCCCTTTCTATTCCCGGCAACGGGCAAGCGGTGATTATGACAGAGAGACAACCAGCCGTACGGATGCGCAACATCAGCAAATCCTTCGGTCATATCGAGGCCAACAGCAACGTGAGCCTGGATATCTACCGAGGCGAGATCCTTGCGCTTCTCGGCGAGAACGGCAGCGGCAAGACCACCCTCATGAACATGCTGTCGGGCATCTATTTTCCCGACAGCGGCGAGATCGAGATCGATGGCAAGCCCGTGGTCATCGCCTCGCCCAAAGACGCTTTCGACAAGGGCATCGGCATGATCCACCAGCACTTCAAGCTGGTGAACGTCTTCACCGCTGCCGAGAATATCGTCCTCGGTCTTGAGGACGAGGGCGCGTTCGATATCGCTACGGCGTGCGATAGGATCCGCGCCATCTGCGATTCTTACGGCTTCGACGTGGACCCCAACCAGAAGGTCTACAACATGTCCGTCTCCCAAAAGCAGACGGTCGAGATCGTCAAGCTTCTCTACCGCGGCGCGGACATCCTCATCCTCGATGAGCCCACGGCCGTCCTCACTCCGCAGGAGACCGATAGGCTCTTCGCGATCCTGCGCAACATGCGCGACGACGGCAAGGCGATCATCATCATCACCCACAAGCTCCGCGAGGTGCTCGATATCTCCGATCGCGTGGCGGTCCTGCGCAAGGGCGCATACGTGGGCGAGATGGTCACCGCTGAGACCAGCTCGCAGGAGATGACCAATATGATGGTCGGGCATCAGGTCAGCCTGAATATCGACCGTCCCGAACCGATCGATCCCAAGGAGCGCATCCGCGTCTCGGGCGTCACCGTGCGCAATCAGGAAGGCGTTGTCAAGCTCGACAACGTCTCATTCACGGCGCGGTCGGGCGAGATCCTCGGCATCGCCGGCATCTCCGGTTGCGGCCAGAAGGAGCTGCTCGAGGCCATTGCGGGACTGCAGCCCGTCGAGGTGGGAAGCATCGAGTATATCCACGACAACGACCGCTCCGAGCAGCTCATCGGCAAGGATCCGCTCGAGATCGCCGCCATGGGCGTGGCGCTCTCCTTCGTGCCCGAGGATCGTCTCGGCATGGGGCTCGTGGGCAATATGGACCTCACCGACAATATGATGTTGCGCTCCTTCAGGCAGGGACGCGGCATCTTCACCGACCGGAAAGGCCCGCGCCACCTTGCCGAGAAGGTCGTCGAGGAGCTCGAGGTCAATACCGATAGCATCTCGACCCCCGTGCGCAAGCTCTCGGGCGGCAATGTCCAGAAGGTGCTTGTGGGCCGTGAGATCTCCTCGTCGCCCACCGTGCTCCTCTCGGCATATGCGGTCCGCGGCCTCGATGTCAATTCGTCGTATCTTATCTACGACCTCATCAACCAGCAGAAAAAGAGGGGCGTCGCCGTGGTGTACGTGGGCGAGGATCTCGATGTCCTGCTCGAGTTCTGCGACCGGATTCTCGTGCTCTGCGGCGGCAAGGTGAGCGGCATCGTAGACGGCCGCACTGCAATCAAGAACGAGGTGGGGCTTATGATGACCAAATTGGGAGGGGAGGAGGCCTAGATGATCCACATTGCAAAACGTAAGGAGATGCCCCTTCCCCAAGCCATGGCGATCCGTTTCGGCGCGATCGTCATCGCGCTGGTCGTGTGCGGTGTCATCACCACCATCGCGACGGGCCTCGATCCGATCGATGTGTACGCTGCCATGATCAAGGGCGCCTTCGGAACCCAGCGCAAAGTCTGGATCCTGCTCCAAGAGCTGGCCATCCTGCTCTGCGTCTCGCTTGCGCTCACGCCGGCCTTCCGCATGAGGTTTTGGAACCTCGGCGGCGAGGGTCAGATCCTCGTGGGCAGTCTCGCTGCGGCTTCGTGCATGATCATCTTAGGGAACAGGTTGCCCAATGCCCTGCTCATCCCCACCATGTTCATATCGTCTGTCTGCGCCGGCGCTCTGTGGGCGCTGCTGCCCGCCCTCTTCAAGGCGCGATGGAATACCAACGAGACCCTGTTCACGCTCATGATGAACTACGTCGCCACCCAGCTCGTAGCCTTCTTCGTCATCGTGTGGGAGGTTCCCAAGGGTTCGGGAAACATCGGCATCATCAACCAGAGTACCGAGGCAGGCTGGTTCCCGCAGATCGGAGGCTATAAGTATCTGCTCAACATCCTGCTCGTCGCCATCCTCACCGTCATCATGTACGTCTACCTCACGTACAGCAAGCATGGCTATGAGATCTCGGTTGTGGGCGAGAGCGCCAACACCGCCCGCTACGTGGGCATCAAGGTCGAGAAGGTCATCGTGCGCACGCTTTTGCTCTCGGGCGCCATCTGCGGCTTCGCCGGCCTTCTCCTCGTGGGCGGGACGGCCCACACCATCACGACTACCATTGCAGGGGGGCGGGGATTCACGGCCGTCATGGTCGCGTGGCTTGCGAAGTTCAACCCCATCACCATGGTGGCGTCGAGTCTCCTTCTGGTCTTCATGAGCTGCGGCGCCGGCGAGATCTCGACGACCTTCGGCCTCAATCACAGCTTCGGGGATATCCTTACCGGTATCATCCTGTTCTTCATCATCGGCTGCGAGTTCTTCATCACCTATAGGATCTTCTTCTCCAAGAAGGGGGGCGAGACCGATGTTTGATCTGGTGTCATTCATCCCGAGGGCCGTTGCCCAGGGCATTCCCCTCCTCTTCGGCAGCACCGGCGAGATCATCACCGAGAAGTCCGGCAACCTGAACCTCGGTATTCCCGGCGTCATGTACGTGGGCGCGATCTCGGGCGTCATCGGCTCGTTCATGTACGAGCGCAGTTTTGCGGATCCCGCCCAGATGAACGCCATCCTCGCGGTGCTCATCCCCTTGGCCTGCTGTCTTCTGGGATCGCTTGCGATGGGGCTGCTCTACTGCTTCCTCACGGTCACGCTGCGCGCCAACCAGAATGTGACCGGTCTTGCCATGACCACCTTCGGCGTGGGTTTCGGCAATTTCTTCGGAGGTTCGCTCATCAAGCTCACGGGTGCGGAGGTTCCCTCCATCGCGCTCTCGGCGACGAGCCGTCTCTTCAGGACCACGCTTCCGTTCGCAGGCAGCACGGGCTGGTTCGGCGCGGTGTTCCTCTCGTTCGGCTTCTTGGCGTATCTCGCCATCATCATCGCGGTGGTCGCAGCGTTCGTGCTGAACAGCACCCGCATAGGCCTGCACCTGCGTGCCGTGGGCGAGGATCCTGCCACAGCCGATGCCGCGGGCATCAATATCACGCGCTACAAGTACGTCACCACCTGTTTGGGCTGCATGATCGCGGGACTGGGCGGATTGTACTACGTCATGGATTACGCCAACGGCGTTTGGTCCAACGATGCTTTCGGCGACCGCGGCTGGCTTGCCATCGCGCTCGTCATCTTCACCATCTGGCATCCCGAGGTGAGTATCCCCGCATCTATCCTCTTCGGCGGCCTCTACATCATCTACCTCTACATTCCCACAGGCACCAGTTTGGCCGTGAAGGAGCTCTACAAGATGCTGCCGTACGTGGTCACGATCATCGTGCTGGTCTTCTCGTCTCTGCGCAACAAACGCGAGAACCAACCGCCCGAAAGCCTGGGCCTGCCATACTTCAGGGAGGATAGGTAGGCTTTTCTGCAGAGAGAGACGCTCCAACGCGTTTGCCCAGCACGGGTCCTGCTGGCTGTACAGTCGCTGGGCGCGCGCAATCGGGTATCATAGCGGAAACGGCTGCATGAGGTCACGGGGAGGTTCAGATGAAGGTTTTGATGATCAACCACTTCCCGCTGGAAGGCTCCGGCAGCGGCACGTATACGAAGAACCTTGCGATGCAGCTGGCGAAGCAGGGGCATGAGGTGTGCGTGATCCTGCCCGAGAACACCGCAGATTTCCCCCGCTATGAATCTATGCGCCTACACCCCGTGTATTTCACGAACACCGATGAATCCGAGCCCGAGCTCATCGGAGGCGCGCTGCCCTTCAACTTTCCCTGCTTCACCACCCATCCGGCGAGTACGGTGTCGTTCGGCGATCTGACCGATGACCAGATGGCAGCGTATCTCGATGCCTTCAAGGAAGCGATCGGCGAGGAGGTCCGCGCGTTCCAACCCGACGTGGTGCACGGGCAGCATGTCTGGGCACTGTCCTCCCTTGCTGTTGGCTGCGGCGTTCCGCTGGTGCTCACGGCCCACGGAACCGATCTCATGGGCTATGACAGATGGCCCGGGATGCGCCACTTCGCCGCGACCGCCCTCAAGGGTGCCGCAGCGGTGATCTGCATCTCAGCTGACAATGAGCAGCTTGTTCGTGCGATGTTCCCTGCTCATGTGGACAAGATCGTGCGCATGCGCAACGGCTACAACCCCGATATCTTCCACCCGCAGGCACTCGATCGCGCAGAGGTGCTGGCTCGCCACGGCATCGACTGCGCCGGGCGGGAGGTGATTCTCTTCGCAGGCAAGATGACGCGCTTCAAGGGTGTCGATGTGCTGATGAAAGCAGCTGCGATCTACGAGTCCCGTCTCAAAAACACCATCACCGTGCTTGCCGGCGATGGCGAGGAACGCGAGGATCTCGAGGCCATGGCGGCGGAGCTGGGTCTTTCACGCGTGGTGTTCATCGGCAGCGTCGCTCAAGACGAGCTCGCAAAGCTCTATTGCATCGCCGATATCAGCCTCGTGCCGTCGCGGCGCGAGCCCTTCGGGCTCGTGGCGGTGGAGGCCATGGGATGCGGAACGCCCGTCGTCGCCACGAACCAGGGCGGCCTCCCCGATTTCGTGGATGATTCCGTGGGCGCGCTCGTCAATCCCGAGGATGCGGTCGATCTTGCACGCGGTATCGAGGAGACCCTGCACCGTGCGCTCGCGGATCCATCGTGGCGTGAGAAGATTGCCGCCTATGCAGAAGCCAACTACTCTCAAGCCGCCATCATCCATGAGCTCGAGGCGCTGTACCGACGGGTGACCGTATAGCCAAAGGGCCTATGATGCTCCGGTCCTTGCAGGTACCGGGCGCTTCATTCCCTCGTGCAGCCGTGTAACGCTCCTGTATCTCTCCTACGCATATGGGCCATGCTGCCGTATCATCGTAGTCACCAGAGGCGAGCCAGGAGGCCCCATGCGCAAGACCTATATCACCAATATGCCCGATAAGGCCGGTGCGTTCCTCACGGCGACTAAGGTCATCACGGAGATCGGCGGCAATATCGTCCGCGTGAACTACAACCGTGCGGTCGATACGCACACCCTGCTCATCGAGGTCGAGGCCGACGAGGAGCAGCAGAAGCTCATCTCAAGGCGTCTCGACGAGGTCAAATACCTTGTCGACGATCCGGGTATGCGCCAGATCATCCTCATCGAGCTCGTCCTGCCCGATCGCCCCGGTGCGCTGCTGCCCGCGCTCGAGGTCATCAAGAACCACGAGGTCAACATCCCCTACATCAACTCGCAGGAGAATGGCACGCCCTACCAGAACTTCAAGCTGGGCCTGCTCGTGGAGAACACCGCCGAGATCAAGGACCTGCTCGACGAGCTCTCCCAGATCTGCGAGGTGCGCGTGCTCGATTACGAGGCCACAGATCGCCTCCTCGACAGCACGATCTTCTACGTCACCTTCGCGAACAAGCTGCGCGAGCTGCTCGGGCTCAGCCAGGATGAGACCAACGGGGCCCTTTCCAGCGCAAACAAGGTCATGCAGGTGCTCGATAAGCGCCACGAATCGCCGCGCAAAGCCTTCGATGCCATTCTCAGGTTCGCGGATCTCGTCGCCCTGCACCGCGGCGATCGCTTCACGGCCAAGGTGTTGTCGCGTAAGCTGGATGACGAGCTCATGCTGCACATCATCGAGCCGCCGATCGGCGGCAACACCTACATCCTCGAGTATTACGAGGCTCTGCTGTTCATCGACTGCGGGCTCGGCTGCTTCAAGGCCGAGATGGCGGCCCTGTTGGACAAGCTCTTCCCGGGCTTCGATGCCAGGCGCAAGAGCATCGTTCTCACCCAAGCAGATGTCGATGCCGCCGGTCTGGGCAG
This sequence comes from Actinomycetes bacterium, assembly GCA_029546925.1. Taxonomy (GTDB): domain Bacteria; phylum Actinomycetota; class Coriobacteriia; order Coriobacteriales; family Atopobiaceae; genus RUG721. The sequence continues at coordinate 42,200 of JAKPQM010000023.1, forward strand.
TATGTTCGATACCGTCTATCTGGTGCGCGACAGCTACGACAACTTCGCTGCCGAGCAGCGCGGACGGGGTGGCCTGCGCGAGCGCAAGGCCTCCAACGCTCCGTTTGTCGCACTGTCGAAGATCGTCTCGAACTATGCACCGCCGCAGCTCGGCCACTGCGCGGTGATCGGCGAGCGGCAAGGTGATGATCCGCTGGAGTTCATCGGAAGCATCCGATTCGGCAACTGGCTTTTCGAAGTCCATGAGGGTGCGGGCGGTCACGTTGCAGGCGAGACGGTCGTCGCCTGCCCTGAGCTGCGCATCGTCTTTACCGGCGATCTGATCGCGAACCGTGGAGGCATGACGGCGGAGCAGTTGGAGTACGAATCCCTGCAGCCCTATCTTATGACGAGCTACGATGCGAACCCTGCGCTGGCCGAGGCCTGTCGCGAAGAGCTTGCCGAGAAGTATGCGGGCTATACCATCCTGCCCGGTAGCGGTCCTGTAATGTGGCATGAATAGGGACGAAGCCCCCAGCAAGGAGCACCCCTCACATCTATGCAGGGGAGTACCCCATCCGTGCAATCTATTAGCTATCGGGCGCGGATGCGGTCGAGTCCGCCCTCCATGAAATCGCGGAAAAGAGCTTGCATCTCGTTGAACTTCTTGCTGCGCTCCCAACCCATCTGAGTGTTAACCGCGACATTTCCCGATACCGCGAATACGAATACCAGCTGCGCATGGTCCTCGTCGAGTCCTGTCCGTTCCATGATTTGAGGAACCATGGTAGCTCCCGCGCGCTCGACAATGTGTCTCGTAATGTAGGGGAGAGTGTCGGGGCTCGAGTAGAGCAAGAGGTAATCATCGCTCGCAGGAACGCGCTGGCATAAGGAGTGCAAGCGCTCCTCATAGGGGGGCTCGGTATCGAGCGCCTCGCCGATCACCTCGTCGAGCAGGGCGAACTTATCGATATAGTGCAGATAGAAAGTGCCGCGATTGATCTCGGCGTGCCGGCAGATGTCTGCCACCGTGACCTTCCCGAAGCCCTTCTCGCGCAAGAGATCGAAGAAGGCCTCGTGGATGACCTGCCTCGTATAGCGCACGCGCCTGTCTTCGCGCCTTGCCTTCTCGTCCATGATATCGTGTCACGCCCCCGTCAGTTTCTCGAATCCGTACGTTACTCGACATATACGAGAGACCGTTCATTGCCTTACAAATCGACGCATAGTGTAATTATAAACACTAGTCTATAAAATGACAGATTGTTTCTCAAGCGGGTCGCAGAAGGGGCGAGAACGCGCATGCACAGGAAAAGGGGAAGGAGAAAGCAATGATTTCGTTTGAGATTGAAGACCTCATCGGCGTCCTCCAGGGGCTCGCCCCCTATTTGGTTGCCATCGGGCTCCTCATCGTGGCTGCAATTGCGGTGAGCATTGCGGTCAAAGGCCAGCCTAGGGAGAAGAGATCGTTCACTCGCAAGGTAACATGGCTCGGTGCCCTTGCCGGCATCGCCGTGGTCATCAATCTGATCTGCTTCGGACCGATGTCCACGCTTATCACGCTCGCAACGGGTAGCGGCCAGGTTTCCGAGGAGACCACCGATGAGGCATCTGCCGTTGCGCTCGCTATTGCCGAGGAGGGCTTTGTCCTGCTCGAGAACGAAGACGCCATGCTGCCGCTCGACGAAGGCGCCAGGCTCAATCTTTTCGGCTGGGCCTCGACCAATCCGATCTATGGTGGTGCGGGTTCCGGAGGTATCAACGATCTCTTCCCGGTTGTAAGCCTTATCGACGGCCTTAAGGAGGCTGGTTTCGAGGTCAACCAAGATCTTGTCGACTTCTACCTCGGCTATGCCGAGAGCCGTGCTGCGGTCTCGATCACGGCCCAGAACTGGGATCTTCCCGAGCCTCCGGCATCAACCTACACCGACGAGCTCATCTCCAGTTCACAAGACTTCTCCAACACCGCCGTTATCGTGATCAGCCGTCTTGCAGGAGAGGGTCATTCCGACATCCCGCAGGACATGTCGCAAGCCATCTATCAGAACAATTCCGAGGGCTACACCGACTTCGAGGCTGGCGATCACTATCTTCAGCTCTCGAAGTCCGAGGCGGATATGGTCGACCTCGTATGCAGGAATTTCGACGATGTAATAGTGATCTATAATGGCGCCTATGCCTTCGAGTTGGGTTTCGTCGAGGAATATCCGCAGATCAAGGCTCTGATCTGGACTCCCGGTCCGGGAAATGTGGGATTTACAGCGCTCGGCAGGATCCTCGCTGGAACTGTGAATCCTTCCGGCAAGACCAACGACACCTTTGTATACGACATCGATTCCGCCCCGTATTACAACAATGCCGAGAAGACCGACTACGCCAACATGCTCGACATGACCGTCGAGGGCATGAACGCTGGCGTTCCCACCAACTATTCGCCGGCCTTCATCAACTACGTCGAGAACATCTATGTGGGCTATAAGTTCTATGAAACCGCCGATGCCGAGGGCATAATCGACTACGATGCCACGGTTCAGTATCCGTTCGGGTTTGGCCTCAGCTACACCTCCTTCATGCAGGAGATGGGCGAGGTATCCGAGTCCAACGGCACCATCAGCTTCAATGTGGCCGTCACCAACACCGGCAGCCAGGCCGGCAGGGATGTCATCGAGGTCTACTTCAACCCGCCCTACACCAACGGCGGTATCGAGAAGGCCAGTGCCAATCTCGTGCGCTACGACAAGACCAAGCTCCTCGAGCCGGGCGAGAGCCAGACCGTCACCATCAGCTTCGCCGTCGAGGACATGGCCTCTTACGACGAGAACGGCGCTGGCTGCTACGTCCTCGAAGCGGGCGATTATATCATCTCGATCAACGCTGACGCGCACACCATCCTCGATAGCAGAACTTACACCGTCGGCTCTACCATCACCTACGACGAGTCGAACCCGCGCGCGTCTGATGACGCTGCTGCCGTCAACAGGCTGCAGGACGCCCAAGGGGATGTGATCTTCCTTTCTCGTGCCGATCACTTCGCCAACTACGACGAGGCTACAGCTGCACCGCGCAATCTAGACATGCCCGACGAGTACATCGCCGGATACCACCTGAACGCCAACTACGACCCCAATGCCTATATCGATCCCGATGCCGAGATGCCCACCACGGGCGCTGAGGGCTCTCTTACGATCTACGACGTGCGCGGTCTCGACTACGACGATCCCATGTGGGATGCCCTACTCGATCAGCTTACAGTTGATGAGATGGCCGCTACCATAGCTCTCTCGGGCTATCAGACTCCGGCTATCGCCTCTATCAAGAAGGTTCAGAATGTTGATTGCGACGGTCCCGCCGCAATCAACAACAATTTCACAGGCGCAGGTTCCATCGGCTTCCCGATCGAGGTTGTCATCACCTGCACGTGGAGCCATGATCTGGCTTACTCTTGGGGCGAGATGATGGGCAAGATGAGCAGGGAGATGAACTCGACCGGTTGGTACGCTCCTGCGCTCAACACCCATCGTTCCGCCTTCACTGCCCGCAACTACGAGTATTTCTCGGAAGACGGTGTTCTTGCCGGCTGGATGACTGCCGATGCAGTCCGCGGCGCGCATTCTCAGGGAGTCTACTCCACGATCAAACACTTCGCGATGTACGACTCAAACGGCAAGATGGTCTGTGCTTGGGCTACAGAGCAGTCGATGCGCGAGATCTACCTCAGGCCCTTCGAGATTGCCGTCAAGGAAGGCGGTGCAGATGCAGTCATGGAAGCATGGTCCTTCATCGGCAACAAGTGGGTGGGCGAGATCTCTGCGCTCAACAATGACATTTTGCGCGGCGAATGGGGTTTCCGCGGGTTCATCGTCTCTGACTTCTTCCGCAACAACGGCCATGGCTTCATGAATGCCGACATGGCGCTCGCTAACGGTGTGGACGCCATGCTCTCCACGTTCGAGGGCGGCCCCAACCAAGTGACCGACAAGACTGCGGCTTCTAACGTGCAGTACATGCGTACGGCTATGCATAATATCCTCTATACCACCTCTAACAGCTGGATCTACGATGAGTCCGATCAGAGCGGTATCGAGGGTTGGAAGCTAGCCTTCTATGCAGCGGATGCAGCTATCGCGGCTATCGTCATCGGAGGTATCGCCATGGCGGCGAGAAAGTCCTGCGCGGTTGCATAAGGGCTTTTTCAACGAGATCCCCTTTTCTTGGAGGGAAGCGCCCGTCGTCAGGCGCTTCCCTCCTTCGCGAAGGCACTTGAATAGAAGGGGAGCACCCCTTTTCCACCCCGTGCATCCGTACGTTTTGTGCGTCGCGTTCCGTACTGGTGACCTATCCGCCCAGCAGCGTGCGGACGCGTTCGATGAGCTTGGCATAGACGTGCTCACGCATCCACGGTTCGGTCGAGAGCTCGATGATATCGTCGAGCGCCACCCACCTCACACCCGCGTTCTCGCTGGGGTTCTCGCGTATGGGATCAGTGGGGTTTGCGATGAAGAGATAGGTCACATTGAGGTGCGTATGCGAGCTTACCCATGAGCCGTGGCGCATATGTCCCGCTACGGGGAGTGCCTCGAGCGAAAAGATCCTGCTTGCGCCCGCATCGACAAGCCACGCATCAAAAACACCCGTTTCTTCCTCGAGTTCGCGACGGGCTACGGCCGCAAGGTCCTCCTTGCCATCGGCATGGCCGCCTATCCAACTCCATGAGTCGTAGATCCTATGGTAGACAAGCAGCGCCTGTGTGCCCGTTACATCGACAGTCCACGCCGAGGCAGTGAAGTGTGCGGGATACGTGCGGTCGAGAGCCTGCGGGTCGACCGCAAGCCGATCGAGCATAAGGGCGCGGTCGGCCTCTTCCTGATCGCTTGTAGGTGTGAAAGCACGGATGTCGTCGCCGAGCAGCACGGTTTCTCCTCGGAATTGCTGTCGATATCACAGAGAATATCATGACGGATCATGGGAAAAAGCCTCGCCTTTTGCAGGATGCTACGCAAAAAGCAGAGCGAGAACCCCATACCTGCGAGCAAATTGGAGTTGTAGGAAGATGTGACCCCACTCATCCTGCTATGAAACGAAGGCCACTTCTTCTACCTGCACTTCTTGAAAGCTGCCAACCCTCCGAAACGCATCATCACCCCCAAATCTTCCTACAACTCCAATTTGCTCGCACCTAGCATTTAATTGCGCCGATCCAACCCAGCTGCAGACAGCATTGCAAGCGAAAATCAGCCTAGAGTCCCAGAAATCCCGCTCGACCGAAACGATGCTGTGAAGAACACGCTGCGCCTAGTGGCAGCAGTGGTGCTCGCCCGTGCCGTGGTGGCCGCAGCCTTCGCCCTGCCCGTGCCCATGATCATGGTCGTGATGGTCGCAATTGGCATCCGTGTTCCGCTCGAGCGTTCCTGCGGCAAGCGCCTCTGCGGCTGCATCTGCGCTGCCGGAGATCCCCGCATAGAGCGTGATGCCTGACCGGGCGAGGGTGTTTGCTGCGCCCGGTCCGATGCCGCCGCAGATGAGGGCATCGACGCCGGACTCTGCGAGCACGCCTACGAGTGCTCCATGCCCTGCACCTTCGGGATCGAGGATACCGGAGCGCACGATGGCGCCGTTCTCGATCTCGTATACCTTGAACGCAGGCGTACGCCCGAAGTGCTGGAAGATCTCGCCATTCTCGTAAGTTGCCGCAACGCGCATGATGTCTCCTCTTGTCCGCCTATGATCTCATGTACTCTAAGGTAGCAGTTTTCACCGGGCTTTGAAACGCCCCTAATGGAAGAGCCATCCATGAAGTGCGCGTGCACCGATTATGCTATCGGCGCTTCGCACGCTTGCTCGAGGACTGAGCCTGCCGGATCGAGGTGCGCGAGCCGATGCCGTGCGACGGCAAGCTTTCAGCGCTCGATACGATCGGCATCGGTGATCGTGCGCACCACGTGGGCGGGAGAGCCCATAGCGATGCTGCCTGCGGGGATGTCGTGCGTGACCAAACTGCCCGCTCCTATCACGCAGCCCTCGCCGATGGTCACGCCGGGCATGATGGTGACGCTCGCACCGAGCCAGCAATTGTCGCCGATGGTGATCGGCAGCGCACGCTCGAGCCCCGTGTTGCGCTGCTCTGCAACGAGCGGATGCTGCGCTGTGTAGGCGCCGAGGCACGGGCCGATGAAGCAGCTATCGCCGATGGCGATGGGCGCGCAATCCATGAGGTAGGCACCGTGGTTGATGAAGGTTCCCTCGCCTATGGAGATGTTGGTGCCGTAATCCACGTAGAACGGCGAGAGTATCTCGCAGTTGTCGCCGATGCTGCCGATGAGCCGATGGAGGATATCGTTGCGGCGCTCGGCCTGCGCAAGCGGGGTGGCGCTGAACTCCGCAGCTAGGTCTTTTGCCGCCTCGCGAAGCGCCTTCAGCTCCTCGTCGAAATTGGCGTCGTACCACAGGCCGGCGGCCATGCGTTCGCGCTCGGTCCTAGGGGCTCTGTTCGTGGTGTCGTCCATGGTGTCCTCCGGTATTGATCAGATCGGTCCTATGCGTTCGGGCGTCGTTCTTCCCGGCGGATGAGCCAGGTCACGGCAAAGGTGAGAAGCGAGACTGCGGCACCTGCGGCGAACACGAGCGAGCTGGGGGCGAAGTCATCTCCCACCACGCCGAAACCCACGACGCCCGATGAGGCGCTTACCGCAGAGCCTATCCACGGGCCGATGAGCATGGGCACGAGCACCACGCTGAAGATGCGGATACCCTGGTAGAGGCCCACATGGTCGCTCGGGGTGCAGTTGCGGATGGCAGCGCTGAAGCAGGCTACGGAACCCAGGTATCCCGAAAGCATGAGCATGCTGCCGATGAAGACGGCGGGCACGCTGGTGAGAGCTGTCAGCAGGGCGCACCCGGCGACGAAGAGCATAAGCGGCAGGGTGATCGAGCGCGAGAAGCCGTGCTTGTCGACAAGCCTGCCGTAGAAGATGGTGAAGGCCGATGCGATAACGATACACGGTGCCATGACCAACACGTAGTTCTCGCCCAAGATGTAGGGGAGCCGCAGGTACAGCACGTAGTACGGCATGAATACCTGCATGGCGCACGCGAACACGCAATACCCGAGAAGCACTAGGTAGAGCAGGCGGTTCTCGCTCATCGAAGAGGGCTTGAAGCCGTAGGCAAGCTCGGTGAAATACCCTTTGCCCGTGCGCGGCTTGGGACGCGATTCGTCCATGAGAAACGCTGCGACGATACCCGTGGCGATGACCACGCCGCCGATGATCGTGAAGAAGAGCGGGTAGTTGTAGGTTACGCTGCCGTCATCGCCCACGATCATCAAAAACAGCGCACCGCCGAAGACCACGAGCATGCTGAGCAGGGGCATCGCGCTATTGACGCCTTCCACGCGGCCGCGGTTGGTGCTATCGGTGATGTCGGTGAGCCATGCGTTGAAGCAGGCGTCGTTGGCGAGGCTGCCGAAGAAGGTCATGAGGCAGTCGAATGCGATGGTGAGCGAGATGCCCAGCGTTGCTGCTGCAGCGGCGTCGCGGGCGAGTGTGCCGGAGATGCTCTGCAGCACGGCGAACGCGCAGATGGAGAGGCCCCAGACGAGGGTGCCTGCCACGACGAAGGCCTTGCGGCGGCCTACGCGATCCGACCAGGTTCCCACGAGCAGCGTGGTGGCCGTGGCGGTGAACGCCGATGCGCTTACCATGAGAGCCACGTCGGAGAGCGAGGCTCCGAATGCATCCTGTATGAAGAGGTTGAAGAAGTTGTTCTCGACAGCCCACGCGATCTGGCCCACGAGGGCCAGCAGCACGATGACAATCCATGTTCTGCTGCCCAACGGCGTCTCTACTGAGCTCTCAGCCTTCTCGGATACCATGCGATACCGTCCCCTCGCAGCGCTGCTTCCCGCGTGCCTTCATCATACTCCAAGGCAGGGGGCGCAGGATCAGCCGAACGATCTTGCGTTCGACGAGCAGCGCGCCGATGGGATCAGGCATCTTTGCTTTTCGCGATGCCCTTGATAAGTTCGATGGGGTCGACCGCATAGAGCTCTGCAAGCGCGATGAGGTTGGTGGTGCTCGGGTCGGATGAGCCGTTCTCCCACTTCGAGACCGCCTGGCGTGAGACGCCGAGCGATTGGGCAACGAACTCCTGCGTCATGCCGCACTCCTCGCGCCGTTCGCGCAGCGTCATCGACAGGGATCGGCGTATCTCGGCAACCTCGGGCTCCTTATCCTTGCGCACGTGGGCGCGCTCCTCCATCTCGCCGATGGAGAGTTTGAGGAAGCGCACGAGCAGTTTGAGGAGGTAGGCTACTACGGCAAGGGGGATGGCATAGATGAGGAGTATTACCAATAGCTCCACAGTCCCCATACCGAGCCGCATCCCAGATCTCCTCTCACCAACCTTGACAATGCATCATTCTAGGGGCTCATTGCCGAGGAGGCCACCAACTATCGCGCAACTATCGGTTGCACGGACGCATGGATCGGACTACCTTGTCGTGAACCTGAAGACCGTGCGCGAGCGGTAGGGGTTCTCCGGGCTGAAAACCGGCTGGGGCCAGGCGGGTTTGTTGATGGCGTCCGGATAGAACTGCGTCTCGAGGCAGATGCCTTCGTGTGTGCCGTAGACCTTGCCGTCCTTGCCCCGCGTCTCGTCGAGCACATTTGAGGTGTAGATCTGGATGCCGGGAAGATCGGTGAGGACCTCGAGCACGATGCCGCTCCTATCGCCTTCGAGTGTGGCGGCATGGCGCACCGCACCGGTCGCTGCTGAGAGGCAGAAGTTGTGGTCGTATCCGCCGAACTCGCCGATACGCCCATCCAGCGAGCCCAATCCATCCCCGATGCGCCGCGCGGTGCGGAAATCCAGCGCGGTTCCATCCACGGGAAGGATCCTTCCCGTGGGGATGAGCTCTGAGGTGACCTCGGTGAAGCAGTCGGCGTCGATCTGGAGCGTGTGGTCGAGGATGGTGCCGGAGGCGTGTCCGTTGAGGTTGAAATAGGAATGCTGCGTCATGTTGATGACGGTCCTCGCACTGGGACGGGCATCATAGTCCACAACGATCTCGTTGCTCTCGGTGAGCGTGAAGGTGACACCGACGCTCACGGCACCCGGGAAGCCTTGGTCGCCGTCGGGGGAATCGAGGCGGAACGTCACCGCATTGCCTATCTCATCCACCTCTGCCTCCCACAGACGATGGAACCAATAGTCGCTTCCGGCATGGAGGTTTGCCGAGTGGTCGTTCACCTCGAGCCGATACTCGGTGCCGTCGAGCATGAAGCGGGCCCGCCCGATCCGGTTGGCATTACGGCCCACCGTCGCCCCAAGGCTGGCGGAATTGTCCCTATAGCTTTTCGGTCCGTCGAGACCGAGGACGACGTCGCGGAAGCTGCCGTGTGCATCGGGGACGATAAGGCGCGTTATGCAGGCTCCGAGGTCGGAGAGAACCACGCACATACCGCTTCTGTTCGAAAGCGCGAACAAGCGGACATCGTTGCCGTCTGGGGTTGTTCCGAAGGGGATGATCGTTGCCATGAAGATGTCCTTTTCCTGAGCAGATGGAGTTCTCGCGCCCGCTGCGAACTATCTATTGAATAGGGTAGGCGGGCATGCAGGCGTGTTCCAGAGCAAATAGGGCAATGCACGCTGAGAATCAGCTGAACGCTCCAGCGGCGGTTCTCCATCGCCCCATCGAGCTCCATCACCGTTTTGGAGGTATGGGTGATGCGCGATGGGATTATGCTTGGAGGAGATTCACCATAGGGGAACGCCTGTCGAATGTGAGGAGGACATCATGAGGATCGCCATGGCGAACGACCATGCCGGAACGCAGCTCAAGAACCAGATCAAGGCGTGGCTCGAGGGTGAGGGCCATAAGGTCGCGGACTTCGGAACCTATGACGAGGAAGGCTGCGATCTCTCTGATTTCATCTACCCCGCTTCGATGGCCGTTGCCACGGGTGAATGCGAGCGGGGCATCTTCGTAGACGGTGTGGGCTACGGATCGGCGATGATCGCGAACAAGTTCCGCAGCATCTTCGCCTGCGTGTGCCAGGATCCCGTGTGCGCCGAGCTTGCGCGCCAGCACAACGATGCGAATGTCCTGTGCATCGGCGGCAAGCTCATCGGATCGGTGCTTGCGATGGCTATCGTAAAGACGTGGATGTCTACCGATGCGCTCATGGCCGAGCGCTACGCCAATCGCCGCCGCAAGGTTGCAGCCATCGACGAGGAGCGCACCGTTGCGGTGAGCTAGTTCTTTGGTAGGAATGCAGCATGTCCGATAAAAGCATTGAGAAGCGGGGCCTCAGCGCAGCGAGCCTCAAATGGGTTGCCGTGGTCACGATGCTGGCGGATCATAGCGCGGCATCGCTTCTGGATCGGCACCTCATGTTCACGCCCGATGTCGGGCTGGGGGAAGCGCTGCAACAGGCGGCGCTGGCGCTCCATTGCATCGGTCGCCTTGCCTTCCCGCTCTTCATCTTCCTCTTGGTGGAGGGCTTCTTCCATACCCACAGCCGCGGACGTTATCTGGGCCGCTTGGTTCTGTTCGCCCTGATCTCCGAGCTTCCGTTCGACTTGGCACTGTTTCTTTGGAGAAGCGATATTCAGGCGAACATCTGGTGGCGCATGGAGTATCAGAACGTCTTCTTCACGCTCGCCATCGGTTTCGCCACCATGTGGGCGATCGAGCGTTTGAGGCCGAAAGAGCAAGATCTTATCCCTGCGGCCATCCGCATACTCGCCTGCATTGCCGTGGTTGCTGCGGCCTGCCTTCTCGCACACGGCATACGCTCCGATTATTCATGGGGCGGCGTGCTTGCCATCGTCATGGGATATCTTGCACGGCTCTGCGGCATGCGCCGCTTGGAGATCATCGCGATTCTTGTGCCGCTTGTATTCCTCAGCCCCTACGAGCTCTTCGCGCTTCTCGACTATCCGCTCTGCGCATTCTACGACGGCCGCAAGGGCGAAACGGTTGGCAAATGGTTCTTCTACCTGTTCTATCCGGGGCATCTGCTCATCTTGGGGATCTTGAGGGTGCTGTTCGTCCTGCCTCCTGCGTAGCGTACGGGCAGCTCTCAGCTGCTTGTAGACGTGACGTTAGCGATAGAGCAGGCTCGAGGGTATCAGGAAGAGATATGGTGCGGTGATGAGGGCGAGGCGAAGCGCCGCTGTGCGGGCACGCTCCTGATCGAGCCCCGATGCGTTCAGGATCCGGCGATCGAGCAGGAAAATGCAGAGCCCGGCCAGCGCGACGGCGAGAAGAGCGCAGGCGAGCGCCCCGATGTTGCCGAACGGATCGAACATGAGGCTATCGGCAATATCTCCTGCAACGTCCGAGCCCAGAGAGCTTAAGAGGATCCCCATGCCGAAGAGAAGAGCGCTTCCCACGAAATCTGAGAGGAACCCGGCTACGCAGATCTTCCACGTGGCGCGCCGGCAGAATGCGTTGCGGTCATCGAGGCCTTTCAGGCTCCAATGCAGCACGATGCGGTCGATCAGGTAGTTTGCCGGAATCAGCAGGAGCCACAGCCAGCTGGGGAACCATATGAGCAGCCAGATGGGCAGGAGTATGTTGTAGGTCAGGACAGGGCGCTTTCTCATGGATCCCCCTTTGCTACGTGTTCTTGCTGCTCAAATGAATAAGCAACCTCTCATATGTCCCCTCTGCATGAAGAGGCCGGATACCTTTTCTATACGATAGCATTCCGAGAAACGTCAGATCCATGGTTGCCAGTTCCTAAGAGCCGGATGAGAGTCGTAGAACTTCGAGGCGTCCGGCAGATCCATAGGAATTGGTGTACGCTGCTCGTATCCGAAACGACCGGAGGAGCCGCCCATGACTGCCGTAACGCTCGAACCCGTCCGCCCCGAGGATCTGGCTGCATTCAAATATCGCCTGCAGGACGCCTTCACACAGGCGATGCTTGCGGACTATCCGGACTTCCCCGAGGTCATCCCGCCTGTGCGCGACATAGACGAGGCGCTCGCCTCTCCCGGGGGCGAGGCCCTGCAGATCGTGCACGAGAAAGAGGCGGTCGGCGGGGCGATCGTCTCGGGCGATGGGAGTGCGATGCTGCTTGATTTCATCTTTGTGGACACCGAGTTTCAGAACCGGCACCTCGGCTTGGCTGCGTGGAGGGCGATAGAGTCCCGCTATCCTGATGCCAAGAGCTGGGAGCTCGTCACGCCCTATCACGAGAAGAGGAACATTCACTTCTACGTGAACAGGTGCGGCTTCCACATAACCGAGTACTACAACTCCCGTCACCCCGACCCCAACTACCCGCAGGAGGAGGCGGGCTCCTATCCCGATGAGGAGAGCGGGTTGTTCAAGTTCGAGAAGGCTATGCATCCCCTGCAGGAGTAGCCCCCGCTATCCTTCATCCCCTGCAGGAAAGGATCCGCGACGCGAGCCCTTGTCACCTCAGCTGCTGCACGGCCTGCTGCCGCGCACTGATTTCTAAGCTAGGATCTTCTCGACTTCGTCGAGGGTGGGCATCGAGGGGATGGCGCCGCGTCCGCGCACGCAGAGCGAGGCCACCGCGTTGCCGAAGCGTGCGAACGACTTCGCATCCTCGAGGGAGACGTCGACGGGATCAAGCTTGCTGTCCACGAATGCGCAGAGGAATCCACCCCAGAAGGAGTCGCCCGCGCCCGTGGTATCGACAGCATCGACCTTGAAGCTCGGCACGGTTGCCGTGCCGTCCTTGGTGGCGACGAGCGCTCCCTCGGCATCCAGCGTGACGCAGACCACCTTGGCACCCTGTGCGAGCAGGGCCTGCGCGGCCTCGGTGGGGTCGCTGTGCCCGGACATGAGCTCGCACTCCTCGCCGCTGATCTTGATGAGGTCCATGTAGCGCACGAGGGAGCGCATCTGCTCGGCGGCAACCTCGGGCCCCGTCCAGAGGGAGGCGCGGTAGTTGGGGTCGTAGGACATGACGCAGCCTGCGGCCTTCGCCATCTCGAGCGCTGCGATGGTGGCGCTGCGGGCGGGCTCGTCGGTGAGTGAGAGCGATCCCACGTGGAAAACGCGGCTGTTCTCGATGATGGAGCGGTTGAGCTCCTCCGGCTTGAGCTGCGTATCGGCGCCGGGCTTGCGTGCGAACGAGAAGGTGCGCTCACCCTCTGCGGAAAGCGCTACGAAGGCGAGCGTCGTGAAGTAATCGGGGTCGCTTATGAGGCCGTCGCAGTTGACGTCGTTGGCGATGAGGGTGGCGCGCAGGAACTCTCCGTGCATGTCGCAGCCCACCTTGCCGATGAAGGCGGTGGACATCCCCAAGCGCTCGAGTGCCACGAGGACGTTGGCCGGGGCGCCGCCGGGATTGCGTTCGAAGAGCTTCTGGCCTCCTGCGGAGGTCCCGGCGTCGGTGAAGTCGATGAGCAGCTCACCCAGGGCGGTAACTGAGAACATGGGGACTCCTTTCGAAAGGGATTCAGAACCATGCGGTTTTACGCGCACGCATTTGCAGGTGCGTGGGAGGGGCGGGCATGAAAGGCAAGATCGTTTTCGTATCCCCTCTTTTGATTGATAGCACATGTGGTGGGGCGATGGTAGGGGAGAGGCACAAACGGTAGTTTACACATATGCGTGGGGCGGTGCATGATGGGTGATTTCACGTGACAGGTGTGATAGGGGCGGGTCGCGTCGCGGTCTCAGGCCATGGCACGAAAACGCTCCTGTCCGCACGCTTCGAGCCACAAGAGGGCCCGTGTCCACGAAGAACCTGTGGACACAGGTCTTCTGGTGCCATGGCGGCTGCGAGATGGGATCCCACTGTGGCAGGGGGGCAGGGCCGGTACCTGTCATTTATTACGCTCGCGCATCATATGCGTTATAGTCTAGAGCGATGCACGGCCCGCCATGTCCGCCCGACCGGAAGCCAACCATGCCACACGTTAGCGCAGACCGTACGCTCAACCAGCGTGACCGCCTAGCTCTCATCGCCGCCGCCTTCGTGATCGCAGGTGTGTTGGGCTGGCTCTACGAGGCGGGGATCGGTTTGGTGGAGCGGGGCTGGTTCGATCCCGAGCACGGTGGCCTCGGCATCCCCTTTCTGCAGATATATGGTTTCGGTGCTGTCGCGATCGAGCTCTTGTTCGGCGTGGGTGGACGCTGGGAACGCCTGCTTGAGCGGCCGTTACACTGCTTTCTTGCCATCTGCGCGCTCACGGCCGTGCTGGAATATGCTGCCGGCGCGGCGACGCTCTACGGCTTTGGGATTCAGACTTGGGATTACCGCGTGCCTGGCTGGGACTTCCTCTGCACGCCAGACGGGCTGCTCTGTCTGCGCGGTGTGCTCTCGTTCGCCGTGATGGGCCTGCTGCTGGTTTACCCCGTGGATACGATGCTGCGCCGGATACAGAGGCGCTGGCCGCGTGCATTTGCGTGCCTTGCCTGGGGTGCCGTGGCATGTGTGGTGATGGCGATGGTCAAAGCATACGCGTTCGGCGGTACGGGAGCGTTCAAGTAGAGCTGCTTCTCTATTCGGGCCTCAAGTCTTCAGATCAATCCAATGCTTTCGATAAACCGGATACCTGTGGGAACCTTATAGGCATCCGGGGCCAAAGGAGCAGTGCGTAACTTAAGAGTACATCCCTATCGCCGTCTACCCGTTGTACGCCGTGGGGGGATGCGCCAAGAAGGACTAGAGCACGTTATAGCCTTGGAATCGACACGGGATATGAGTACGCCTCGGCTCCGATGGGGATGATCTTCGAGCATGTATCTATAATGAGGCCCGCTTCTATCGGTTTTTTGTATTTCTTGAGCTCCTTTAAATGGGGGTCGGCCTCCCCGGCGATTCTGCGTTTTTCGCCTCGATAGAATGCAGGGCGCCTTGTGCGGGGAGCAGAAAGCCGGTTTCTTTCCTGCCGATATCGCGATAGTAGTAGAGCATCATCCTCGGGTCGAAACCGTATGCGGAGGCATTCTTCACGAGCTCGCTTACGACGAATATCTCGAAGAAGGAGCCGCCCATCACGCTGTCCTCGAGCATGCGCGCGTCTTGCCATTCGCACAGGTAGGCGTATAAGCTGGTGTCCATGAAGCACAACTTCGGCGCCTTGATGATGCATGCCGACATGTTAGACATGTAGGGATGAAGCAAGAAGATGATCTCCGATGTATTCTAAGGGAAAACAAAAACAGGTCAGACATTTGTCTGACCTGCGGTTTTGTGGTCGCGGGGGCCGGATTTGAACCGACGACCTCCGGGTTATGAGGGCGTAAAGACGACCCGACAGTGCATGACACGAAACGACAAAAGTACCTTCTACCAGCCCTTTTCGATGACACTGGTACCTATGCAAGACACGATGCGACACTGGTTTTTCGGCCAGAGTCACGGCAAAGTCACGGCACCCGCTAGGCAAACGCCCAGCTCGGGTGCCGAGGAAGGAAGGTGGCAATGTCAGCCACGAACACCGATTGGACCGCCCTGCAGCAGGCCGAGGACATGGCCTACTTCAAGGCAGACATCTGCTGCTATTCGCCCGAGAGCTACAGCCTCGAGGAGAAGAAGGAAATCTGCAACGACATGATCTCCACCAGCAAGGCCGTGCTCGACGCCATGCGCACCGACTTCGAGCAGTTGCCGCCAGAAGCCCGCAGCAAACTCCTCGACATGCTCTGTCAGTCGGGAGTCGAGAGCCCCGAATGGTGGTGGGACGTCCTCGTCGGCGAAGGTGACCCGCTATACCGGGAGATAGGGACACTTCACCCCATCCGATAGTCTAGGAGCATACCCCGTTTCTAATGAGACGGGGTATGGCTTGACTAGACTCCTGTCGGTTAAGATTGGCACATATCTTGCGTTTAACGGTTGGGAGAAGCTGCATGAGCCAAGACGAGATGGTCACCATAAACGCCTATACTCGCATACCCAAGAAATACGGTAAGGCTCTCCTTGCCACAATGGATGCCTTTGATGAGGCCCTGAAGAACAACGACTATCTTGAAGCAGCCAAGGCAATTGGTGTGCTCGAGTTCATCGGCCAGACAGATATTGATTACTTTGTGGGGATGATGTACCAAAGGATGGCCCTAGAGCTCATGGGCTATTCGATGGATACATTTCATGTCATCGCTGACCCACGCGTAGATGTGTATACGGCAAAGGCTATCGAACATTTCTCAAGGATTCCAGGGTATTCTGATTTTTACTCCGCATCTGTTGCTGTTGTCGAAACGGATTATCGGGTCCTGGGTGATTACGAGCATCTCGACAGGCTTCTAAGAAACAATGACTTGGGCCTTTCACCTATCGAGGAACTGTCTAGGCGAATCGAATGCCTAGAAGCCCTAGCCCTAAGCAATCCAGAAGGTAGTGATGGCTGGCCAGTAAGTGTGGACATGCGTAGGGTCGAACATATCTGCGAAATCGAAGCGCAGCAGATTTCGAAGTTCAAGGTCTTCGACTCGTTTGCCAACGCCTTAAGCATGGCTGCTGAGTGTGTTTCGCAGATTAGCGAATACTCAAAGAACGTTACAAACTGCGGCACGAGGTTCGAGGAGTATCAAGAGACTGCGCCATTCGCAGCTATCTATGATAAGTGCGTTTTCGTCCTGCGATGCTGCGATCTTATCGACGAATCGATTCTGCCCGAGGGGATGGCAGACCTCCCACAAATCGCTCTCAGCGATTGTAGTTGGCTCCAACGCATCGAAGAATACAGATCGGGCAATTGGAAAGAAAGGCTTCTGCAACTCTGCAGCATATTATGTGCCCCGGAACAACATCCTGGTGTCGATTCATATCAATGCGTCGAAGGTATTCTTCGGAGTTGCATTAGCTTGGGGCAATACGACTTGAGCCCTGTCATTGACAATTACTTATCAGTAATACTTGATGCGGCTGAGCATGGCAACAAGTCTGCGCAGGGCTATCTAGGCTTCACACATAGCATGATTAGAGTTGACGGGAATGACAGGTTCGGCCTAAGAGACAAGCTTTCCGGATACCCTATACAGGCGGGTGAAGGTTTTCACGGTATGGTACTACAGCAAGCCAAGCTTGCAAATTCGCTTACACGCCATTGTTTCGACGCATTGATAAATGCCGAATGCGCTTTTGCGCTGCATGAAAGCGCGAATCTTGCAGTACGCGACGCGAGCCACATCGCCCTGATGTACTTCAGGGTCCTTGAAATAGACTACAACGACAATCTCATCCGTCCCTTCGTTAACGCCATAGACTATTCCGAGCTCGAGGATCTTACTGGCTATATCGAATACAATTCACGGCGCAGGTCAGATGAGCCTATAGTGGAAAGTCACAAGAGGTGGCTCAAAGACTTAGATTCGATCTACGCAGTGAAGACAGGATTCAAAAAGTCGATTGAGATTGGCGTGATCAGGACGCTTCTTGCCCATATACACCACCGAAGCGATCAATGTGCCCAACTGTTGGAGGAAAGCTTAGAGAGCGTCCTAACGACTGACGGCGTTGACGCATACCGTACCGAGAAAATGATAGACGTCATTGGCAGGGCAAGAGTTGACGAGTATCGCAATCCAGGGGCGCACACCGGATTTGTCACGCTTTCAAAAGCAAATGAAGCCCGCGAGTTTGTGCTCTCGTGGGCTCCCATAGTTGAAACATGGTTCAAGGCCGCTGGGCATGGAGAATAACGTCTCAATCCCAGCGACCTTGCGAGAGGCTAGCAGTCACTCGGCCGAGGCGCCGCCTTGGCCGCAATGAGCGCCAAGAACACCTTCCCCAGCATCTCGACGACCGCAATGATGACCTCGTCGCTTACCTTGATCCTGTTCATAGCTACCTGCTCCTTCATGTCCACCGTGCCTCCTTGTTTAGCGTTGGTTGTTTGACTACGACAAGAATGATAGATGGGCTGCTGGATTCTTAATAGCTTCATTCATATCTCAATTTGTGACCCCATTTATAGCGTGATTAACTGCTGTTATACTGATGGTTACTAGTGTTTACGACCCCAATTTGGAGCCTTCATGTCTACTGACAAGTTCAAGATTTACCTCCCGCCTGAGATGAAGGACCGTCTCTCTCAAGATGCCGAGTTGTTTGATTTCGTCAAACGGGATGGCAGAGTCAATCTGAATGCTTTCCTGCGAACTCTTGTCGTTAGCTACTTGCAGCAGTACTCCGAACGCACGAGCGCCATTCAAGCGAAGGTAGCCAACCTGCTCGTTGAAAGGGCGGGAGTCTCCACCTTGGGTGCCGAGAGCCTAGCAGCTGACCTATTAGCGATTACCATTGACTCGCAGGAAAACAAATCTGAGAAAAGGGTCGCGATTACCCTCACCGTCAGCAACGAAGCCTATGAAACGATGTGTTATATAGCCGACCATCGACTGATGGGGCGATCTCTATCTCAATACATGAAGGAGATGTTTGCATCCTACCTTGCACAACCCAGAAATAAGCGCGAAGAGATTGTGTTCAAGGAGACTTTTACAATCGTGCGCCGTGCAATAAAGAGCAAACGGACACTATCGATCACGTCTAGAACAGTTCGTGGCCACACTGCAACAGTGATGCCCTATACAATCGCAAGCTCGAAGGGCGAGCAGTTCAATTACCTGCTTTGCTACGACATCGCTGCACAAAAGGTGCGTTCATATCGTATGTCGCGTTTGGGCAAAGCCTTCATCCAGAACGAGACATACGTTATGGATAGCGAAACGGTAGCCAAGCTCAAGCTCGCAAAGAGTAGTGCGCCGCAGTTCTCCTTCCAAGAAACCGAGAGGTTCTGCGTGCGCTTTACTGAAGAGGGCCTTCGTAAGTTTGGGCTCATGCACACCAACAGACCAGTCGTAGTCAAAAGGGAGAATGACCTGTTTTACTTTGAGTGGCCGACAACCCAGCTAATAGAGTACTTCAAGCGATTTGGCAAGGATGCCGTAGTGATTACTCCGACTGAAGCCCATGACGCAATACGATGCTATTATCGCGAGGGCGAAGAAGCATACTCTGCAACTGAAGCATGATAGGTATCATGCAACTGTGATGTACCCCGGTGTGCTCGCCGTGTCGATGCGGAAGTACGTGTACGCCGTCTTGCTGCTGGCCCATGCGGTGCCGTTTCCGCCCACCAGCGACGTAGAGCACGAGTAGAAGCACTGCGAGCCCGATATCCCGCTCGTTGGCAGTGTCCACGCCGGGTCCGCGTAGATGGTCGTAAGGTGCGAGCACCCCGAGAACGTGTAGAACAGGTCCGTCAGCATCGACGGGTCGAACCCCCGGAAGTCGATCGTCGTGAAGGCGCAGGAGCTGAACATATAGCGCATCGAACGCACGCCCGAGAGGTTGCCCAGACCGCTGATGCTGGCAAGGTTCGTGCAGCTGTAGAACAGGTAGTTGAAGTTCAGGTACGAGAACGTCGCCATGTCGGCCGCGAAGGTCGCACTCGTGAGGTGCTGCCGGTGCGTCGGCCCTGTGACGCCATCCCAGGGCGTGAAGCCCAGCCCCACGTACTTGCCGATGGCGCAGATCCGCCCGGAGGCGACGAGCTCGCGCGTGGCGTCAGGCGTCGAGGTTGCCGTGAGCACGCCCTCGCCGTCGGCGTAGTAGTGGGCGTAGAACCAGGTTCGGTTGTCGTTGTTCGGGTCCGTGAGCACGCCGCCCGCGCCGAGCTTGCAGACGCTCGCGCCGCTCGTGGCCGAGGGCACGAAGCCGTCCGTCCCGCCCACGAGGCGGTTGCAACTGTTGAACATGAGCGAGCCCGAGAGCCCCGAGTTGCTGAAGCTCGTGGCGTAGATAGTCTCCAGGCTCCCGCAGCTCGTGAACATCTGGTTTGCGCTTGTCATGCCGGAGAGGTTCTCGAAGCCCCTCACCTCGGTGCAGTTCGAGAAGGCGTTGAACCAGTAGTTGCAGTTTGTGATGCCGAGGCCGGCGATGGTCGAATCGATGTAGACCTTCTTCACCAACAGCTTGATGGAGTCGTAGGAACGTGCCGAAGCCGACGAGTAGCCCGCCGGGTCGATCTCGAAGACCTGCACGATGCGCCCGCCGGTGACCGACGTGCGCCGCTCGTAGTAGTTGATCTCCAGGGTGCCGTCGTCGAGCAGGAGCGCACGGATCTTGTAGCCCACGTCCCATTCGAGCGCCAGGATGGCGGCGGCCATGTCGCCCGGCGCGTAGAGCGTGCTCTCGCCGTTCTGCCCGCGAATGGCGGAGGCGATGTCCGAGAACACCGACTCCGGCAGCACGCCGGATTCTAGCTGCATGTACGGCTGCTCCTGGTAGTCGCCGGCGTCCGTGCCGTCGAGGGCAGAGACAGCGGCGGCCATCTCTCGCGGCTTGTACAGCGTGGCAACGCCCGCCTGGTAGCGGATCGCGTTTGCGATGTCGGTGAGGATGCTCGTGGAAACGGTGCCTACGGCCATCAGAACTCCTCCTCTTCGAGGTTGGCGATCGCGGCGATGGCGTCGTCAACGTACAGCTTGGTCGCGTATGCAGACAGGTCAGGCGTCGTCCCCGCCGGTCCCTGCGGCCCGGTCGGTCCCGTCGCGCCTGTCTCGCCCTTGAGGTTGTGGAACGCGAAGGCGAACGTCCTAGCGGAAGCCGTGCCGCCCAAAGTGACGTTGACGGAAGCCGTGCCGGTGGAAGAATCCACGGTCGCGCTCGCACCCATGATGGTCGCATCCGCACCGTCGTCGCCTGTGTCGCCCTTGGGGCCCTGCGGTCCCGTGGCACCGGTCGCGCCGGTCTCGCCCTGCGGTCCCGTCTCGCCCTGTGGGCCGGTAGCACCTTGGATTCCCTGTATGCCCTGCGGCCCGCGCAAATCAGCCGAGCTCGTACCCGACGCGCTCGTGACGGTCAGCACCGAGCCGTTCCATGAGTGCGTGCAGGAGACGCCGTCAGCACCGGAGGGGCCAGTCGCGCCCTGCGGCCCCGTGTCACCGGTGTCGCCCTTCGGCCCTTGGGCTCCAGTCGCGCCAGTGTCGCCTTTGTCGCCCTTGGGACCTTGAGGACCAGCAGCGCCCGTGGCACCCGTCTCTCCTTGGACGCCCTGCGGTCCTTGCGGCCCAGTTTCGCCCACATCGCCCTTCGGTCCTTGCGGGCCAGATTCGCCCTGGATTCCCTGAGGACCCTGCTCGCCAGTGTCGCCCTTGGGACCCTGCGGCCCGACGTCACCCGTATCGCCCTTGTCACCCTTGACGCCCTTGGTCACGTCGGCCGTGGTCGTGCCATTCTTGTCCGTAATCGTGATGGTCGCTCCATCGGCGGTCTGAGTCACAGTGGCCGTCGGGCTGAACCCGTCAACACCGTCGGCCCCGTCGAAGTCTCCACGCTCGGCCGCCGCCGTCAGGTTCTCCCGCGCCGTGTCGGCCAGCGCGGCCGCAGCGTTCGCAGCGTCGGCGGCATCCGTCGTTATCTCGGTCGCATGCTCGTAGGCGTTGATGGCGTCCACGAACAGTGTGAACCCGTCCTCGTGCTCCTCACCGCCGACGACCACGGGCTCCACCCGTATCGTGAACACGCGGGAAGAGATGTACGTATCGTCACCACGCGAGACCATGACCTGCGCCTGCACGGCACCCTCGGCTTCCTGCATCGCCGCCGGGTAGTAGACCTCGAACGCCCCGACAGACGCATCGACGGCAGTGAAGGGCTCGGTCCCACGCTCGTCAGTCACCTTGTGCCGCCACAAGAAGTAGACGGCAGCCCCCGTCAGGTCGGCTGCAGAGCCGTCCTCCCTCACGGCAAGCGAGATTCCGCGCCCGCCAGCGTCGGCGGGGGAAGCCACCAGCACGTCGCCGAAACGCTCGTCGCAGGCGTCCCAAACAAGCTTATGAAGTCCGTATCCGTCGAGCACGAAGCACCTCCTAGAGTCTCCGCTCAGGGTATGCCCTCGTCACAACCCCGCCGTCAGAAGTCGAGGTCCGCCAGCTCGTCCAGGTCATCGATTGCGGTGGTCACCGTGCTCTCGACCACCTGCACCGAGGTCGCCACGCTCAGGTTGCCGTCGATGCCCGCCACGTCGTCCTGCAGGGCGGCAACGTCGGCTGCAAGAGAGCTCGTCACCGCGTAGTCCACCTGCTGCACCGTGCCGATGGTCACACGGCAGACGACGGCATCGCCGAACGTGCGCACGCGCTTCACGACCCGCGCCTTGAGCCGCCATTCGGGCGTCCTGCTCGAATCGACGACTGCAACCTCGTCGCCCAGCCCGCACTCGCCGCCGTCCAAGGCCGCGACGTCGATCTCGTAGCTCACCTTCGGCTGCACCGCATCCACGAGCGCCTTCCTGGTGAGCGCGAGCAGTCTGGCAGGGTCGTCGCACTCCGAGAAGGTCACCTGCCCGAAGCTGTGCACCTTCGCCGTCCTGTCGGCGTTCCAGCGCCCCCAGACCAACCGTGCATTCTCGTCGCCGACCCAGTTGACGCCGCCGTTGACCTCGCCGAAGGTGAGCTTCTTGCGGTAGCCGCCCGTGTAGCGCCCGTCCTCGTCGGTCACGGGAAGGCCAGCGCCGAACCCGTAGAGCGCCGTGTAGACGTCCTGCTCCAGAACCGTCCTGGTGCAGCCCGCCATGTTCTTGCCGTAGGTGAAGCGAAGGCCCTTCCAACTCCCAAGCTGGCTCTTGAAACGGATGGCCCTTGAAGCCACCCGCCCGCCGGCGACCGTTATCACCGGCTCGACCTCGCCGTCCCAGACCTCGGCTACCCTCCGCAGCGCCCAGAGCGCGTTCACGTGGTAGAGCACGCAGCCAGCAGTGCCGGCCACGTCGCACGACGCGATTGTCCAGCGTGTGGGTGCGAGCACGACCGCCAGAGCCTGCCGCGCCGTCTTCGAGACGAGGTGCTGCTCCTCGATGAAATCGTCCAGCAGTTCGCAAAGCGACGACTCCGCATACACCGAGCACAGGCCATCGAGCGGCTCATCTGTCCTCACAACGACGTGCTCGCGCCACACGCCGCCGTCCTGCCATAGCAGCCGGTCGCCCTTGGCGGGCACCTCGCGGCACTCGAACTCCAGCGTGTCCTCGCCGTTGAGCTCCTCGGTGTGGACCAGCTCGCCGACGACGGGGAGTATCCCGATGCGCTCGTCGAAGCGGTCGAACCAGAAGATCGTGGGGACGGAGCCCGCCATCACAGCCACCTCTCGCGGAAGCTGGTCGTATGGGAGGAACATCCCGTGAAGCTCAGCTCGCAGCTGCCGGGAGAGAGCGAGAAGAAGTCGCTCGCCAGCGTAACGTCCGCACGGGCGTCAGCGCCGTCTATCGTCACGCCCTCGTTCGCGTAGTCGATGTGCACCACCTCGCCGCCGGAGAAGGCATGCTCCGCGCGCACGAACGCGTCACCGCAGCCGACCTGCACGGCAGAACCGGCAGAAGCGACCAGCTCGAATGCCGGCCATGTGGGCCACGACCCGCCGACCTCGAAGGCCGCTCCGGTCTCGGTCCGTTCCCTACCGTAGGCCACGGGGTCGAGCAGCGTGAAGACGACCTCGCCCTCGCCGTCCTCGAAAAGCGACGACCACGACCCCGCATCGGTGCACACGGCGTCGCGGTACTCAAGCTCCGGCTCGTCGGGCAGCCGCAGCGTCCCGCCAGCCGTGGAGCACAGCGCCGAGTAGACCCTGTGCCGAATGTCGGCCAGCCCGTTGGTCCCCGGCCTGAACCCCGCGTCCATGAACAGCCGCACCCGCACCAGTCTTGGCGGTATGCGACCAGAAACGAGCAGCGCGCCCGCACGCCCGGGCATCACCATCGTGTCGGGCACGACGGGCATAGCGACCTTCTCGACGACCTCGGCGCTGCACCATTCAGAGAGGTCAATGCCGTTGTAGACAATCGACCTCATGCGTTGCCCCTGGCTCTTCCGTAGGCGATGGCACGACGGCGAGACTCCAGGCTCATCTCGTCCACGGAGCCTTCTTTCCTGGGCTTCTGAGCCATCGATCCTGCGAGAAGCCTCAGCTCGTCGCCACGGCCATCCTCGCGTTTGTCCGCATCCTTCTTTTTCACAGCGACCTCACCACCGCGCACGTCACGTCGAACGCCCAGAGATACCGCCCGCTTGAGTCGCGCTCCTTGAACGCTGGTTCCGTCGTGTCGATGCCTAGGATGCGGTAAGCGCCGGCGTCCGCATAAGGCTCCCAGTCGGCACGGCGAACCGCGTACTCAGCTGCCGTTGCAACGTTCTCCGCATACGCCAGAACCTCGCGAACGACCAGCACTGTGACGGTCACCGTCCCGCGCTCCTCCTCGGCCATCCGGGAATCGCGCTCGAACGCCCCCTCCGTCACCACGATGGGCTCAGCGCAGTCAAGCGCCGATGGCAGAACTTTTGTGAAGCAACTTGTGAAGTGGGCATCTACCAGCAGTTTCGCAATCGAGTCCGCGCAGCTCATCTCACCATCAGCTCCCAGTGGTGCACGTGCCCGTTGAAGTCCTCGCACCGCTTGCGCTCGGCCACGTAGTACGAATGCCCGCCGATGTCGATGCGAGACCCCGCTGGCACCTCGAAGGCACCATCGCTGTTAAGCGCGTCGACGTAGACCTTGCCGCTGCCAGCATCGGCGCTCCTGTGCCCATCGTCCACGACCGACTGCGTCCGCGCGAACCGCACGTGAGACACGGCCACGCCCTCGGCATAGCCGCCAGCACCATCCGGCACCCTCACCACGGCGTCCTCGGCCAACAAACGCAGCGGTATCGGCCGAAGGCCCCGCATCATCGCACCCCGCAGAACGCGAGCGACGTACCGACGAGCTCCTTGAGCGCCGCGCCCGTGGCGATCTCCTCGCCGGTCGTGCCCTCGTCCTCGTAGTGGGTCACCTTGAAGTCCCCGAGCGAGAAGCCGCCGACCTGCCCCTCGCCGAACTCAGCGAAGGCGTCGACGGCCGCGCACACGGCCCGTTGGTAGGCTTCCAGCTCGTCATCGCCAGGCTCCGCGCCGCCCGCCAGCCACCGTATATGCCGCGTCGCTGCAGGCAGCGCAAGCCCGAAGGCGGACTCCGAAAGCCCGCCCCCATAGGTCTGCGAATACCACTCGTATGTCACCGCTGCGGCCACGGAGCTACTCCGTGCTCGCGCTCACGTACACGCCGTCGAGCTTGTTCTCCAGCACGCTCACGATGCCGTACTTGCGGTACTTGAGCATGTAGGAGTCCAGCGCCTCCAGCTGGTCGGGGCTGAACACGCGCGACGCCACGTGCTTGTCATACTTAATCACGGCCGACTTCTCCACCACCATGAAGTTGATGTCGCGACCCGCGCCCACGAGCTCGTAGTAGTTCGCGAGCCCGCTCTTGGTGGGGGACGCCACGGCCGTGTACACACCGCCGCTCTCGGTGTAGTAGGTCTTCGAGGAGTCGACCTCGGTGTCGGCCGTCTTCTCGTAGCTGCCCGCCGCCTTCTGGTAGCCGAACTGGTCGTCATCGCCGCTGAGCAAGTCGATGGCCGTGTAGAAGCGCACCTGCGGCACCTCCACAATGCGGCTGAACCGCTCGAGCACGCGGTTCGAGCGCGTGGGGTTCGCCAGCGAGAAGTCGTCCAGGACGCCGCGCAGCGTCGGCGTGATGAAGAGGTAGCGCGAGCCCGTCGACACCTGGCGCTCGTCCATCGCGTTGGTAACGGCACGCAGCGCCGCGAGCACGTCAACGGCGGACGCCTCGGAGAGGTCCTCGCCCTTCACGGTCACGCCGTCGGCGGACGCGATCTGGCTGAACGTGTAGGCGTCGCCCTCGGGAGCCACCTGCGTGCGCTGCAGCTCCGCGCCCGCCTCGACGAAGCAGTCCAGGACGCCGCTCTCCTCCACGTCCATGACGTCCGCGAACAGGCGGATGGCCCGGTCGTAGCCGAAGCTGTGCGTCTCGTACTCGTAGGTGATGCTTCCGGTCTTGTAGCCCACGTTGCGGGTGTAGTCCCCGAGCCCCGTCACGGAGATCTTGGGGATGAGGATCTCCTTCGCGTTGCGACCGGCACGCACCATGCGCCCGCCGCTGTTCAGGCAGCGGGACACCGCCGCCCTCTGGTAGACCTCGTCGAGGATCCCGGTGTAGTTCTTCGCGAACTCGATGCTGTTGGCCATGTCTCAGCCCTCCTATGCTTCGTCGTTGGAATCGTCCAGGCCGGCGAGCCTGCGCCAGCGCCTCATGGTCTTGCCGGCATCCGTGCTGGTGCCTGCGTTGGGAAGCCCAGTCCTGCCGCCAGGCTGCTTGGCGGGGGCGTCGGAAAACAGCCACGGCTCTGCCTCCTTGAGCGCGTCGACGTCGCCGCCGTGGTCGGCCAACACAGCACGGGCGGCCTTCACGTTTCGCACGCCCTCGAGCTGAAGCCTGAAGTCGATCCGGTCAGACTCGCCCTGGGCCTTGAGCTCCGCAATCTCGCCGCGCAGCTGCTCTGCCGTCTCGGCGTTCTTGGCGGCCTCGGCAACCTGAGCCTCGAGCGCAGCGATCTTCTCGTCGCGCTCGGCGACGGCCTTCTCCCAGTCGGTGCCGTTCACCTGCGGCTGCCCTTG
Source organism: Actinomycetes bacterium (assembly GCA_029546925.1). Taxonomy (GTDB): domain Bacteria; phylum Actinomycetota; class Coriobacteriia; order Coriobacteriales; family Atopobiaceae; genus RUG721. Next base: position 68,628 of record JAKPQM010000023.1, read on the forward strand.
CGCCGCCTGCTGCTGCCCGAGGTTTTCCTGGGCTTGCGGCTCTTCCTGCGTCTTGTCGCCATGGTTATCACTGGCCATGTCAGCCACCTTTCGTATCGTGGCCGACAAAACAGTTCGGCCTCTTAACCTGCAACAAGGCTAAGAGGCCGTCACAAAGTGCCTATGTCCTACTGGCTTACATGAAGAACTTCGAAATGAGCTCGCCGATAACGGGAAACAGTGTGGTGCCGAGTGTGGTCGTGCTCTTTACGATGGAAGCAGTGTTCTCCAGGACATCCGCGAACTTCTCTATGTTGCCTTCTTTCGCTGCTTCGCCCATATCGATAACAGCGGCTTCGGCACTCTGCTTCACATCGTCATCAGCGTCACTCGCACGGATCGCCTCGACCGCCATTTCGACGCTTATGGGCTCAGTCTTAGCGGTCGCGTTGGCCACACTGCCGACATTGGTGTTGTTGAAGGTCGGGCTGTTGCTTATGTTTATGCTCATCTTGCTCTCCTCGTCCATGAAGTCGCCCCTTATGTAGGAGAGGCCCTTCTCTGTTGTCGCAACGGCCCAAGGCACGTTATCAGCCCACTGGATATTGAGTAGCCCAGTTCGCGCCAGTTCCTGGTAGTCGGAAACGCGTCCGTCCACGATTTCAATGCTGGTGTCTTGACCCTTGCGACGATGAAATGCCGCTTCCGCATATGTCATACATACGAGCTCATCGGCTGTTTCGCTAAGGGACACGAAGCTCCTCCGGAACCGGTATGCGCGTTGATAGTGCTCCACACCGGCGGGCAGAATAGACAGGACGATAAACATCTGGTGCCCCCAGTCGGTCTCGCCCTTGAGCATTTCTGCATCGCGCAGATCAAGGAGGGCTTTCACGTACATTTCGTCCTCGGTGGTGTATGGCAAGTCATCTCGGTTGACCATAAGATAGGCAAGTGCGGCTTCGGCTGCGTCGGTAATCTCAAGCAAGGTTTACTACCTCCTATACTTTCTGCGCAGCAGGCGGGCTTGTGACAGCCCGGCAGAATTGCCAATGGGGGCTGGCTGCGCTAAAGTTTGCAGTTACACGAAGCGGAGGCGAGCCGCAAAACTACACCTCCGCTCCGCTCATGAGTGGGGTCTCAATCGCGAGTTGGGACCCTACTTCTTCTTGATGTGGACGTGGCGGGTGGTCGTGCCGGTCTTAACGATCCGACCAGTCCGCGTGACCTTGTAGCGCGGGATGCGCACGGTAACTGTGGTCTTCATCGCCGTTTCCCCCTTTCCGCAATCGAAGGCTCTCCGGCTTCGCCCACCCCGGCTCTTGCCGGACTATCTTGCACCCTAATCGCGTCACCTCCTAGCGGGTACTCTCGAGCGTTTGACCGCTCGTGGGCATACTACACCACTTCACGTTATTTCGCAAACCTCGTCCCGATTTCTTGTTTCTTGTCCTATAATGTCTCTTAGAGTAAAGGAGGATGGGACACCCATGAAAAAGCGCAGCGTCATCAACCTGATTCGCTACCACGCCGAGAACAACAACGCGGCGTTCCGCAACGAGGCGTACGATATCGCCCGCGACTTCGACGCTGCTGGTGACTACCAGCTGGCCGAGTACATAATGGCACTCATGTCGGACGCAAACGCATTCGTCCCTCAGTCGAACGACGGCAGCTCCGAGTTCTTCCGCAAGCTCGACCTTCCAACCAACCCGCTGCCTCTCCCAGAGAGCATATCCAACGACGTGACCGGCATCATCAACGCAATCGGACACAACGCCGGCGTGAACAAGTTCCTGTTCCAGGGCCCTCCTGGCACAGGCAAGACGGAGACGGCAAAGCAAATCGGCCGCATCGTGGGACGCGACGTCTACGCCGTTGACTTCAATACCGTAATCGACAGTAAGCTCGGCCAGACAGCAAAGAACATTCGCAGCCTCTTCATGGACATCAACTCGCTCGTCCATCCCGAGGGGGCAATCGTCCTCTTCGACGAGATTGACGCACTCGCGCTCGACCGCATCAACCAGCACGACGTGAGGGAGATGGGCCGCGCTACCTCCGCGCTTCTTAAAGAGCTCGATTCCATGGGCGACCAGGTGGTGCTCATTGCGACAACCAATCTCTACAGTTCTCTCGACAAGGCTTTGACCCGGCGTTTCGACACGAGCATCGATTTCGGGCGCTACTCGAAAGACGACCTGCTCGAGATCGCTGACGTGCTTATGGGTAACCTGCTCACGCGCTTCAAGTACGCGGGGAGAGACATGCGCCTGTTCCGCAAGGTCATGGCCTTGATGCCAGAGCTGCCCTATCCAGGGGACTTGCAGAACATGCTCAGGTCTGCCGTCGCGTTCAGTAACCCCGGTGACGAGTTCGACTACATGAGACGTCTGTACTCTATGGCGTGCCCGGAGGAATCTCTTACAGACTTGGCGGGCCTGCGGGAGCAGGGGTTCACCATCCGCGAGATTTCCACGCTTGCCAACGTACCGCGTAGCACGGTCTCCCGCGAGCTGAGGGGAGCCGACGATGAATGACCTGCTGCAACTCAAAGGGCAGTTCCAACACAACCGAGCGCCACAGCCGGGACCCGTCGAACTTCCAAGCGACGGCAAAGTTACCTCTGACAAGCTGCGGTCGCTTGCTAACGACCTGTATGTGATGAAGAGCTACTGGTCAGCGCGAAGCGTGCCGTTCAACCCGCTCATCAGTGTCTACTACAAAACGGTCGTAGCAAAAAGCAACCGAATTCGCAGGCTTCTCAGCGGAACCAAATCAGCCGCATCATCCGTGGTAGGCGCGAAGTTCGAGGGAGAGGAGCGCAGCCCCAGGCACATCATCACGCACTGCGTCGACATGGAGACTATCGATCGCACCATTGAACTGCTGGAACGCTGCGCAGAGATCCTCGATAGCGACTACGACGGGTCGATGGATCGCGACAAGCTCAAGGACTTCAACAAGAAAGGCCTGCGCCGCTCCATCAAGGGCCTCACCAAGACCGCGTTTGCGCAGTGCATGCGCGATGCTTGCTACGTAAATCGATTTGGCGTGGAGGACAAGCCAGAGGCCATTGACGACGTTGCGGTGGTAACGCTTTACGACACGGGCTATGCGGACGATGTCATCGGCTTCATGCACGATCTCGGGTTCACCGTCACCTCGGATCGTGTTCTTGGTAACGCCGTGCGTCTGGACAAGGATGAATACACACGGCTTGTTGACCAGTATCCTTACCTCGTTTCCATGGCTGTCAAGGACTGGAGCGAGGTCGAACCAGAGGTGTTCCAGGTCGACAACCAAGGCGTGGCGACCATACCAGAGCCGACCAACGAGCCGGTCATTGGCGTCATAGACACCGCGTTCGACGAACGGGTATATTTCTCCGAATGGGTCGATGTTGCCAAGTCTAAGCATGTCCTGCCGGAAGAGGTTATTGAGCCGCAGGACAGGATGCACGGCACTGCAGTAACCTCGCTCATCGTCGACGGCCCGCACATCAATCCCATGCTCGACGACGGTTGCGGAAGGTTCCGAGTACGGCATTTCTGCGTCGCCAAAGCCGGTCGCTTCAGCTCGTTCGCAGTCATGCGCAGCATTCGCGGCATCGTCAAGGAGAACAGGGACATCAAGGTGTGGAACCTCTCCCTTGGCTCACCAGCCGGCGTCTCTCGCAATTTTGTGTCGCCGGAAGCCGCGATTCTTGACGAGCTCCAAACCGAGTTCGATGACATCGTCTTCGTAGTCGCGGGTACCAACAAAGAGAACGCAAACAGCCCCGAGAAGATCGGGGCGCCGGCCGACTCAATCAACTCGCTCGTCGTGAACGCCACTGGCTTTGACGGCACTATCGCAAGCTACTCGCGCAGAGGCCCCATCCTCGAGTTCTTCAAGAAGCCCGATGTCTGCTGTGTGGGCGGAGAAATCGGAAAAGGAATGCACGTCTGCACCCCCACAGGTGAGTCGTGGCGTCCCGGCACCTCGTATGCAGCCCCCTGGATATCTCGGAAGATGGCTTACCTCATGCAAGTCATGAACCTGCCGCGTGAGGTCGCAAAGGCGCTCATCATCGACTCCGCCGCTGGATGGGATTTCGAGGACGACCCCTATATGGGCTACGGGCGCGTCCCTCAACGCATATCCGACATCTTGGGCTCGTCGAACGACGAAATCAGGTTCATCCTAACCGGCTCATCAGAAGACTACGAGACCTATCACTACGGCATCCCTGTTCCAATCAACAAGGGCGGGCATCCCTACATAGCTCGCGCTACCATGTGTTACTTCCCGAAATGCGACCGTCGCCAGGGTGTCGACTACACTTCCACGGAAATGGATCTCCATTTCGGGCGCATCAACGACAAGGGCCGTATTCAGGCGCTAAACAAGAATCCACAAGGTGAGCCCGGCGAGTACACCTACGAGGGGGAAGCCCGCAAGTTCTACCGCAAGTGGGACAATGTCAAGCACATCGGCGAGGTCCTGAAAGACGGCGTCCGCACTCGGAAAGCGTACAGTACGGGTATGTGGGGCATCAAGATACGCACGACCGAGCGCAGCGATACGGAGAAGGCCGGACGAGGAATGAATTTCGGCGTCGTGGTGACGCTCAAGGAAATCAACGGTGTCAATCGAATCGATGACTTCATCCAGCAATGCTCGCTTCGCGGTTGGATCGTCACGCGCATCGACATTGAGAGCCGTATCGACATCTATAACGCCGCCGAGGTGGACATTGAATTCGACGATTAGTAAGAAGGGCGGGTTTTGTTGGTGATACCTTTCTCGGAGACCGAGATTAATCGCTCGGATATAGATCAGTCGCTGCTTGATATCGACCAGCGCAGCAGGACTAGCTTATTCGCCTGGAATGGACAGTTCTCGCCACAGTTTATAGAAGCTCTGCTCGAGAAGTATGCAGACTCTTCCTCCGTGGTCTACGATCCGTTCGCTGGTTCGGGAACAGTACTAACGGAAAGTGCTCGCAAGGGATTGTCCGCATATGGTGTCGAGCTTAATCCCGCAGCTTATTACATGGCGAAGTGCAACGAGCTCTGTGTGCTGTCACCCGAAGAGCGACAAACAGTCATCGATGAGGTTGGCACCAGTCTGACCTCAGCACTTAGCTACGATAACCAGGAGAAGGCTCTGTCAGAGTGGTACTCAAGCTTTGAGCCGAGTAAGCAAAAAGACCTCGCAGCTCTACTCATCGTTCTCTGTGACCTATACAAGAACGAAGCAACTCCAATGCTCGTCTCTACGAAATGGGCTTCTCTGAGCGAGCTGGTCTGCACGCTGCCGCATACTGGCGGTGTCATCCGTGCAATCAACTCTGATTCGAGAAACGCCCCGTTAGAAGATAACCTGGCAAGCCTGGTTATAACCTCACCGCCATACATCAACGTAATGAACTATCACCAGCAATATCGTCGTTCGGTTGAAGTCCTTGGCTATAAGGTACTCGCTATTGCTAAAAGTGAACTGGGTTCTAACAGGCGAAATAGGGGCAATCGATTCCTTACAGTAATCGAATACGCCATTGATATGGCCCTCTCGCTTATCGAAAGCAGCCGAATCGCCAAGCCAGGGTCACGAATGATATACGTTGTCGGAAAAGAATCAACGGTGCTCGGTTCTACGTTCTCAAACAGCGAGATCGTCTATAGGGCTGCCTGTGAGATTGCTGGCCTCAGATATCTCATGCGTCAGCAGAGGGTTTTCAAAAACCGCTACGGTAAAATGATTTACGAGGATGTACTGCACTTCGAAAACGTTGACAGGTTCGAACTCATCAGCGAGGAGAAGGCGATTGCCGACGCACGTCTTATCGCGCGTGATGCCATCATCGCGGCGAGGGACCTGCGCATCGAGAGCGAAGGCGATACGTCGGAAAAGGTCCTATTACTTAATCAGGCATTGGGAAAGCTTGAACAGGTCGGGAAGGCGTAGGAGGAAAAGGTGGCACGCGGAGTACACGGCGAGAAGATAGTCGCTCTACTGACTAATGCGAAACTGCCAAAAAGTGATGTTGCGAGAGTAAATGCAGCTATAGCAAGATACGATGCTTGGATACACGAGCTGCAGACTGCCGATGCGCCGACGCTGAGCAAGCTGGTCAGTGTGCTCGTCCACAACCTTACAATGTATAAGCTATACATTGACCTCGACTTCATCTTTGATAGTGAAGAGGACTTCCTGTACAGACAAAAAGGCCAGCTCAAACTAGACAATACCGTGATGGAGGAATTCCTTCCCATTTTCGTCCGACGGTGCATCGAGAAGGAAACGGGATCATGTGACCTGGTCATTAGTTCGCAGGCACAAGTCTTCTCCTCTGCATACTTCGAAAGCAGCTTAGCGGTGCCCGCCATTGGGGGCGGTCTTCAAATCAAAACGAAGGCACAGGACTTCTCGATTTCAAGGCCACTCCATCTGCTGGCTTCGTATTCCAGCGGTTTTGAAGACGACCAGACCCTGATGCGGACGACTTCGCTTGGCTATACGATGGCCGAACTAAAGACCAATCTCGATAAGACCATGTTTCAGGAGGCCGCTGCCACTGCACATGATGTGAAGATAGCCATACCAAGCTCGAAGTACTACCTGCTTTGTGACTTCCTCGATATGAAACCCATCAGCACGAGTACGACAGACATCGAGGCTATTTTTATCCTCCGAAAGGCTAAGCGCATCTCGTCGAACGTTCGAAAGTCATATGCGACATACAGTGGTCGTGTTGCTGGTAGAGCCGCCTATAAAGACTACCTTTGGTCGCACCCGTATTCAGTCGAGCTTTTCGAGGATTTCATAGGTCGTATTTTGCAACAGCTCGCATTCGATGACCTTTCCGAAGAAGACGTGCTCAATCGCGGGTTGTTCTAAAGGGACGACAAGTTCTGTTTGAAGTCGCGCCAATTGTCGTGACTCTTGCATAGCAGATTTATTTTGCCGCCATCCCTGGCTGCTGGCCTGGCCGTGCGCTACCAACCTCGGGTTGTCCGCAGCCCGGCCGCCCACGCTCCGGGTGTGCGCTCGGGCCGTTCGTGCCACACGCAGCCCACGCGCCCATGGGAGTCTTCCGTACGGCCAGCCGTCGGCTTCGGTCGGTCTTCGCATACGCGCCTACAGCAGCCCGCTTCGCGGTCTGCTTCCGGCCGCGTGCTCAGCCCGCCCTACGCCGCCGTCCGGCCTAATGTAAGGTCAACGGGGGCGCGTGGTCAGCGTGCGTCACGCCCGGCCAGCGGCGCACACCCTACGCGCGGTCGTCCGGTCTGCTGCCGTCACGTGCTCGTCCGCGCCCGTCCAGTCCATCAGCCAGCGCGGGCGGCAAAGGCTCACTGCGGCGGCAACCCGGCAGCCACCGCACGCCGCCGGCAACCGTCTCCCAGTCGCTCCACCAGCAGCCGACACCCAGCAGCGCCCGCCAGAAGCCGTCCCGGGCCGCGACAACCCCTCTTGCAACCCGAACCGGCCAGCTCAACCAGTGAGCGCCTGCGGGCTCCTGACAGCCCACCTGATGCCGCTTGCCACCCCGGACGCCACCACACCTGAAGGCCGCTTCCCCCCGACGGAAGACGCCGCCCCAGCCGTTACAATTGCACCTGCAAGCGTCCACCGAAAGCGAGGCGAGCCCCATGGCCATGCCCACCACCATAGACGGCCGAGCGGCCATACAGTCATCCCTCGTGCGGGCATGGGGACTCGAAGGCTACGCCCGCATACAGCGCACCGTGCGCGAGATTGACGTCAGCTCCGACGCCGACTTCCAGCGGTTCTACAACCGCTTCTACCGCGTGCGCAGGAATGCGGAGTGGCAGTCGAGCTACTACGCAATCATGGAGAGGGAGAAGGCCAGCCCCTCCATGGCGTTCGGGGACGTGCTGCGCGAGATGCACGAGCTCACGGGCAATGTGGAGGCGTCCTTCACCAGCAAGATGATCGCCACGCTCCACCCCGACAGGCCGATATGGGACAGCCTGGTGCTCGCAAGGCTCGGCCTGAGGCTCAGTGGGACGACGGCGCAGGCCAAGCTCGAGAACGCCGTCGAGGTGTACGGACAGATCGCCTCCTGGTACGAGACCTACCTGGCTACGGAGGATGCCGAGAAGAACATACGGCTCTTCGACGAGCTCCTTCCCGACTACGCTTGGCTCACCCCCGTGAAGAAGGTCGACTTCCTCCTTTGGAGCGAACGCTAGGCGTCGTCGCCCTTTGGTGCCGTGCCCTTCGCGAGCCCACGTGCCCGCGCCTTGGCCGTCTTCTCGTCCTCGCCATACCACTTGGTGCGATACTCCCAGGCGTTCATGGTGACGCCCACTTCGGCCATGTCCTGCGCCTTCTCGGCCGCCACGTCTTGGATGATGGAGTCGTCGTACATGACAGCCATGACGCCCTCGTCGGGGATGCCCTCGCCGAACCCGCGCGACACGGCCATGACCGCCCTGGCGATGGCGGTGATGGGGTCCTGCAACGCGTTCTCGTGCCTGCGGATGTTGCGCATGAGCGCCGAGTTGTCCGAGCTCACCTCGGTGGCCGTGCGCACGTACCCATGGGACTCGTCGAAGTCGAAGTAGCCGATGCCGAAACCCGTCAAATCGCCGAGCATCTGGAGAGCGATGCGGAAGGCTTCGCTTTGCGAAGAGGTGCGCAGCGCCGGCGCGAACTCCTGGATCGTGTCCTCGGTCGACATGACCTTGCGGAAGACGGTGCAGTCCTGTTTGCCGAAGGGTATGGAGATGGCCTTGTCCCCAGTCTTCTCGCGGTCGAAGAGCACGTCGGAGAGAAACACACGCATCTTAGAGACGTCAATCTCATTGATAAGAGCATCGAAGGTGAGGTCCACCGCCTGAACAGCGTCCACCGCATCCGCAAAGACTGACTGTCCATAGGGCGACATGTCCACGCGAGTGTTCGTCACTGCTGGCTTCACGATGCCGAAGGTGGGGAAAGGACAGTCTGTGTCGAAGACGGGAGCCACGCCCACAGGCGCGAGCTCGTTACCCTCATGGTCGAAGCAGACGGTGACGATCTTATGGGTCTCCTCGTCGTCCATGGTGAGAAGACCGTTTGATAATCCATGCGAAGATGAGGAAGGCAAAGATTGGGAAAGGTCTGCCGAGAAGCCCGCGCCGCCCTTGAGGTGCATCTGCAGCTGGTCGACGGCCTTCCCACGGTAGAACGCCCGCGTGACGAAGGCACACTCGGTAATGCCGTCCTCGTCCCACGTGAGCGGTATCACCATCCTAGCGTCGTAATGCCGGATGCGAACCTTCTTCCTGTCGAGGTCAACCCACAGCGCCCAGGCACCCGTTCCGAGCCCGAAAGCCCGCACGACGGTTGCCTGCGCCTGTGCCATGAAGTTCGTGGAAGAGAAGAACGAGCCGATCCAGTCGGTCGCCTCCTGGTTCTCGCAAACAACCTTGACATCCTCGTTGAGGAGAAGAGAACCCCATTCCTTGCACACCCTCATTGCCGGGTGAATGCTACGCCGATGAACCTCGTATACACGCCCAAGTCCGTCGCGGTCGTGATAGTCATAAAAGTCCCCGCGAGCCCCCATCCAGTCGTCCCAGCTGCGAATCCAAGGCTCCATGTCGTCCAGGGGAAGAACAAACCCCAACCCGCGAAGATAGTCCTTCACATGCTCAGGCACCCAGTACTCGTCCATGGAATTCAAGCTCACGAGAAGACCTCCATCAGCCGCCGTAATCATCGTGATGAAGTGTCACCCATCGTCACAACCTCGCCCATGCCTTAAAATGCCGAGAAGAACGAATGCTTTAGAACAGGACAAACCATGGTCATTCTTGTAGCCGGCACGTCACACACGGGGAAGACCCTCCTGGCACAAAGGATGCTCGAAGTATTCGGATACCCCTATCTGTCCATCGACCATCTGAAGATGGGCCTCATCCGCAGCGGAAACACAACCCTTACGCCCGAGGACGACGAAGAGCTCACGGAATACCTCTGGCCTATAGTTCGTGAAATGGTGAAGACGGCTATCGAGAACAAGCAGAACCTCATCGTCGAAGGCTGCTACATACCGCCTGCCTGGCGAAAGGATTTTGAAGAAGAATACCTGCGCTCCATAGAGTTCGTCTGCCTGGGCATGTCGGACGCCTTCATCGACGCCCATTTCGGCGAGATAAGGGAAAACGCCTGCGCCATCGAAGCACGGCTGAACGATGCTGAATGCACGCCTGATGAGCTTAAGGAAGACAACCGTCGCTACATCGACGCCTTCAAGGAAGGCGGGGAGAAGGTCACGCTCATCGAGTCGGATTACGAAGAAACGATAAGGACCGTGCTAGAAGAGCTTCACCCACGCAACACGTCGTCCATTACCGCATAGCGCACCGCGTCTATGGAATGGTCGTCGCCGTCCGGGATGATGTCGAGCCAGTTCCCGTCGCGGTCGCGCTCGTACTCCTTCATGGCGAACTCCTCGAAGGTGAGCGGGCACCGCACCGGGTCAATCACGATCTCCCGAAGCCCGGCCAGCCACTCGTAGGAAAGCTTGCGCATCCGCCCCTTGCGGGCAGGGCGCGCCCGGATGCCAAGATCTCGGCGATAAACGCTCGTCTGAACCTTGCCGTCGGGCGTGTCGTCCACCCACACCACCTGGTCATGGTAGTAGGGCTCCTCGCCGGGCTCGTCCGCGTAGGTGAGGGAATCGAGCACGATGCGCCCCGTCTCCTCGGGCGTCATCTTGTTGGCCGTGTGCTCCTCGAATATGATGAGCCGCCTAGAGCCAGGCTGCCATTCGCAGCGCACGAACCGCCACGGGTCGGGCCACCAACCCCAGTCCAACCCGTTCCTGATGCGCTCGAACGTGCGGATCTCCTCGTCGGTCACCTCGCGCTCCACGATGTTCGAGAAGACGTTGCCGCCGGTCCCCACCACATCGCCGAGGAACTCCCACCGCCACGCCGTCTCGTTCGCCTCTCGAAGGTACTCCGCCTCCTCGATGAACGGACCGCCCAGCCATTCGGGATGGGAAGCGACCACGTCGAGGTAAGAGGTCTTCCAGACGAGCGTGTCCTCGCGCTGCTTCCTCGCCAAGGTCTCCTTGTTCACCCAGCTCATCGCCGTCTTGGGCGGATTGAAGGAATAGAAGACCCAGAACCTGCTCCCGCCGCGCCGAAGCGAGTTGAGGACGGACCTCACGTCCTCGATGCTGCCGTGCTGGTCCAGCTCCTCGAACCATATGCAGGCGCAATACCCCTTGGCGAACTTGGTCGACTTCAGCTTCAGCGGGTCGTCGCAGCCGCGGAAGACGATGCGCTGCCCGGTCGGCAGGTACACGATCTCCAGCGGCGATATCTTCGCCTTGAAGTACTCGCTCAGCCCCAGCGCGTCGACGGCCCAGAGCACCTGCGTGTACACGGAGTCGCGAAGCGTGTTCCCGAACCTCCGCACCACGACCACGTTCACCTCGGGATTAGCCACAGTGAGAAGAACGAGACAAAGCGAGATGAACGAACTCTTCGTAGAGCCGCGCCCGCCGTGAAGCCAGTAATGCGTATGGCCGTGCATCATCACGTCGCCGAGCACGGGATGGAAGCGTTCGATGCAGAGGTCGGCCGCGCTAGTCGTCGCCATCGGAAGACCTCGCAACCTTGAGCTCCACGCCGAGCGTGATTTGCGGGACGTCCTCGCCCTCAGACTCGACCCTACGAGCCGTCTGCGCGTACTCGTCGGGGTACTTGCGCTCGAGCAGCCAGGCGGCAGCCGTCCACTGCGGGTTCTTCTCGCGGGTGGCCGTCGCCATGATGGACTGCAGCAGCGTCTCCTTGTACTCGGCCTCGGCCTTTTTGATGCCCTCAACTAACGCAACTTTCACCTTGCTGTCGGGGTCCTTGAGCCACTTGTACCAGGCGGTCTCGGAGACGCCCAGCCCACGGCATATGTCGGCGTTGCTCATGCCATGCGACTTCATTTCTATGGCCTGCTCGACCATCTTGTACGTGAGCTTCGGCTTCCTCATCGGGCGGAACCTCCTTCCCGTCATCATCATCGTTTCTGGAGGTATCGTCCCACCCGGTCACAAACCTACAGGCGCTCCCGCTTGCCCTTCAGGCCGTGCTTGCGCATCAGGCGCGAGTTCTTCTGCCTGAGCTGCGCCCAGCGTCGGTGGAGCTCCTCGTACTCGGGGCCGCCGTCGCATCCTGCCGCCTCGGCTTCCAGCAGTTGGTTGAAGGCTTCCTCCTCGGCCACGTGCGCCTCCTCGGTGCAGCGTCTGCACATGCCTGACTGACGGTTGATGCTAACTCCCAGCGCATGGCACTCGGGGCACTCGTCGAGCACCTTCAGCGACGCGTGGATGCGGCAAGCCTGCGCCTCGATGGCGTGAAGGGTGTGCTCCACGCCGTAGCGGTCAAGGATCTCGTCGTGCACGGCCTGGACGCCCTTGTGCCCAAGCTCGCGGATCACGTCGTTCTGCCCGGTGCTCCACATCATGCGGCGCCACCGCTGAACCATGTTGTCTTGACCTGTGTCACGATGCCGTCACGGCAGGTTTTGTGCTGCGGTCGTGACTCCGTCATCGCAGCTAGGTGCCCTGCTTCGCATGCCCGTCTTGACCGTCTTGACCATCTACCAACAGAAGGCACCACAACGCTCCAGAAGGCAGGGAAGCCCGCATCATGAGCGCATGCCTGCGTCCCGCCGTCCACACGTACCCTCTCATCAGTGAAGACAGTCAAGACGTCAAGACAACCAACGTAAATGCCAGCGCCTACCTGCATGTTCTCGTGTCTTGACCCACGCATCATGCCACCTCGGCGGGGCAAGACAGGTCAAGACGCCGCTGCTCATGTGGCTTGGGTCCCTCAAGGAAGGCGTAGAGGGCGTCGCCGTCGATGCAGTAGCAGTGCGGCCTGCTGCCGTCGGCCATGCGCTTCTGCATGGTCAGCCCCTTGGCACCCGTGCGGATGAGCTTCTCCTCGCGCATCCTGCGGAAGGTCTTGTCACGGTCGTAGCCCGCCTGCGCCAGGGCGCTGCCGATCTCGTTGCTGAACACGTACCAGATGGTGCGCCCACTGATCTCGCTCTCGCGGATGCCGTAGCGGTCGGGAAGGCATTGGCCCTCGGGCTTGAAATGCCCCTCGCTTCTGGCCAACCACTCGCCGACGAACTGGATGGCCTTGCGGTCGGTGTCGCGGTCGTCGGCTCCCTTGGTGAGCTTCGCCAGGTCCAAAGCGAACCGCTTCGCGCCTGCGAAGGCCTCATTCCACGAGACCTTGCCGGGCGAGAACACGTGGTACTCGGCCAGCGCTTCCGCCAATGCCAGCAGCGCGATGTTCTCTGCCTGCGGGTTGTCATAGGCCATGGCGCACACGAAGTCGCGCATCTTGGCGTATTCCTCGCGGAAGAACTCGAGGTCATGGCCCTTGAGCGCAGCGATGTAGGCGCGTCCCGCCGTCCCATACTGCTCGGACACCAGGCGGTGCATCTCCTGCGCCATACGCGGGTCATCGAAGGGCTCGGCGTTGATCTCGAGCGTACGGTTCACAGCGCCCTGCTGCGTGTTGTCGATGATTATGGGAATCTCGCCGGTGGCGATGGTGAGCGCGCGCCAGGATCCGTAGCCCATCATCGTGCGGTTCGAGTTGAGGGCACCCCGCTCGTGTCCCAGTGAAAGTCCGTAGAGGAGGTCCTCCACGGCCTGCTGCTTGCCCCTCTGCCCACCTGCAGCGCCCTTGCTCTGCAGCTCGTCGAGGAGAATGGGGACATCGCCCAGGAAGGTCGCCGAGCGGACGATCGACTTGGGCGTATCGGCGAAGGTGCGGTAGTAGGAGTCGGTGCCCTCGGAGGGATCGCCCCAGACGGAGCCAGCCGCCTTGAGCGTCGGGGTCTTGCCGGAGCGAGACTTGCCCCACAGGTAGACGATAAAGGTCTGCACGCCAACGACCGCGATCAGCGGTGACGCGAAGCTTGCCGCCAGCACGGCGCGGAAGGCAACGCTGCCGTCTCTCGCGCCGGTCACTCCGGCCACCCATTCCTCGAGCGTGCCCTTGGGCTCAAGGAACGGCCTCGCCTTGCCCTGCGTGTCGAGCGCCGGGTCGAAGCGAACCGACGAGCCATCGGCATCGTAAGGCATGAACGGCCCGAGTGGCTGTTTCGCCCAACCCATACGGGCGACGCTTTCATAAGAGGGGCGCTCGCGCGCAAAGGCGCCGTCGCAGTCGGTGAGGTAAGAAACGACATCGCGGGCGTTAGAGGTCGAAACGTTGGCACCCAGCGGCGCGATGGCGGCAACAATCTTGGTGTTGGATAGCAGGGTGTCGCGGTCGAGCACGCACTCCCTGCCGTGCCCGTATACCTTCATGCCAACGAGGGCGCGCACCATCCCGCTGTCTACGTCGCGCAGGTTCGCCTTGATGAACGGAGGGGTGAAGGTGATGTGCCGGAAGTTCTCGCCGTCAGTGCTCTTCCAGAGCCTGCCCTGCTTGTCGACGAACCACGGGTCGAAGGACGGCGCAGCCTCCTCGTTCTTATCCTGGCTTGCCTTGCTGCCCGTCGCCCTGCGGAACTCGGCCGGTTTGTAGAAGTCCCTGCAGTCGGCTATGGCCTTGGCGATGGTCCGCTCGCCGTAGGTGGTTGCACCGCGCTTCTCGTCCCACTTGTCGCGCATGAGCCCGCTCGTGCGGAAGATCCGGTCCATCTGCGCCGCATCGCCGCCGGTCCAGAAGGCGAGGTGGTTGCAGAGCGCCTGATCAGCGCCGGAGTCGTCATCGCCGTGCATCGAGGTGTCGCCGTTCATGAGCGCCCGGATGATCACGCCCTTCTCGGATGCGCACATGCGCTCCACGACCTCAGAGTCGGTCAACGAGAGGGGCACGCCGCTCTCGTCGCGCCTGAGCTTGGGCTTCTCCACCTTCGGACGGCCGCCGGAGAGCCACATCTCGTAGGCTCTGGCCAGCGCATCCGGACTCTCGTGCACCTCGTCATGGACCTCGCCGTTAGCGTCAACGAAGAGGTTACCCGTCACCGTGAAGAACCGGTCGTGGTCGTACATCTCCACGACGCGCTTGTCGGGCTGCGTCCGCTTGCAGTGGTCGGACTCGGGCTTGCTGCCAAGGAAGAAGAGGTGGAGTCCATCGCCCGACGGTGACACCTCGGTATAGGTGTCAGCTGCGCCGACGACCCAGGCGTATTCCTCGGCCACCTGACCGTCGACGAGCACGTGATCGAGGTCGAGCCCCGTCACCTCGCGGTCGCCAGCGAATACGAATCCGACGCCGTCCAGGCCGTGCTCCTCGCATCCCGCGACGGCGGCGTCGAAGCCACACCACGTGGCGGGGTCCGTGCTCTTGGCGTTGCCGCCCGTGTCGGCGCGCTTCGGTACCTTGGTGGCCTTGCCGTTGCGCTCAACGCGCTCCCAACAGATCCACTGCTCACGCCGCCTGAGCTCTTCGGGGATGTTGTCAACATTGAAGCTAAGCAACGCAGTATCCCTCCAGCCCCAGGAACTCGATCATCTCGTGCTTGGGGAAGTAGAGCCGGCGCCCGATTTTGCGGAACGGCAGTTCGTCCTTGTCGCAGAGGCGGTAGATGGTTCGCGTCGAGGTGTCCAGCAGCTCGGCCATGTCGTCCACGGTCAGCAGGTCGCCATACTTCGAGAGCGGCGAGGGCAAGTCCGCCAGCGCCGGCGAACAGATCGATGAAGTATTCTTGGCATGGTTGGTTGCCGAAGACTTCATCTAGCGCACCTGACCTTTCTCGAGACGGCTGAAAGCCGCGACTATCTTCTTCATCTGCCCGGGATAAGGGATGAGACGGCCGTTCTCGATCTGGGAAATTGTCGAGACGTGCAGTCCAGACTCGCGCCCGAACGCCGACTTGGAAAGCCCCAGACGCTCGCGCTTCTCCGTGATCTGC
The DNA here is from genome assembly GCA_029546925.1 of Actinomycetes bacterium. Lineage (GTDB taxonomy): Bacteria > Actinomycetota > Coriobacteriia > Coriobacteriales > Atopobiaceae > RUG721. The sequence continues at coordinate 84,495 of JAKPQM010000023.1, forward strand.
TCCCTCGTCAGTTCCATATTTCAACTCCTTCCCGCCAACTTAGGTGTTGACGTACGTCCTTGTCTACATCTATTATAGTCATGGCACGTGCCGCTGTAAGAATGTCATTAGGGGTGACGATGAGAGACAGGCAGAGGACCTACGCTGGTATCGAGATATACGAGCAGTGGAGGGATCGCGAAGGGAAGCGTTTCCCCAACAACGAGACGCGGTCTATCGACCAAAAGGCGATTGAGGACCTCATCGCTGCAGACACGCCCGCCAAGATTCGTGAGTTCACGGCACAGTGGTTCCCATTCACGGACTATTACGCTCATTGGAAGCATCCAGAGTTTGAGGAGGAGGTCAAGGCCGTATCCGACACGAGGGATTTGGTGATGCTCGTCCTCGAGCTCAAGCGGATGGCGGACGAGGAGGTCGACTCCCGCGAGGCGTTTGAAAGTCTCGGCATTCACTTCGCGCCAGACAAGGACGAAGGCTTCGAGATTGCCGAGATGTTCTACCTGGGCTCGTCGCACCGACTCCTGGACATCGTTCGTGCCGAGTGCGATTTCGACAAGGCGGAGCTTGCGCTTGTGCAGAGCATGCAAGAAGCGGGCATCACCAAGGAAGAGCTCGACGAAATGGGGTACCTGGAGGATGACGGGCACTTCTTTGACCCGTTCGTCTGCTCGTATGCGTCTGGCCGTATGGTGCAGAAATACAAGGCGTACCTCAATAGCCAGAAAGAAAGGGCTGGCGAGGTCACCCAGGATGGGCGATATCCCGTCTATTACTTCTTCGGGGGGCATCTCGGCGAGCAGTTCTCCGCCAAGAAAAACCGTGCCTTGTACTTCATAGACTCCATCTTCTGGATCTTCCTGCAGGGAGTGCGCATGCGAACCTTCAACGGGGTCCTGCGCCCTTCTGCCGACAGTAACCTCACCTCGCTCTGGGTGCGCCTGTCAGAGAGCTTCAGCGACTCTCGCATAACCGCGTGCAAGACCTGCGGGCTCCCCATCATCGTGTCGGGCGAGCGCGGGACTAAGCGTCTTTACTGTAACGACACCTGCAAGCGCAAGTACAAGCGCGCCCTCAAGTTCGCGTCACTCGTCAATGACGACGGCATGGAACTTCAGGACGCCGCCAAGGCATCGGGGATGGCTGCCGCCACGGCAATGCGCATCCTCGAGCGCAACGGCATACGTGTTAACTCCGCCCAATAGGGCGTAGTGATAGTCATCGAAGAAGGGCTGCGAGAAGGTAGAGAGGAGGTAACCAAATGAGATTCACAGGAGGAAGCGTAACCGAGGAGAAGCGCCGCAACGGCAAGAGCTTCAACCCCAAGCACTGGCGCATCTGCCTGTCGTTCACCTACGACGAGGAGCAGGAGGACAGCAGCACCAAGAAGAAGCGCAAGCGCGTCACCCGCATCGTGGAGGGCACCAAGACCCACGCCTACGAGGAGCGCGACAAGCTCATCGCCGAGCTCGACGGCAAGGGCGAGACCCTTGACGAGGTGGTCCAGCAGCAAAAGGAGCAGGAGAAGGTCGACAACATGACCCTCACCAAGCTCATCGAGTTGTGGGACGCCGCCCGCCGCACCGCCAGCAAGGCATCCGAACGCACGCTCACGGAGGACCGCAACCGTCTGCGCCACGTGGAGCGCCATCTGGGCAACGTGCCCGTCAAGGACATCACCATCCAGATGGTCGAGCAGACTTACGCCGCCATCCGCAAGGAGACCGGCCTTTCCGGCACGTCGATGAACCAGATCCACACCCTGCTCAAAAACGTCTTCGAGAAGGGCATCGACTACGACTACATCTACCGGAACCCCTGCACGCGCGTCACGGCACCACGCCGCAACAAGCCCAACCGCCGAGCCCTCACCGCAGAGGAGGGCACCACGCTGCTCACCGCCGTGGACGAGTCCGAGGCGGAAGCCTTCAAGTCGCTCGACGAGAAGGAAGCCCGCCGCGCGTACCGCGAGAAGCTCGGCATCGCGAAGGAGCGCCACTTCATGCGCGGGCTGCACGACATCAGCTGCATCATGGCCGTTCGCATCGGCCTGGCCACGGGCCAGCGCAGGGGCGAGGTGTTCGCGCTCACATGGGGAGACGTCGACCTCGACGAAGGCACTATCCACGTCGGGCACAACGTCACCTACCAGGACGTGGTCAAGACCCCGAAGACCGACTCGGGTGTCCGCACCATTGCCATCGACCCCACGACTGTCGAGCACCTCAGCATGTGGAAGGACCGCCAGGCGGAAGAGCTCGCCAAGATCTGCGTCAAGCAGACCGACGAGACACCGGTGTGCTGTTCGAGCACGGGTGGGCGCATCCGCATCGACAACTTCAGCCACTGGTGGGGAATCTGGCGCACGGAGCACGGCTTCGACGGGCTCAAGTTCCACGAGCTCCGGCACACACAGGCCACATTGCTCCTCGCCAACGGCGTCGACGTCAAGACCGTCCAGACCAGGCTCGGCCACGCCAGCGCGAGCATCACGCTCGACTGGTACGCCCACGCCATCCCGCAGAACGACCACGCGGCGGCAACGATGCTCGGCAACCTGCTCAACAGCAAGCAAAAGGAAGACGAACCGAAAGACCCGCAGGAAAACGCTGCTCAGACCCAAGAAGAATCATTCCGGTTGCTCCCTCACGAGAACCTTCCCAAAGTCACGGCAAAGTCACGGCAGAAGGCTCGAAGGGGGCATACGAAAACAGGCCAGCTCGTCCAATTAGTGAGCTGACCTGCGTCAATGTTGGTCGCGGGGGCAGGATTTGAACCTACGACCTCCGGGTTATGAGCCCGACGAGCTACCAGACTGCTCTACCCCGCACTATGGGCGCTTGCGCGAATACCTATCATACCATCCAATCACCTGATGTCAAACGGGAATTGCTGGGCTATCATGATCCCAATCGTGCCCCACCTCGGCCAAGAAGGAGCGATCCGTGGTCCAGCCCCTCGAAACACGCAAGCTCATCGATCTCCACCTCCACTTCGATGGCTCGCTGACCTGCGCTATCGCACGCCGTCTCGGAGAGATCGGCACCATGGAGCTGCCCGACTCGGATGACGCTCTCTGGGATGAGTTGAGCGTGGGGGAGGATTGTACGGATCTCAACGAGTACCTCGCCAAGTTCTCGTTCCCGCTCGCGCTCCTGCAGACGCCCGAGCAGCTCTCCGAGGGGATCTACCTTGTGCAGGAGCATCTCAAAGATCTCGGACTCGCCTATGCAGAGCTGCGCTTCGCTCCGCAGAGCCACGGCGAGAAGGGCATGTGCCAGCGCGCGGTGATCGAGGCGGCCCTCGACGGCCTCGCTCGTTCGGACTTCTCCGCCCAGCTCATCCTCTGCTGCATGCGCGGCAATACCAACGCCGAAGCCAATCGCGAGACCGTGGCGCTCGCCCACGAGTATCTGGGTCGTGGTGTCTGCGCGGTCGATCTCGCCGGTGCCGAAGCCCTCTTCCCGACCTCCGACTTCGCCGATCTCTTCGCCTATGCCCGTGCGCTCGAGGTACCCTTCACCATCCACGCGGGCGAAGCCGGCGGTCCGGAAAGCATCCGCGCGGCCCTCTCGTTCGGTGCCACGCGGATCGGCCACGGGGTGCGTGCGGTCGAGGATCCCGCTCTGCTTGCCGAGCTTGCGGAGCGCGGGACCGTCCTCGAGGTCTGCCCCACGAGCAACATCCATACGCGCGTGGCGAAATCCTATGCCGATTGCCCGCTGCGGGCGCTGATCGATGCGGGCGTCTGCGTGACGCTCAATTCCGACAACATGGCGGTTTCGAACACAGATGTGCGCCGCGAGCTCTCTGCGATGCGGGAGGCGTTCGCGCTCGGCGATGTGGAGATCGACCAGCTTGTGTGCAACTCCATCGCGGCGTCGTTCACCGACGATGCGACCAAGCAGCGCCTGTATGCCGAGGCGGGGTTGGCGTGATGGCGAGCGCTCAATCCAATAACGGCGTCAAGGCACCCTGCGCGAGCAGGGTGATCCGATGCGTCGCGCGCGAGATGGCGGTGTAGAGGCGCCTTCTCGCAAGCGGCGTGTCGGGATAATCGCGCCCATCCGCATCTGCAATGATCACGTGGTCGAACTCGAGTCCCTTCGCCATCGCCAGGGTGAGGAGCACCACGCCCGAGGCGGGGAGGATATCGGTGGGCTCGAGCACGCGTACGCGGTCGCCGAGCTGTTTCTTGAGCCAACGCACGGTCTCCCTGCGCTGGACGATGAGGGCGGTCAGCCCGCCGTCGGCATCGGATCCGCCGATCAGGCGCTCGAGCTCCGTAAGATAGCTCTGGGTATCGGGACACACGAGCTTCTCGGGCAGCGTGCCCTCGCGCTGCACGGAGGAGAGATTCATGGCAACGCCCTCATCGAGCAGGCTGGCGAAGAGCTCGGTGATCTCCGGGCTCGAGCGGTAGCTCGTGGTGAGCGAGCATTCGGCCACAGCTCCGTGGGTGGCCTCGAAGATCTCGCGCAGATCGGCAAAGCTCGCCGTATGCTCGAAAATAGCCTGGTCCTCATCGCCTAGGAGTAGAAAATGCGCGTTCGAAAAGTAGCGTGCGAGCACCATGAGCTGGACCTTGGTATAGTCTTGGACCTCGTCGATCATGACATAGCGCACGTGCTTGGCTTGTCCGCCCGCTACGAGAAGCTTGGTGTAGAGCCACTCGGCTGCCGAGAGGTTCCCCTTGCCCAGAAGGCGCATGCCAATGCGGTCGATCCGCAGCCATGCTGCGGAATCTATGCTGTCATGGGCGCGGGCGAAACGTTTGGCCGCATAGATGCGCGCGAGTGCGCGGGTCTCCTCCTCGTCGTAGGGTGCGATGGTCGAGTCGAAGTACTCGAGCTGCTCATCCACATCGAGGCCGAGCATCTCCTCTTGGATCTCATCGTCTTTTGCAAGCTGGTCGAAGCGCCGCTCGAGTTTTTCGTGGAGCTCCTCTTCGACAAGGGCGACAAGCCTCGGGCCTGCCGGAATGCGTTTGAATTTGTCGAGCGAGTTCTTGATCTGGGCTATCGAGAGCAACCTGACGTTGTCTATGCGGATCTCGCGGAGATCGCCTACCTCGAGTTCCATATGCGCGACGAGATCCTCGAGCTCTGCAAGTTCGTCCGCATCGGCGTGCGCTCCCGAATCGCGGCCCGAAAGCCCCAGCGAGTCGAGGAATGCGTCCCACGTCACGGTCTGCGGATTGGATTCGCCGAGCGTGGGCAGCACGGTGTCGATATAGTGCACGAACATCTGGTTCGGCGTGAAGAGGAAGACCTGTTTGGGGTCGAGCGTGGTGCGCATGCGGTAGAAGAGGTAGGCGATGCGTTGGAGCATGACGCTTGTCTTGCCCGAGCCCGCGATGCCGCTCACGAGGAGCACGGGCACATCCTCGTGGCGCACTGCCGTGTTCTGCTCGCGCTGGATGGTGGCGGTGATGGCTTGGAGCTTCTCCGTGTGGTTGGCCTTGAGCGCGGCGAGCAGAAGCGAATCCTCGATGGCGACCGTGGTGTCGAAATACAGGTTGAGCCGATCGCGCACGATGTCGAATTGGCGGCGCAACATCAGCTCCACGGTGCGCAGCTTGCCGTCCACGAGATAGCTCGTCTCACCCATCTGCTGGTTGTAGTAGGTCTCTGCGACCGGGCTCCGCCAGTCCACGATGAAGGGGATGGAGCGTCCGTCGGTCATGCCCGCAGCGCCGATGTAGACGTCGCGTGGGGGTCGATCGGGCCGCATCTTCAGGGTGACCTTGGCGAAATAGGGCTGGCGCAGCAGCAGGATCGCGCGCCTGAGCTCGTCGAGCTTGATATCGTGGTATTGGTTGTAGGCATCGATGACGCTGTTCAAGGTTTCGATGGCCGCCAACGTTTCCATGGTCTCGTCGGCGCTGTTGAAGTTCAGACGGATCTCCTCGCTCATGTCGATGAGATCCTGGGCTGCACCGGCGTGGTCGGTCTCGAGGTCTGCGGTGAGCGCCTCGCGGATCTCCTCGAGCTTGGCGTAAACCTCCGAGAGGTGTGCCTGTTCCTGTTCGAATACCTCGTCCACGTGACCCCGTTTCGCTGTGTGGTAACTATGTATCGTAACGCAAGGGGTGCGCGTGCAGGCTCTGATTCACGCTGTGGAATCCCGCATACAAGCCTTTGTCGAGAGCCGTCGTGACGGGGTACCTGCGAGCAATTTGGAGTTGTAGGAAGATTTATCCGCAGATATCGTCGAACCCCCCGAGATCGCATGCAAAAGGCCTGTTGGCGGCGAGCGGCAGCCGGAGGTTCTCCCCAAATCTTCCTACAACTCCAAATTGCTCGCAGGTACCCCTCGTCTTCATACGCAGGTCGCGATAAGCATCGGGGTATCTCGCGTATACTGATGAGGAGAACCCCCAATCGATAGGGTGCGCGCATAATCAAGCTTGTGATGACAGATCTTGATGACACGCTCATCCCGTTCGGCAGTCCCGGGGTGAGCGACTACGCACGCGCTGCAATCCATACGTTGCTCGATGCCGGCGTGCGCTTTGGACCCGTGTCCGGGCGCCCGCCGCAGGCGATGGAGTGGATGTTCGGCGACGATCCTGCCCTCTACGCCACGGGAGCTTTCGCCAACGGGATGATCATCTATGCCGATGGCAGGCATGTCCGCACGATCGATATCGCTCCGGAGCTGGTCGAACGCGCATACGAAGAGGTCGATCTGCTGGAGGATGTCTTCTTCTTCCGCTACGATATCGGCGGCGATAGGGGGAGCACCTATATCACGAGCCGCCCGGAATCCATCGAGAAGCACCGGGAGCAGATGCCCGCCGTACGCTACAGCACCGAGTTGGGGAGCGGACCATTCGTCAAGGTGGGCCTCCATTTTATGGTGAATGACCCCGATTATGTTGTCGAGGTGCGCGATCTTCTGAGCGCGCGCATTCCCGAGCTGCTGTTTTTCCGCCCGAGCACTACGGTGCCGGCAATCGATATCACGCCTGTGGGCTGGGGCAAGGGCACTGCGGTGCTTGCCGTGGGCAAGGAGCTGGGAATCGCTCCCGAGGAGATCGTCGTGTTCGGCGATTCCGAGAACGATCTGGACATGTTCTCCGCCGTTCCCCATTCGGTTGCGGTGGCAAATGCGATTGCCGAGGTACGCGACGCAGCGAGCAGCGTGATCGGCGACTGCCGCGATGAGGCGGTTGCAGATGCGCTGCTCGAAATCGCAGGGGCTTCGTCTGCGGGCCGCCTCCCCGCATTCCTGTGCGAGAGCTGAGGCGCATTCTCGCGGAGCCAGAGCAACACGCTTTAGCGCGCACGTATGTTTTAATATTTCATGTGTCGTACTATCTCCAATGAAATGATGATTACATCTGGAAGGCGACAACGCACCGCACTCGCTCGTATTGATAGTAGGAGGTTGGATGGCGCGCGGCACCATCAGCATAGAAGGTATCTACCGCCGCCATGTGCAGACGGTCTACCGCTTGTGCTACTCCTACCTAGGCTCGTCCGCAGAGGCCGAGGATGCGACCCAAGCCCTGTTCATGAAGCTGGTGGAGCATCCGCGCAGTTTCGAGAGCGAGGAGCACGAGAAGGCGTGGCTCATCGTTGCGGCCAAGAACCACTGCCTCGACGTGCTCAAGAGCGCAGCGCGGAGCCGCGTGGTCGCGCTCGACGAGCGCGTGCCCGAGCCGAGCGTCGAGGACGAGGTCTTCAAAGACGAGCCGAGCGAGATCATGCAGGCGATCATGCGCCTGCCCGAGAAGTACAAGGACGTGCTCGTGCTGTTCTACTACGAGAACCGTCAGACCGACGAGATCGCCGGTATGCTGGGCTCGCCGCCCTCGACCATCAGGAATCGGCTAGCTGATGCGCGGGTACTGCTGAAGAAGGAGTTGGGAGGTGGCAGGACATGACGGACGAGCAGCTTGACGAGCAGATCCGCGACGCATATGCGAGCGCAGAGCTTTCGCCTGAGGCTGAAGAGCGCATCCTCGCCAACCTCCTTGCCGCAGAGGCTTCACGCGATGGGAGTGCCAGGGCAGAGGAGCATGAGGCAAAGATCGTACCCCTCCCGTCCAAGCGCGGGCGCCGCAGACATGCTTGGATTGCCCCGGCTATTGCGGCGAGCTTGCTCGTTGCGGCATTCTTGGGCACCCGGATCATGTTCTCGTCCGGTGCACGAGATGCAGCAAGCGTGGGAAACGATGCCGCCGAATACGCCGTCTCTGGTGAGGGGGGCAATGCCGCAGAGAGCGAAAGCGTACCGCTCGACATGAAATCCGAGGACGTGGATGCAGCAGATCAGGACGCCGCCCCGCAAGACGTTATTGCGGAGGTGGTCGTCCTCGAGGACGGCCGCCGCTTTTCCATCGAGGATGTCGCGGTTGACGTGGACAACCCCGATGGGCTGGTATGGGAGGGCGCCGTCATCGAGTCGACGGGCGGTCCCTGCGAGGCTGTCCTGCTCGAAGACGGCACTATGCTCGTGCGTTTCGAGGGCGAGGACGTTCTCTATAGGGCGTTCGAGCTATCCCGGTAAGCGAAGCTAGTGGCCGTTCTTGACGCTGATGCGATTGATGGCGCGTTGCAGAGCGACCTGCGCTCTGACCATATCGATGCGCTCGTCATTGATCCGTTGCAGCCGTTCCTCGGCGCGCTCCTTGGCCTCCTCGGCGCGCTCGAGGTCGATATCCTTCACGTTCTCGATGGCCGGCACCAGGATCGTGCACTTGTTGTTGCGGAAGTAGAGCACGCCGCCGGCGATCGCGTATGTCTCGCGCTCCTCTTCATCCATCGTCATCTTCGAGACGGTGAGGGAGACCACGATCGGCATGTGGTTGGGGAGGATGCCGCGCTGCCCGTCGGGCGAGATGACATTCACGATAGATGCCTTCGTCTGCTTATAGAGACCCTGCGGCGTGTTGATCGTGACGTCAAACTTCATAGCCGAGCTCCCTGGCCTTCTCCTCGACGTCCTCGATGGCACCCACGAACATGAACGCCTGCTCGGGATACGAATCGTACGCGCCGCTGAGCAGGGCCTTGAAGCTGCGCACGGTCTCCTTGAGCGGCACGTACCTGCCGGGGATGCCGCTGAACTGCTCCGCGACGTTGAACGGCTGCGAGAGGAAGTTGCGGGCGCGCCGGGCCCTGGTGACGACCAGCTTGTCCTCGTCGGAAAGCTCCTCCATGCCCAGGATGGCGATGATGTCCTGCAGCTCCTTGTAGTGCTGCAGCAGCTCCTGCACGCCGTGGGCGACCTTGTAGTGCTCTTCGCCCACGACCAGCGGGTCGAGGATGCGCGAGGAGGAATCGAGCGGGTCGACGGCGGGGTAGATGCCGAGCGATGCGATCGAACGGTCGAGAACGGTACGGGCATCCAGGTGCGAGAAGGTCGTGGCCGGCGCCGGATCGGTCAGGTCGTCGGCGGGGACGTAGATGGCCTGGACCGACGTGATCGAGCCGTTTGCGGTGCTGGTGATGCGTTCTTGGAGCTGTCCCATCTCGGTGGCGAGCGTGGGCTGGTAGCCGACGGCCGACGGCATGCGGCCGAGAAGCGCCGATACCTCGGAGCCCGCCTGGGTGAAGCGGAAGATGTTGTCGATGAAGAGCAGGACGTCCTGATGGTCGTGGTCGCGGTAGTACTCCGCCATGGTGAGGCCGGAGAGGCCGACCCTCATACGAGCTCCGGGCGGCTCGTTCATCTGGCCGTAAACCAGGACGGTCTTCTCGAGAACGCCCGACTCCTTCATCTCATGGTACATGTCGTTGCCCTCGCGGGTGCGCTCTCCCACGCCGGCGAGGACCGACCGACCGCCGTGCTCGATGGCGATGTTGTGGATGAGTTCCTGCATGAGAACGGTCTTGCCCACTCCGGCGCCGCCGAACAAGCCGATCTTGCCGCCGCGCGCGTAGGGGCAGAGCAGGTCGATGACCTTGATGCCCGTCTCGAGAACCTCGGAGGCCGTGGATTGGTCGGCGAAGGAGGGAGCCGCGCGGTGGATTGGTTCGCGGGGAAGGCTGGGGTCGAGGTCGCCGAGGCCGTCGATCGGCTCGCCCAGGACATTGAACATCCTGCCCAGGACCTCCTTGCCCACGGGCACCGAGATGGGAGCTCCGGTATCGACGCAGCGGTTGTTGCGCACCAGGCCGTCGGTGGAGGCCATGGCGATGCAGCGCACCGTGTCGTCACCGGTATGCTGGGCAACCTCGACGATGATGCAGCTGCCATCGTCCTTGTAGACCTCGATGGCATTGTTCAGGTTGGGCAGCTCGCTGTCTTCGAAGCGGATATCGACGATCGGGCCGATGACCTGTATGATTCTGCCTTCGCTACTCATATCGTTCCTTCTTTACAGTGCGCTCACGGTGCCGATGATCTCCGTCAGCTCTTGTGTGATTGCTGCCTGGCGTGCCTGGTTGAATTGCAGAACGAGCTTTTCCTCGAGCTCCTCGGCGTTGTCTGTGGCCGTTTCCATGGCCAGACGTCTCGAGCCCTGCTCGGCTGTCTTGGTCTCCAACGAGCTCGCGTGGGCGACGTCGTGGGTCATCTGGATGATCAGCTGGTCGAGCACCTCGTCGACGCTGGGGTCGAAGATGATGTCGAGGACCTTCTCCGACTCGTCTGCCGCCGCCTCCGGATCATCGGAGTAGGGGAGCAGCACGTTGAGCGCGGGCTCGAAGGTCATGGTGTTGACGAAGCGCGTATAGCAGATCTGGAGCTTGCCGATCTCGTCGTTGAGGTAGAGATCGATGGCCGCATCGACGGCATGGGCCAGCGTCGTAGCATCCAGCGCGTCTATGGAGATGAGCCTCTTGTTGACGATGTTGAATCCCTCGCGCTCCATCTGGGCGTAGGAGTGCGTCCCGATGATCAGGATGGGATCCTCTTTCCGGAGGTTCTGCAGGGCGAACTTGGTGACGTTGGAGTTGTAGCCGCCGCACAGGCCCAAATCGGAGCAGAAGAAGATCGTGTAGGCGCGCTCGTTCTCATGTTCCTTGAGAAACTCCGAGTTCAGGGGCAAGTCGGAGCGCAAGATCTCGCTGACGAGCTTCTGGAGCTCGCCTGAGTAGAAGCGGTTGGCCTCCATCAGCTTGCGCTGCTTCGACAGCTTCGCGTTGGCGATCATCTGCATCGCCTTCGTGATCTTCTTGGTCGATCTGACCGAGTGGATCCGCGATTGTATGGCCTGTCGATTGCTTGCCATGCTACTGTGCTCCGGTGACCATCAGGTAGTTGTTCAGCACCTCTGCGATTCCCGCCCGCAGCTCTTCCTCCATGCTGTTATCGAGCACGCCCTTCTCCTCGATCGCATCGAGGAGGCCCGCGTGGTTCGCCTGCATATCGCGGTGAAGCGCACGCTCGAAGTCGAGGACCTTCTCGACATCGATCTTATCGAGGAAGCCGTTCTCGACCGCATAGAGCGAGACGACCTGTAAAGACATCCTGAGCGGAGAATACTGGGGCTGGATCAGAATGGCTTGCAGACGCGCGCCATGGTCGATGGTCTTCTGGGTGATCGCGTCGAGGGCGCTGCCGAACTGCGTGAAGCTCAGGAGCTCGTTGTACTGGGCGAGCTCGAGCTTCAGCGACTTGGCGATGGCCTTCATCGCCTTGGTCTGGGCGGCGGAACCGACGCGCGAGACCGACAGGCCCGAGTCGACGGCGGGCCTGATGCCCGCATTGAACAGCTCTGCCTGCAGGAACAGCTGGCCGTCGGTGATGGAGATCACGTTCGTGGGGATATATGCGGAGATATCGCCCGCCTGAGTCTCGATGATCGGCAGGGCGGTGATGGAGCCTCCGCCAAGGTCGTCGTTGAGCTTGCAGGCACGCTCGAGCAGGCGCGAATGCAGGTAGAAGACGTCGCCGGGGAAGGCCTCGCGCCCAGGCGGCCTTCTCAGCAGCAGCGACATGGTGCGGTATGCGACGGCATGCTTGGAGAGGTCATCGTAGACGATCAGGACGTGCTTGCCCTGCTCCATCCACTCCTCGCCGATGGCGCAGCCCGCATACGGGGCGATGTAGAGCATCGGAGCCGACTCGGATGCCGTTGCGACGACGACCGTGGTGTAGTCCATGGCGCCGTTCTGCTTGAGCTTCTCGACGAGTTGGGCGATGGTCGAGGCCTTCTGGCCGATGGCGACGTAGATGCAGAGGACGTCCTTGCCCTTCTGGTTGATGATCGTGTCGATGGCGATGGCCGTCTTGCCGGTCTGGCGGTCGCCGATGATGAGCTCGCGTTGGCCCTTGCCGATGGGGATCATCGAGTCGATGACCTTGAGGCCCGTCATCAGGGGTTGGTGGACGCTCTTGCGGGTCATGACGCCCGGGGCGACGCGCTCGATGGGGCGGTATGCGTCGCTCTCGATGGGTCCGCGCCCGTCGATCGGCTCGCCCAGCGCGTTGACGACGCGGCCGAGCATGGCGTCGCCGACCTTGACCTCGGCGATCTGCTTGACGCGCTTGACGGATTGGCCTTCCTTGATGTTGCGGTCGCTGCCGAGGATGACGATACCGACGGACTCCTCCTCGAGGTTGAGGATCATGCCCATGGTGCCGTCTTCGAACTCGACGAGCTCGGAGGACATGGCCTTCTCGAGGCCCTGTGCCAGCGCGATGCCGTCGCCGACGGTGATCACGCGGCCGATGTCATCGGTCTCGATCTTGTCCTCGTAATGCTTGATGCGTTCTTTGATCAGAGCGCTTATTTCCTGCGGCTTGAGATCCACTCTCTCACCAGCTTTCTTTCAGTAGCTCTTCTTTCAGAGACCTGACCTTGGCCTTCAAAGACGAGTCGTACACGCGGTCGTTGATGAAGATGCGCGTTCCCGCCAGAAGGCTCTCGTCGATCCTGTTGGTGATCTCGACGGCCTTCCCCAGCTTGCCGCTGATGGCGTCGCCGATCTCCGCGTGCTCCTTCTCGGTGAGGGGACGTGCGGAGTAGACCATGACCTCCTGGATGTTCAGGTCCTCGTTGCAGTAGGAGACGAACCCGTCGAGGATCTCCAGAAGGTAATGGCCCCTGCCCTCGTCGATTAGCAGGTAGAGGAGGTTCATCAGGTTCCGGTCGGCGCCGTGGAGGCTTTCGCGGAAGATGGCCTTCTTCTCGTCCTTGGTGATCGAGCGGTTGTCCAGCAGGCGGATCAGATCGCGGTCGCAGACGGTTTTGAGGACCGCCGCCTCGCTTTTGAGCTCAGCGACCGTGCCCTCGTCCTTGGCCAGCGAGAAGAACGCCTGGGCGTATCGCTCAGCGACCTGATTCATCCTGGATCTCCTTCACGAAGGATTCGAGCGCTCGCTGATCCTGCTCCTCGAGCTCGTCTTTGCCCATCAGCTTCGTGCTGGCGGCAAGTGCGACGTCGACGATCTCCTTCTGGAGATCCTTGCGCATTCCGGCCTTCTGCTTCTCGATGGTCGCGTGAGCCTTCTCCAAGGTGGCCTCCGCCTGGCGGTTGGCCTCCTCGAGGATACGCTCCTTCTCGACGTCGGCCTCGCTCTTGGCGTTCTCCATCATGCTCTTGACGCGGGTCTGCATGCTCTTGAGCTCTTCCTCGGCATGCGCCTTGTCCTCCGCAGCTGCCTCTTTGAGTTTCTCGGCATCGGTGATCCTGCTCTGCATGAGCTCCTGCCGCTTGGCGATCATCTCGCGCCCGGGTTTCCAGAGGAACTTCTTGGCGAAGAACAGCAGCACGCCGGTGGCGCAGAGCTGCGTGATGACCGTCAGAATATTCGGAAGGAGTTGCTCGGCAACTTCGATATCCACGCCTTGCCTCCGCCTTATGCGAACACGAAGATGAGAAGGATCGCGATCAGCAGGCCGTAGATGGCGCAGGTCTCGGAGATGGCGTCGCCGAGAATCATCATGGAGCGGATCTGGTTGAAGGCTTCCGGGTTCTTCCCCACGGACTCAACTGCCTGCGTACCGATCTTGCCCTCGCCGACGCCGGTCGAGAAGCCGGTGAATACAGCGATGGCGGCTGCGATGGCAACCAAACCCCTAGCGATATCCATACGTGTTTCCTCCTATTCGTAGCCCAATTCGTTGGACACAAACGCCATGGTGAGTGAGATGAAGATATACATCTGGATGAATCCGGCGAATACATCGAAATATGCGTGGAAGAGAGGTGCAAGGAAGATGCCGAAGACGTTGAAGTCGATGCCAGTCCAGCCCAAGAGGAGGTTGGATAGGTTGCCGGTTGCCGTATAGATGAGCGACATGAGGATCGAGCCGGCGAGGATGTTGCCGAATAGACGCATCGACAGCGAGATCAGCGGGGAGAACTTGCCGATGACGTTGCCGAGGAACAGGAACGGCACCGGTTCGAAGAGGCCCTTGAAGTAGCCCAAGAATCCGTTGGTCTTGAACGTGGCGGCTTGGATGAGGAACCAGGTGATCAGCGCCAGCGCCAGCGTCACGCTCAGGTTCATGGTGGGCGTGTTGAACCCGAAGAGGCCGGAGAGGTTCGCGCTGACCAAATACATCGCGAGCGAGCCGATGTAAGGCCCCAGCTTCTCGACATATGCGGGACGGACGGTGGATGCCACCATGCCGTCGATCCACTCGATGAACGCGAGGGCCGCGAAGACGATGCCCTTGGGCTTCTCATAGGGATCGGCCTTCTTGATCTTGCTGCCTGCATAGACGCACAGGATGCACAGCAGAGCCGTGATGATGATGATCGAAGGCACCTCTTTTTGGACTGTCAGGGTCATACCGCCCGCTCCCCTCGGGCATATAGTATATAGGTCAGAAGGTGATTGATGAACAGCGGCGCGAACGCGGCAAATAAATTGAAATGCTGCGGGAATCTTGCGGCGATGAGCAACGGCGATGCCAATACGATGACGCGCACGGCAAAGCCCGCAGGGAAGGGCCTCTTATTGCCGATAGCTGCCGATAGCTGCGCTGTCACCGTTTTGGTGAGCACGAGGAGATAGACGTAGTAGAGGGCCGCTCCGAGCAGAAGCCCCAGACTGACCGTGCGGTCATAGAAGAGGAACAGGGCAGCCGCTGCAAGCACCAAGGCAAGCGACAGCCTGTAGATCCTCCTGTGTTCCCCGATCATGCGCGACACCTTCGATAGTCGACCAGCCAGAGTCACATTCTACGATAAAAGCGGCCGGAATGCTCTATGTTTTGCGTCTGTCGAACAGCCTTGGAGGCGCGTATCTGCATACAAAAAGCGGCTCTCCTGCGAAAGCGCACAAGAGCCGCTTGTCTTAAGATAGCCGTTCTATCGTGCCGCGACAAATCGGATGGTCAAGCTGTCGATTCGTCCGCGTTAGAGCGCGAGGCCGCCTGCGGCTTGGATGCCGGGAACGGCGGGGATGGTCGCGAAGCCGCTCTCGAGCTCCTCGTCGGTGGGGGTGTGGTCGACCATCTCGCCCCGGTTGTACGCATCGTAGGCGGTCATGTCGAAGTAGCCCGTTCCGGTGAGTCCGAAGAGGATGACCCGCTCCTCGCCGGCCTCCTTGGCGGCGAGCGCCTCCCGGATGGCCTGGAGGATGGCGTGGCTCGACTCGGGCGCGGGCAGGATGGTCTCGAGCTTGGCGAAGCGCTCGGCGGCTTCGAATACGTCGGTCTGCAGGACGGCCACGGCTTCGAGCAGGCCGTCTGCCTTGAGCTGGGAGAGGATGGGGCTCATGCCGTGGTAGCGCAGGCCTCCGGCGTGATCGGGGCTGGGGATGAAGCCGTTGCCGAGGGTGTACATCTTCGCGAGCGGGCAGGTCTGGCCCGTATCGGCGAAGTCGTAGGCGAAGCGGCCGCGCGTGAGGCTGGGGCAGCTGGCGGGCTCGACGGCCACGAAGCGCGTGCGGGGATGGGTGCCGAGGATCTTATCGCGCATGAAGGGCGAGATGAGGCCGCCCAGGTTTGAGCCGCCGCCCGCGCAGCCGATGACCACGTCGGGGTACTCGCCCAGCTCCTCGAAGGCTGCGTATGACTCGAGGCCGATGATGCTCTGGTGCAGAAGGACCTGGTTCAGGACCGAACCCAGCTGGTAGCGGCCGCGGTTCTCGGGTACATGCAGCGCGCGCTCGACGGCCTCGGAGATGGCGGTCCCCAACGACCCGGTGCGGTTCTCGGGATTCTCGAGCATCTTGCGGCCGATCTCGGTGGTATCGGAGGGGGAGGGGGTGACCTCGGCGCCGAAGGTCTGCATGACCGTGCGGCGGAACGGCTTCTGGTCGTAGGATGCGCGTACCATGAAGACATCGCAGTCCACGCCGAAGTGAGCTGCCGCCTCGGCGAGGGCGGTGCCCCACTGGCCGGCGCCCGTCTCGGTGGTGATGGTGGAAAGCCCCTGCTCGTGGGCATAATACGCCTGCGCGAGGGCCGAGTTGAGCTTGTGCGATCCGCTCGTGTTGTTGCCCTCGTACTTGTAGTAGATCTTGGCTGGGGTGTCGAGCGCGCGCTCGAGGTTGTAGGCGCGGCAGAGCGGCGAGGGACGGTAGATCTTGTACATCTCGGCAACGCCGGCGGGAATCTCGAAGTAGGCGGTGTCGTTATCGAGTTCTTGGCGGATGAGCTCGTCGCAGAAAACGGGCTGCAGATGCTCGAAACGGGCGACCTCGCCGTTGGGGAGGCGCATGGGCTCGGGCTTGGTGACCATATCGGCGCGGAGGTTATACCACGCGGTCGGGATCTGCTGCTCGGAGAGATACAGGCGATACGGTGCATATCCGGTCATGATGGTTCCTTTCGGTAGTTGAAGAGGGCGTGCACACGATGCGCGCGTATCTGATAGCTTGCCTTGTGGCTGGGATGAGCGTATGCCCGCGGCAAGAAAAAAAGCCCCCGGATCACCGGAGGCCGCCCTGCGCGCATCGGCTAGAGCCCCAGAAATCCGAGTCAGGCTTTTCCCAGGTGCCATCGACCAACGCAGCGCACGGGCGCAGCGTTCGCAAGCGATGAGGCGTTCACGGTCATGGCGTTCCTTCCAAACGGATAGGGCTTGCATCGAGTATGGCAATGATGCGCATAGCGGGCCGATCAGTTAAGGAAACCGTAACAATCGGCTTTTCTCCGTGCGGCTGCGCATAATGTATCGGTCGCGTTACGATGGCCTGCCGTCCCGGCTGCCGGGCATAGAATAAGCGAGTCCTTTAAGAGCGGTACTGTGAGACCGAGAAGGCGTCACTGCACATACGCAGCGTATCGGCTATTACGGAGCATCCGCCCACCGAGGGAGGATGCTTTCTCTTAAAGCGGGCACGCTGCATGCGCGGGCGGGAAAGCGTGGTGTTGCCATGAATCTGCTGCTGGACGTATCCGATTGCATGCAGGCACTGCTTGTGCTCGAAGACGGGACGGCTTTCCTGGGAAGGTCGTGCGGGGCCGAGGGCGAGGCGATCGGCAGGATCACCTTCGATACGGATATCTTCGGCTACCAAGCCGCGCTTGCAGATGAGCGGTACCGTGGTGCCATCGTTGCGTTCACCTACCCGCAAGCGGGGAACTTCGGCATCAATGCCGAGGCACCTGCGCATGCGCTGCCGGCGGGCATCGTGGTGCACGATATGATCTACACCCCCTCCAACTGGCAATGCGAGAAGAGCCTGCCCGCCTACCTTGCCGAACAGGGTATCGTGGGCATCGAGGATATCGATGTGCGCGCGCTGGTCGCCCATCTCCGCGAACATCCCGGCACGCGTGCCGCCCTCTCCACACGCACGCTCGATGCAAAGGCGCTTGCCGCCCGCTTGAGCGCCGGGAAGGGCGGTGGGGCCCATGCCTAAGCGCACCGACATCAAGAAGATCCTCATCATCGGCTCCGGCCCCATCGTCATCGGGCAGGCCTGCGAGTTCGACTACTCCGGTACCCAGGCGTGCAAGGCGCTGCGCGGCGCGGGCTACGAGGTCGTGCTCGTCAATTCCAATCCCGCGACCATCATGACCGATCCCGAGACGGCCGACCGCACCTATATCGAGCCCATCACCGCGGCAAGCGTGGCCAAGGTGATCGAGCGCGAGCGGCCCGACGCCCTTCTGCCCAACATGGGCGGGCAGAGCGGCCTCAACTGCGCTGTGGCGCTGGACAAGGCCGGCATCCTCGAGCGCTACGGCGTGGAGGTCATCGGCTGCAACATCGCCTCCATCGAGTGCGGCGAGGACCGCGAGCTCTTCGCCGAGGCCATGCGCGACATCGGGCTCGAGGTGGCGCGCTCGGGCATCGCCCGCAGCGTGGGCGATTGCGAGCGCATCGCCGATGAGCTGGGCTACCCCGTCGTGGTTCGCCCGGCGTTCACGCTCGGCGGCGCCGGCGGCGGTATGGCCTACGACCGCGCCGATCTTATCCGCATCGCCCGCGAGGGGCTCGCCCTCTCCGCAAACGGCGAGGTGCTCGTGGAGCAGAGCGTCGAGGGCTGGAAGGAGATCGAGTACGAGGTCATGCGCGACAGCGCGGGTAACGGCATCTGCATCTGCTCGATCGAGAACCTCGACCCCATGGGCGTGCACACGGGCGATTCCATCACCGTCGCGCCCGCCATGAGCCTGACCGACCGCGAGGTGGCCGAACTGCGCGCGATCTCGCTCAAGATCTTGGATCGCGTGGGCGTGGCCGCCGGCGGCTCCAACGTGCAGTTCGCGGTGAACCCCGAGGACGGGCGCGTGATCGTCATCGAGATGAACCCGCGCGTGAGCCGCTCCTCCGCGCTTGCATCCAAGGCCACGGGCTTCCCCATCGCCAAGGTCTCGGCGCTTCTCGCCGTGGGCTGTACCTTGGACGAGCTCGAGAACGACTTGGTGGCGGGGCGCAGCATGAACGCGGATCCCTCCATCGACTACGTGGTGGTCAAGATCCCGCGCTTCGCCTTCGAGAAGTTCAAGGGGGCCGATGCCACCCTCACCACGCGCATGAAGGCGGTGGGCGAGGTCATGAGCATCGGGGCGACCTTCGAGGAGGCCCTGCAGAAGGCCATGCGCTCGCTCGAGCAGGGCTATTCCGGCCTTGGGGCCGATGGCGGCAACGGCTATGACGATGAGCGCTTCGACGAGCTTGTCGCAACGCCCACGCCCGACCGCATCCTCTACGTGGCCGAGGCGCTCAGGCGCGGTTGGAGCGTGGAGCGGCTTTGCGCCGCCACGCATATCGACCCGTGGTTCATCCATCGCATCGCCGATATCGTCGCAGCCGAGCGTGCGATCGCCGCCCGCGGGCTTGCGGGCCTCGATGCCGCGCACCTGCTCGCCGCCAAGCAGCTGGGCTTCTCGGATGTGCAGCTCGCGCATCTCACCGGCTCGACCGAGGATGTCATCCGCGCCGTGCGGGGCGTGCTCGACGTGCGGCCGCTGGTGAAGACCGTCGATACCTGCTCAGGCGCCGCACCCGGACGCGGCGGCTACCACTACCTCACCTATGAGCGCGGGGGAGCAAGCGAGTGGAGCGAGGCGAGCCGCCCGCGCGTGGTCATCCTCTCCGCAGGTCCCAACCGCATCGGCCAGGGCATCGAGTTCGACTACTGCTGCTGCCATGCGGCCTACGCGCTTGCCGCCAAGGGCTTCGAGACCGTGATGGTGAACTGCAATCCCGAGACCGTCTCGACCGACTACGACACGAGCGACCGCCTGTATTTCGAGCCGCTGACCTTCGAGGACGTCATGAATGTCATCGACTACGAGAAACCTGCGGGCGTGATCGTCACGCTCGGCGGCCAGACCCCCATCAACCTCGCCCGGCGCCTCAAGGCCGCAGGCGTTCCCATCATGGGCACGCAGCCCGAGGCCATCGATCTTGCCGAGGACCGCGACCGTTTCGCAGCGCTGCTCGATCAGCTGGGAATCGCGTACCCGCCCAGCTCGACGGCATCGACGCTCGACGAGGCCAAGCAGGTCGCCCGCCGTGTGGGCTATCCCCTCATCGTGCGGCCGAGCTATGTGCTGGGCGGCCGCGGCATGGCGATCGTCTACAACGATGACGATCTCGTGACCTATATGGAGGAGGCGACCCGGGTCACGCTGGATCATCCGGTGTATCTGGACGCGTTCCTCGAGGACGCCGTCGAGCTCGACGTCGATGCCCTCTCCGATGGCGAGGACTGCTATGTGGGCGCCGTGCTCGAGCATATCGAGGAGTGCGGCATCCATTCCGGCGACTCCGCCTGCTGCTATCCGCCGTTCTCGCTCTCGGATGCGCTGATCGATCGGGTGTGCGGCATCACACGTGCGCTGGCCCGCGCCTGCGCTATCCGCGGATTGCTGAACGTGCAGTTCGCCGTGCGCGACGAGCAGATCTTCGTGATCGAGCTCAATCCGCGCGCGAGCCGCACGGTGCCCTTCTCGTCGAAGGCCACCGGCGTTCCGCTGGCCGCCTCTGCGGCGCGCATCATGGCAGGGGAGCGCATCGCCGACCTCGACCTCCCCGAGGAGCTCGCGAAGACCGGCCGCTATGCGGTGAAGGAAGCCGTCATGCCATGGTCGCGTTTCCCGGGCTCCGATGTGACGCTCGGCCCCGAGATGAGATCGACCGGCGAAGTCATGGGCATCGACACCACCTTCCCGCGGGCCTACGCCAAGACGCGCGAGGCCATCAGCTACGAGATCCCCGCATCGGGCAAGGTCTTCGTCTCGGTATGCGACCGTGATAAGCGCTCGGTGGCGCCGATCGCGCTCGTCCTGGCGAATCTGGGCTACAGCATTATCGCGACGCAGGGCACGGCGAAGGTGCTGCGCGCAGCCGGTATCGCATGCGAGGTGGTGAAACCCATCAGCATGGGCAGCCCCAACATCTTGGATCTCATGGCGGCGGGCGAGATCGGCTTCATCATCAACACGCCGCATGGGCACAGCTCGCGCGGCGATGGGGCGAAGATGCGCAGCAGCGCGGTGAACCGGGGCATCGATATGGCGACCACGATGTCAGGTGCGACGGCGCTTGTGCAGGCGATCGGGGCGCTCCGCGCGGGCGATCTGGATATTTTCGCCCTGCAGGATATGTGATGCGCACCCTGTTGCGCAGTCGCTATACTGTTCCCTGTTGACAGGTTCGACTGCAAGGAGACTCTGCATGGACTTCGCTTCCAATCATCGACCCGACGGTATGTCCCGCATCACCACGCCCGAGTTGGCGCAGGCTTTCATCGATGAGGCTATCGCCTTCACGCGCGCGCAGGTGGGGGATGGCAAGGTGCTGCTGGCGCTTTCCGGCGGTGTGGACTCGTCGGTTGTCGCAGCGCTGCTCATCAAGGCCATCGGCAGGCAGCTCGTGTGCGTGCACGTGAACCACGGCCTCATGCGCAAGGGCGAGTCCGAGCAGGTCTTCGATGTGTTCCAGAACCAGATGGGCGCCGAGCTCGTCTTCGTGGATGCCACCGACCGTTTCCTCGATAAGCTGGCCGGCGTGGCCGACCCCGAGGCCAAGCGCCACATCATCGGCGAGGAGTTCATCAAGGTCTTCGCCGAGGAGGCTGCCAAGCTCGAGGGCATCTCCTTCCTCGGCCAGGGCACCATCTATCCCGATATCCTCGAGTCCGAGGCCGGGGTCAAGGCCCACCACAACGTGGGCGGCCTGCCTAAGGATCTGGATTTCGAGCTCGTCGAACCCATCAAGCTGCTCTTCAAGGACGAGGTCCGCATGGTGGGCAAGCAGCTCGGTCTGCCCGATGGCATGGTCTACCGCCAGCCCTTCCCCGGTCCGGGCCTCGGCGTGCGCTGTCTCGGTGCTATTACCCGCGATCGTCTCGCCGCCCTGCGCGAGGCCGATGCGATCGTCCGCGAGGAGATCGGTGCCGCCGGCCTCGACATCTGGCAGTACTTCTGCGTGGTGCCCGACATGCGGGCGACGGGCGTGCGCGATGGCAGGCGCGCCTACGAGTGGCCCTGCATCATCCGCTGCGTCGACAGCATCGATGTCATGACGGCCGAGGTCCGCGAGCTGGACTGGGCGCTGCTCAAGAAGATCACCGGCCGCATCCTAGCCGAGGTGCCGGGCATCTGCCGCGTGTGCTACGACCTTACGCCCAAGCCCATCGGCACGGTTGAGTGGGAATAAAAAATTCGGAAAAATTGACGTTTGCGTCATAAATACCGTATAATTTCTCGTGTACAGAGGAGATGTGCGGCATGGAGATTAGACGTGACAAGTATCTGAACGACCTTGTCGTCCGCAAGGGCAACGGGATGATCAAGGTTGTCACGGGCGTCAGGCGCTGTGGGAAGACCTTTCTGGTATTCGACTTGTTTGTCCGCCATCTCATCGAGTCGGGGGTCCCAGAAGACCACATAATCGCTCTGGCTCTCGACGACAGGGCTAACGCGCGCTACCGAGACGTCGACACCCTCTATGACTACCTCATGGAGAAGATCGACAGCGATCGAGAGACCTATTACGTCCTTCTCGACGAGATACAGTATGCCATCACGGCGAAGGAGCTCAGGAGCAAGGGCGAGCCCCCCGCGCTCTACGGCGTGCTCAACGGCCTGCTTCATCGTCGTAACGTCGACGTTTACGTGACCGGAAGCAACTCCAGGCTGCTCTCCACGGACGTGATGACCGAGTTCAGGGGTAGGGGCGACGAGGTCCGCATCCGCCCGCTGACCTTCGCGGAGTTCATGCAGGCGTTCGACGGCGACCGTCAGGAGGGCTGGGCCGAGTACGTCATGTACGGCGGGCTGCCCCTCGTGCTCTCCATGCGGACTCCTGAGCAGAAAGCGTCCTACCTTGCAGGCCTTTTCGATGAGGTCTATCTCTCGGACGTTGTCGAGCGAAACCACCTCACCAAGTCGCAGGAGCTCGAAGATTTAGTGGACGTGCTCGCTTCCTCCATCGGAGCCCTCACGAACCCTTCGAAGATCGAGGCGACGTTCAGGAGCGAGCTGCGCTCGAGACTCGACGCCGACACCATCAAGCGCTATCTCGGACATCTTGAAGAGGCGTTCCTCGTGAGCGAGGCGACCCGCTACGATGTGAAGGGGCGCAGGTACATCGGCACGCCTAAGAAGTACTACTTCGAGGACATGGGGCTCCGGAACGCACGGCTGGGGTTCAGGCAGGTCGAGGAGTCGCACATCATGGAGAACGTCATCTACAACGAGCTGCGTGCCCGGGGGTTCTCTGTGGATGTCGGCGTGGTGGACAGGCGCATGAAAAACAACGGTCGTGACGAGCGCCGCCGCTACGAGGTGGACTTTGTGGCGAACCTCGGCTATCGCCGCTACTACATCCAATCTGCGCTGCAGCTCGATACCCCGGAGAAGGTCGCGCAGGAGAAGCGCTCTCTTACGCTCATCGACGACAGCTTCAGGAAGATCGTGGTGGTGAACCGCGTCATGCGGCCCTACATGGACGACGACGGCATCCTTACCATGGGGCTGTTCGATTTCCTGCTCGACCCAAACAGCCTTGACTGATGGGCGCATGCTCTGGCGGGGATCTCCTGCCGTTCGGTGAGCTTGCAGACCGACGTCTCCGATACGCGCGGGTAATCGGCGACCTGCGGCGCGTCCATGAAGCCGTCGGGCAGGTCGCTCGCTTCGGATGCCGAGGAGCCAGCAGACCCCCGTATCTCCGCCCCGGCATTCTCGCGGCATTCGGAATCAGTATCCGATATTTCAGGGTGCGCCGGGAACGCGTCGTGTGGCATCTGGAGGATGTCGTCTTTCATGGGATGGCCCTACCGCCTCTCGTCTTGCATCTGGCGCCCTCGGGTCGCAAGAAGACCCGAGGAGTCGCGTCTCTTGGACGGATAAGCAGAGAGATACCTGCTGGGAGACGTGCGCGCAAAGCCTGGCGGGGCTTTAGGCCACGCTAAGGCTCGCTAGGCTGCGGATGCATTCAACCACACGACTTTACCGAAGCTCTGTGGCGACAACGCTCCGATAATCGCGTCCTGTCACATGCACGGAAAACGATGACCATAAGCACGGCGAGCAAGGGCGACATACCCGCAGTGACGCCCCGCCCCCAGCGCTTCCAGCCGCACCGACCGCATCTTTTGATTGCCCTATCTGTCACACGATATACTGGACTCTATAAGATAATCTGACATGATGGCAATATCGGAAAGCCCGATGACGACATCCATGCCCACGTATAAGCAAGCAACCAAGGGAATCTGCATTATGAGCGCTGACATCCAATACGCTGGCCACTGGAAGATTCCTGGTACAGACGAGGTCTTCGAGGGCACCCTCCATTACAACGAAGAAACAAGGGTGATCGTTCTCCTGTTGATACAACCGTCCGACGTCCAGACGCTCGGCTCGCATATCCTCGTATCGTCTCGAGCCCCCGTTATCTGCGGCAAACTATTCTCGGGCGCTTACGTCGCACTTCTCGGATGCCTCAGAACCAACACCCATACGCACATAGGCAGCCATACCACAGAGACTATCTATGCGGACTATGCCCTCTGGGGTCTTGAGGAGGGTGACTGCGAATCCCCCTTGTTTCAGGGTTGCACAATCGACTATGGGGCCGTCCTCGAGTGGGCCGGGCTCTGCTATTACGACCTAGATACCAAGGAAGGACACCTCGGCGAGATAATCAGGTGGTCGCACGAGAACGACATCAAACTCGACGTTAGCGGAGGCCTCCATCTGCGATTCTCTCCAGAACAGGGCTCAATGAGCTTCGTGGACTACCACAACGACGTGACTTTTCACCAACGCATTGAGGCGCGTCTCTTCTACGACGAGCCTAGACGCTGGCAGGAAATCATGCACGATGTGGACTGGCTCAGGCGGCTGATTGAGCTCGGCAAGGGCCGTGAGGTCGGCATCAGAGGTGCGCGATATCTGCATCCCTCACATCTTCTGCCAGAGGAATACGGTGCCGAGGGGCAAGATCGGTATAGGCCTGCTGACGTCCTACTCGGAACTGAACAGAGGGACGTTGCCGATGAAAATTCTCGCCGCTGGACGTTCCTGTTCAGCCTCTCAGAGGCATACGAGTGCGGGGCACTACGTGCATGGTTTGAGAAACGCGACGAGCTAGAGCCGGTCGTCGACCTCTACACGCTTGCCTATACGCACAAGATTCCCTCTGCGATGGCCCTCTTCCTCAACCTCATGCAGGCTTTGGAGGCCTATCACGCCCGATTTGTGTGCGACAGCGGCCAAGACTACAAGAAGCGTGTTGACTGCCTAGTTGATAATGCATCCGATGCCGGCTTTGATGTCCGTGACTTCCTATGCGACAGTGGCCAGCAAGCTTCAAAGAAAAAACTGTACCTCAAGAGCAGGATAAGCGACCTCCTATACGCTGGGGGAAGACGCCCCGTCTCGCCAAAGCATATGAGCTTTCTCGATTTTCCCCAGAAGCTGGTGGACACGAGGAACTACTACACCCACTTCAGCCCGGATAAGAGGGGCAAGGCTTTCGGAAAAGAAGAGCTGCCCATAATCAACGCCGAGCTAATGGCGTTACTCGAATACCACCTGATGCTGACACTGGGCTTCGACGACGGGACCACCTTGACGAACGTGCAGCGTAGACTCAAAAATCGATAAGCCAGTAACCATCTGCCTTCGCTTCGTTATGCCTCTTGAATCCGAGTGCCACCCGATTTTGTTGACGGTTGGCTTCCGTACTGTGGGTATGCAGCCATGTAGTCACCTTGCAAGCAGGAAAGCAAGTATTCCCAGTTCAATGCCGTCACTCTTCACTCGGGAATTGTCATTCTTGGGTCGGGGAGCAACCCACTCCGCCGGCACCGTTTTCGTCCATGTAGTCAGTTGCGCACAATTGAACCGTGTTTCCGCAGTTCAACCGTGTCACTCTCCGGTCGGGCGAAAATACTCTCCCCAGGTGACTACAGAGCATGTAGTCACCGCTGACTACAGGGCGACTACACGGTTTTTGCGATATGAGAGTGGAGGTAACTCCAGCTCACCCACCTCGCTGACTACATGGAAACGGGCTATGCAACGATTGAGTGGGAGTAGGCCATCTAGCGCACTCTTTTAGCATCTAGCCGCATCTTTTGGCATCTATTGTACCGCCCCGATCATTCCCATGGAGTGATCGGGGCGGTACTTTACCGTGAGCGTATTCATCCGAAGTGCATCGGGGAATATCGAAATCTCATGCGGCTATGGGAAGGCATCCCTAATATACCGCCAATGGCGGTATATTATTGGCGGTAATGAAAGGATACGCTATGGCATATGAACCTCCGTTCCAACGCAACGACACGATAGATTCGCTTTGCATGGAGATCGCAGAACTCGTGGGCATGCTCTCCCCGCAGGCGCCGTTGGCAAAGAGCCCCACACTGCATCGAGAGCTCAGGATAAAGACGATTCACTCCTCCCTCATGATCGAGGGCAATAAGCTCGACGAGGAGACCGTGACCGCCATCTTGGACGGAAAGCGCGTTCTCGGCGACAGCCACGACATCTTGGAGGTGGAGAACGCCAAGCGCGCCTACGACCTCATCCCCGAGCTGGACCCCTACTCCATAGACGACCTGTTAAGAGCCCATCGCGCGATGATGGAGGGTCTGATCCCCGAAGCCGGACGTTTCCGTAGCGGAAACGTCGGCGTGTTCGATAGGGGCGTCCTCATCCACGCGGGCACTCCCGCAGCATACGTCCCCGAGGTGATGGCAGACATCTTCGGCTGGCTCGGAGGAACGAGCGTTCACCCCCTTCTTGCCTCGTGCATCTTCCATTTCGAGTTCGAGTTCCGCCATCCCTTCTCCGACGGCAATGGGAGGACGGGGCGGCTGTGGCACACGCTGCTTTTGTCAAAGTGGAGACCCGTGCTCGCATGGCTGCCCATCGAGAGCGCCATCAGGCAACGACAGGCAGACTACTACAAGGCGCTCGCGGATTCGGATGCAACGGGATCCAGCGAACTGTTCGTCAAGTTCATGTTGGAGGCGATACGCGATTCGATCATGCCGTTCGCCAGCCCCGTAAGCGAGAAGGAGCTGACTCGAGCCAAAGCGCTCGAATTCTTCAGGGAGCACGGCGACGGAAACGTTGCCCGGCTCGCGGACATCCTCGGGTGTTCGAAGAGAAGCGCCGAGCGCATAGTCGCCGAGCTGAAGGAGGAAGGCGCTCTCTCGAGGAAAGGAAGCGCCAGATCGGGCATCTGGATCGTTGGGGATTAGCAGAGATCGCGTCCCGATATGGACAGATGGGGAGCACCGCACGGACTATCGGATCAGGCACATCGCGCAATGCGAATATGCGTTGCCTGAAGATTTCCCCTATGAGGCGGTATTCATCTCTGAGCGTTGGAAAGGATCACCCCAATCAGAGTTACGGCTCCCGTGTTGCACGCGATGATGATCGCTCCATAAAAGAGCTGCCTCCCAAGTTTTGCCTTCGTCCCTCGGAAGGCAGTAGCTGATGTCATCGCATGGTGGAAAGGCGATGGCGTTTATCAGCCTTTCTCGCAGTATGGGCAACCCCTGCCAGCGTTAATCCTAGAAGTAGTCGTGGCCGTCCAGATATGCTCGGGATTAACCGAGCATATCCATTCTGGCTTGAATTTGAGGGCTCCACATGGTTTGGTATTCCAAGGGCTGACGGGATTGTTGGGACTCCACCGAGTCCCGTGTACTTACATGAAGAGATGCGGCTACCCGTGGTCATCTGCCTCGTCCATGACGCCCGTGACCTCGCGCAGGCTCTCCAGGATGTCGGTGGCGTCAGCCTCGGGTGCGATCTGTGTGCGCTGTAGCTCGGCTCTGCCTCTTCGATGTCCATGATATCGACGAACGGGCGGATGTCCTGGTCGTAGTTGAGGGTCTTGCTCTTGAACTCGTAGGTGACGGTGCTAGTCTTGTAGTCCACGCTGCGCGTGTGGTCACCCAGATCCGTCACAGAGGTTTTCGGGATGAGGACCTCCTTTGCGTTGTGGTCGGCACGCACCATGCGGCGCCCGGAGTTCAGGATGTTGTTCACCCCGGCACGCTGATAGACCTCGTCCATTACGGTCACGTAGTTCTTTGCGTATGCGATGCTGCTAGATATGGCTTAGCCCTCCTTCTTGATGTCGTCGTCTTCGAAGATCAACGGCCCGGCTTCTTTCGGCTTGTCGATGTCGTTGTCGTGATCCGCGAGAATCGCGCATGCCGCCTTCACGTCGCACACGTTCGCGAGCTGCAGCTTGAAGTCGATCCGGTCGGACTCACCCTAGGCCTGCGCGCCTTCCTGTTGCTGTTCTTACGCCCGGTTCTCCGCACCCTGCGTGGTTCCCTGGCTGCCATTGGTCTTGCCGTTCATGCTGTAGCACCTTTTGTTTCGTCTCATGGGGCGGGCAGAGACGAACAATGCCCGCACCTGTTACCGGTACGGGCATCATCCCAATGCGTCACAAAGTCGAGCTTGCTCTAGCCTTTGTAGCTGTCTTCTCCTTGGCTCAACAAGGCAAAGTCAATCGAAGACGCGATAAGTTGGCCTGGATACCTCTCGTGGACATGGGTGAGAACTGACCAACAGGCCCTTCTTATCGCCTCATCATCTGGTGCCTGATCTCTGTCGAACAGCGAAGCTCCGTGCGATTGGTCTTGGCAGACAGAATAGATGTACTCGCAATCTTTGAGTACAGAGCATTCGGGTGTATTGAGGTATTCGAGCAAATCCTTCGAGGCGGGATTGTCGAATCGCCAGAGTGATTCTATGACCTGCCGTATGGAGTTGCCAGTCGTGTGCATTGGGGTGGATTCGCCGAGTGCGACCTTGTAAAGGTCCTTAAGGTGCTCGTTGTAGGGGGTTATGTAGTGGCTTTTGCACACCTCAAAGGTACCGTCGTGGAAGACGAAGCATTCCTTCGCAACGCCGTTCCTGGCAAGCATGTTGAAGAACGCGCTGTTGTGCGTCATAAGTAGGAATCGCACGCGGTTGAGGTCAAAGGCCACGTTAAGGTCCCTGATAATCTGCAGCACACTGTAGACGTAGTGATAGTCAAGGCTTGAGATCGGGTCGTCGATGATGAAGAACAGATTGTCGGCGTCATCATCACTTCCGAGTAGATTCCATGTGGACGCGACGTAATGGCAGAAGGCAAGTGCCGACTTCTCGCCGTCGCTCATTACATTCTCGGCATCGTCACCGAGCAAGGAATCGCCAAGCGAAATTGTGAACTGCTCAGGGTCGAAGACGTACCTGTCTCCGAAGACCGCGTGAATCATATTCGCAAGCATTTGCGCGATTGCAGCTCGCTTTGGCCTGCGGCCCTTGACCTCATCTGCCTTTATCTCGGCATCGAGCTGCTTGTAATCTTGTGCAATTGCTTCGCTCTCTGCTATCACGGCATCGCACTCGGCTCTGACCTTGCGGGCCATTTCGGCGCACAGGTCCCGTTTGACGTTAGTGAGCGTCTTTGAGGCGTCGGCGGCAAGTCTATCGAATTGGGCGAGGTAGTTATCGGCGGTGGTGATAGCGGTGCCAATGTCGTCTAAGAGTCCAAGAAGTTTCGTCGCTGGATCGGCATCATAGGCAATCGAGATGTCTTCCATCTTGCTCGTCAAAGACTCGACGACGTCATCGATTGCCTCTTTCATGTCGGTTGAGCCCACAATGTCGGGAAACTCTGTCTGGCTGATGCTGGCAAAGGCGGGTTTCAGGGCATCATACTGGGTCTTCTTCGCCTGGTAAGTAAGGATGAACTGCTCGAATGAGGTATACAGCGAGCTCAACGCGCGGATGTGTCCCTCTATTTCGGCGATGGCTTTAGCCTCTGCGCCGCGTATGTATTCCTCGTAGTTGAGGATAAGCGCCTTCACGTCGCTGTCGTTGTCGTAGGGCCTGCCGCAGTAGGGGCATTTGCCGTCTTTGGTTAGCTGCAGGCCACGGCTGATGAAATCCCTCTTTGGTTGCACCTCTGCCAGAAACTCGTCAGCGAAACTGTCTCGAGTGTAGCGATTCGGAAGCAATGCACGTATGCTCTCAAGGTCGACTTGCCCCGCATCGAACCTGAGACCGGCCAGGGTTGGTATGGGCTCTGGTAGCCCGTGCAGGGCCTCGAACTCTCTGAGCTTGCTTTCGTAATCCGACTCGCATTGCGCCATAGCCAGTATGTTCTGCGTGGTGAGATCGGTGTAACCCCTGAGTCTTGATAGCCCAAGGTCCGAAAGCGTTCTGCGTGCCGTTTGCACAGCCTTTTCGATGGCGTCGAATTTCTCTTGCCTGCGCCTGTTCAATTCCGCTAGCTGGTCCTTCTTGTCGGAAACGTCGATGTTCTCCTTGCCGATGATGTAACCGGTGAAGCCGTCACCGCTCGGGGAAAAGTGGCGAGTGCTGAGGTTGTCTCTGATGTAGTCGCTATTGAACACGTGAAATATATAGCCGGTGCTGTTTGCGACAGCTGCGGAGCCGCCATGGGCCATAGTCACATGCAGCTCCTTTGACTGCGAGCTTCCGTCTGCTACACGGAAGTCAAATGTCCCGTTGCTGCCGGTGCGGTTAATCACGCTGTCCGTCAAGGGCTGCGCGTCTGCATCTGCTGTGCGGAATAGTCGGCTGATGCAGGTCTTGCCCTGGCCGTTTCCAGAGTAGATGGCGACACGTGAGTTGTTAAGTGACATCAAGCCGCCAGCCTGCGTGGCAAACGGTCCGAAGCCTTTGATCTTGATCTCCCAGCTAAATTCCAATACCCCTCCTTAGCGCCCGCATTGAGCAGCATGCTCGTGCCATTTGAGCCTTAATCGTGTTCACGTGCACACTAAATAGTATCAATACACGCCCTGTTAAGCTCATCGAACTCCGGCAGAGCTTTATAGTGCTGCTGGAAAACTTTTCGACGTCTACTCAACGTGCCTCTTGACGGGTCAAGTAGAGCGGCGAGCCGAGTATCGGACGCACAGTCATCTGCCAGTTTTGCTTGCAGTATTCTGGTTGCCTCTACGACTTTCAGGTGCCTTTCGTCTGTAGGGTCAAATTCGCTTATCAGACTGAGAGGCAACGTGTGTATATGCCTCTTCCCGAAGTTTCCTTCGGGCTGGAACTCCTTAATGGCGTCGTTTATGGCATCGCTGTTTAAAAGTCCCACGTAGTACAGCGCTTCGTCCTCGCTGGCAGCACCGCGCCAATAGAGCGTTTGATCTATCGCAAGTTTGTGCGGCCGGCTCAACTCGTTGCAGTTGATAGCGGCTGCGCTTATGTTGCTGCCGCCAGCGCCGTAGAGAATGCGCCAAGTTGAGGTGTCCTGAAGGGTGTGAGACAACTTGCTCCTTGTGTCGATATAGGCGAGGTAGCCACCCTTTTCGGCATAGAACTCCGTGCCGCCCTCAGAGCAATGCCTAATTTTGTCGGCAAGCACCTTATTGCTTCTTCCAAGCAAGGTGAGCTCACGATCGCTCAGTTCTACCGCACCCTGCCCCGGGGCGTGCTTTACGGGCATGAAAGCTTTAAGAGGATATACCGGCGCGAAAGGCATGACCTGGTTGGACGTAATCATATCGTAGAGCAAGGATCCATCGATGTTGGTCGCAGTGCCCACGCTGAATGTCTTGCACTTCTTGCCATCCTTAACGGCAAATGATAAGGCATCGCCAGAAGTGGGTATTGAGCTAACGGTCCAGAGATCGTTAGGCTGTCTATTACACTTGAATATGACGGCAGTGCGCGGCATCCCGTCAAAACCCTGATTAAACGTTATCGAATCGAGTGTCTGCTCGACATTCTGCGCTCTGTAGGAATAGGCTGTTGCCCTTCCATTTGTGATGAGCTTGAAAGTGACGGGGGTCTCTTGTAGATCGGCGTCGAGGACGCAGCCTTGTACCTCTTCTGCGACATGGGTGGAAGGCTCTTTTACGCCGAAAAGCACTGCAGCCCGGTTGTTGAAAGCCTCCTTGGGCAGCTCCCAAATTCCGGTCAGCTTGAAGCCGGTCGGAATGGGGGCCTTCAAATACTCGCCGGTCCTGAATGGCTCTTCATGTCTTCCGTTCAGCATGCTATGAGGCATGATGCACGCAATGATTCCGCCTTCGGTAACATATCGCTGTATCGAGGCGACAAAGAAAATCGTAGCGAGTTCGACATGTAGGAAAGCACTTCCGCGCGGCATGATGCCGTGCGCGTTTGCGAGGCGCGCAAGCGCGTCATGATACGGGTTGCCACGCAGCCTGCTCAGAGCTAGCCATGGCGGATTCGACACTATTCCGTTGAACTGCCCTGACGCAAAGGCGGGCTTGAAGGAGTTGCTTAAGACGAAGGGCCAAATGCCGTTCCTGTCTCGGCCCCGAAGGTCGCTGAGTACTTGAATAAGGTCGCCATAGGTTCTCGTGGCATCGGCGGCTTCCCGTTCGCCAAGCGTTACGGCAGCCCTTTTCGCGAGGTTCGAAAAAGATAAGCTAACGTATTCATCGTCAACTGCATGGCCGTTGTCCGAGCAATCGGCGGCTATGCTATCAGCCTTGACCATCATTTCGTCAAATAGCTGCCGATACGGCCTGCTGATTAGGAATTGCGGGATGACAACGGTCCTGTCGTAAAGTCTTGCCTCAAGCTCGTTACGCCCAGCGGGGTCGTGTACGCTTACGGGAGTTCTGGTGAAGAGCGAGTCGGCGTGATAGACGGGGATATGTACAGCCCCGATGAAGTAATGGATGTAGGGTTTCATTACTAGAACCCAGTTGACCTTCGATAGAAGGACTGCCAGCGGGTCGACGTCGAATCCATAGATGGATTCCGCTAATAGCGTAAACTGGTCCTGGGTTATCACTTCCGGCTTTCCGATAGAGTCGATGAGCTGTGAAAGCGTCTCCACCACGAAAATGCCTGATCCGCAACACATGTCGACAAGGTGGGGCCTTCTGTCTCCAAGATTGTCAAGCACTTGCGCGACCATCTTTGAGGCGATTGGCTGAGGGGTAGGAGCTTGGCCTAGGAGTATCTTCTTGTCCACGCCAGCCATTTGCGAAATGAGCCTGCCGAAGAGGTCGGTTGTGGCGACGTTAGCGAAGTCGTAGACCATAAGGTCTCTCTGGATTTCGGTTGCGCGTTCCACCAGGTCATCCACATAAGGGTCGGTGTTCAGCCATCCGAAATAGTCGTACTCGACAAGGTTGTCTATTCCCATGCTTACGAAGAAGCTGCCGTCAAGTATGTCGCGAATCTGGTTAGCGTCCCTCTCGGGCGCACTCGACTCAAGGATGTTTGCAGCGATGAGCTTTGCAAGGGTAATGATGTATAGCTCGTGCGAGTAGTCCTTGACAAATCCGCTTCCTGCTCCAGTAACGCCTTCCACGAAGCTGGTCCATAGTCCTTCTACAAGCTTGGCGTAGCCGGGGTTATTGTCGCATGCTTTTAGCACGAGTTCTCTAATTGCGTCGGTCCTCATCTTTGTGCTGCCGCAGTTGAGGCCGAAATCGGAGACGAGTGCCTTGGGCGTCAGCTTCTTTGAGCCGATTCGTCCGTAGTATCTGTTGATGAATAACTCAAACCTCCTGAGGTTTTCGTCGGAGGTGTCCGTCATGTCCAGGCGGTCAATTTCTTCAAGCTCGAGGTCATCACGTCCCCAGAGGCCGTTGTCCGCCATGGGGCGCCCGTCATATTCGATCGTCACCTTGTACGCGTACCAGTGGACCGTGTCAGAAAGAACTCCGACTATGTTCTCCTGGTCAACGTTTTTGTTTAGGAGGCCGGCACAATAGTCTTCTGCCTGTTCGTATCCATGGTCGAAGATGGCCTGTCGAGTGAGGTTCTTCTCGTACTCCACCGCCGTGTAGCCGATAAGCGCGTCAGCAAAACCGCTCTTTCTGGTGTTATCGACGCTGTAAGTCTCGTTCGCCTCGGCTTTTCTCGCATGTTCGTCAATCCACCACGGCTTGCTCGGAAACATGATTGGCAGTCGTGTGCAGAATAGGTATCGAAGGGGATCTTCCTTGGAACTGTCCGTTATATCCTGGCTGGCCTGGACGAAAAAATCCCTTGCTGCATCGTAGTCGAGCTCCGCTCGAAGCTCATAGTCGTCGCTGAGCATGGCTGTCACTCTCTCCTAATCTTCAATCTCAGATCGAGCTCGTCTCTCCACTTTGTAATGGTGTCGCTCACGTTTTCCGCTGACATCATTGCTTGGGCGATTGCAAGGTCGATTTCGTCCTGCGCCTTATCTGTATCGCTTGGCCTATTCGACTTTGCTATCTGCATGCCTAGGTCACTCAATCGCTTCCTGAGCTCTGAGCTTGGTGCGGGCAGCGCCATCTTACGTATGGATACGGCCTCACACTTGAGTGCGCCGCCACCGAGCACATTGCATGTCGTCTCAAGACCCAGCCTAACGTAGGTCGAGTTCAGCAAAGCCAAGGCGGCATAGGCGTCAGCTCTATCTCTCGAATCAACCCATAGGGTAGAGAAATTTGCATCTACGACGCCGCCCTGTCCTTCTGGCAATAGGTACGCTCGCACCGGCCCTCCGTTAATCCGAGGTATTACGAGGTCGGGCATGTGTCGGTCTTTAAGCTCGGGCAACATGTACCAATATCGATCGCTTTCACATGTTTCGCTTGTCGGCCCATTCGTCCTTACCGCTGACAGTTGCGGTATGCGCTGCTTTCGCCCGTTCTGTACAACGTCATGGGTCTCGCAGTAGGCAATATACCTTGCGAGTGCGTTGTAAGCTCCACCGTTCTCAACCGCATCGTCAAAATTGATAGGCTCTATGATGCGGAGAAGGAGATGGGCGGGCCTTCGGTTGTCGATGAGGCATCCTCCTGTGATTTCATCTTGGTAGCGTAGGGCCGGAATTAGCGGTAATTCGTTTGGATCGACTGGTTCGTTGCCTACAATCTCGCTCCAAATCGCATTGCTCGCACGGCCGTTTTCGCTCAATGAGAAATAGAAGAATCCGTTGGCGCCGGTACGGAGACCTTGTCCTACGCTGATATGCCAATCTCGTAGTGTTGCGCCGCTATTCGCATGTTCTTGTACGCCTTCCATCCGTATGTCCCATGCGTACAAGGGCTCGTCTCTGACCCAGACGCTTTCATCTGCGAACTGAGCCTCGTTGACGCAAACGCTCTTGAAAGCATCAGTTCCGATCGTACCGCTGTAGGAAAGATTGCCCACAAGGGATTCGGAATTAGCTGCATGTTTGGTCAGACCAACGTGACGGACGTCTTTCTGTGTCATCTGCGTAGCCCAGTGCTGATTCTTAGTGGCTACGAGTAGGCTTGTTTTGACTTGCGCGTCCGCGAACCATGACCGACTCTCGTCGATGATTACCCGTTCCACAGTGAAGTTTGCCGCAAGAATCTCGTGTATGGCGGCAGAATACTCTCTCTTAAGCCAAGAGTCGGGAAGTACCATCGCCAACTTGCCGCCTGGCTTGACGAGATATGCGCAGAGTATCCAGCAGGGTACAGCCAGGTCCGCAAGGCCCGAATAGGATCTTGCCGCATTGAGGTAATGCCTCTTGGCGCCGTTATCGTCAAGGGCATCGATGACCTTTCCGAGAAGCCCCCTCACAGTGTCAACAGGGTCGTCACCGTACATCGCACTCAGCTTTTGATATCGGACGTATGGTGGGTTGGTAATGACAAGATCCCATTCGCGTGCTCGGTAAACATCCGTAGCCTCGCTGCTGAATGCATCAGTCGCAAGTAGGTTGTGTCCGGGTATTGCCGTTGTGGCACCGGCAATAGCCGAACCGTCAATATCAATTCCAAATAGGTTCTCTGGTTTTGCGCCGGCTCTCCGCAAAGCTTCAAGCATGTCAGCCTTGCCAACCATGGGGTCAATCGCATTTATGCTCTCGCTGCTTTGGATGTCAGCGGCGCTAACAAGAAGGTCGGACACTAGGGGACCAGAAAAGAATTGCCCGATTGACTTGTTGCTCATGTCCGTACCCCACGTGCTGCAAACTGCGCATATACGTCCCGTGCATCTAGCTCTACCCTTAAGCCGTTCTCAAGACAATGATTCACGTAGGCGGCGTAAGCATCGCGTGCGCCCTCATGCCCTGCAAGCAGGTCGTAGGAAGCGCCCTCTTCGACCTTGCGGTCATCTATGCAATCATTTGCGCTCAGCAGAATGAGGGAGTCGTTCTTGACGCCGCCTGCAGAGACGACCTGCTTGAAGCTCTCCTGTGCTTTTGCGAGATGAGATGTCGTTTCCACGGAGAACCCCGCGTCGTCCATTGCCTTTGAAAGCGCCTGCCATACGCCAGCTTTAGAGGAATGAAAGACGAGCGTCATCAGGCCGTTGTCCGTAAGTACACGTTTGGCCTCACGAAGCGAGGCGCATATGCGTGCTCCGTAATCGCCGGCATCTTTGTTTTGCGAGGGGCTTATGATCGCCTCGCAAGTCCTATCAGTTGTCGCATCTAGCCACAGCTCGTTTATCTGATTGACCTCGGCATAGGGTATGAAATCGCCAAATGGTGGGTCTGTGAAAACGTATGAGATGGAATCGTCGGGTTCTATCAATTTGTCACTGCTCTGGTTGCGCACTTCTACGTGGCCAGAGCAGCCGTTGATATAGGAGAAAGCCCTGACAAAAGGCTTAATTTTGCGAGTGAGCCCCTTCAGGATGTTCTTCTCGACAGGCAGATTGCTAACGTAGAGCACTCCACTTTGAGCCCCAGTCAAAACGAGATCTCTCGAATCGTGCTTTGCGACCACTCTTGTCATGATTGTCGAATGCGAGGCGTTGTAGCTGAGAATTAGCAACCTCAGAGCGTCGCGCATGGCTGGTTCGTATGCTTCGGTCGCACGCCAAAGGGCATCGGTAACTAGGTAGTTTCGCTTGGTGTAGAAGTGGTGCAAGTGCGTTATGCCGCAGTGATATCCGCTTCTATGCAGCTCTCCCCATTTGATTGCTCGGGGCGCTGTGCCTGGGAGGAAGTCTAGTTCTTCGATTCGCGCCACGGTTTGCACGTCTATGCTATTTGCAGCTCGACGCCAATTGTTACCGTCGGTTTCGCCGTAAAGCAATACAGGAACACGCCGCCTTCGCGTCACATTTTTCTGCAAAAGCTGATCGTAATAAACTTCAGTAGAGAACTCGTTATCTGAAGTGGTCGCCGAAGCTCCGCAGTGCGGGCAGGCTCCTACCGACTTTATAGTGAGCGGATCCCATCCGACCATGCCGTCGTAGAAGGTGAACTCTTTTCTGCAGCTCTTACAAGTGAGTACGCTCGACCAGACAACATGTCGAAGCGTGGATTGTTTTCCGTGCTCATCGACAGTCTCGTATAAATGGCCGTAGTTCTCTTCAACGCCATGAATCAGTGCCTCTGCAGCCTCAGCAAAATCGGAGGCAATGGGCGGGTTGGTCATCACTCTGGCCGCAAAGGTGCCGTAGGTGCTGATGTCATATAACACAGCATTTCTTGGACCCCAAACCGGTGCAGCCCCCAGCTTCTCTGCAATGCTAAGCATTGCCGGCGTAGGATTCTCGCACATTTGTGCAGCAAGGCCGGTTGCTCCGCTTCCGGAAAAAGAGTCGAGAATCGTATCGCCAGGGTCAGTATGAGTCGCGATGTAGACCGCAATAGATTCCGGTGCTATCTTCGTGGGATATGCATACGTATTGAAGAAAACGCCCGACCTGAATGAAGGCAGTGCACGTTGGTATAGAGTTGCGAGATCGTCCCTCACGTGCAGTCACCTTTCCAATCGAGTCTGAGCTTCTTGTCAGTACAACCTATAAATTCTACCACCCGCAAGGTCATCTCGAGGGGAAGGACGCTTGATAAGCGCGGAAGGGTGCAGGTCGCTCACGTGAACGAACGCCCGGCTTGACATTGCGGGCCCAAAACTAAGAAGAGCATATACCGAGATGACTGCAACGGTTTTCCAACCGACGAACCTGCGACCGTTCCGTTGCTGAGACCGTGACCGCACCAGCAAGCGTCACGCCGTTGAGTTTAGTCTGCCGCCGACCTGCGCCCCACGGCACTCCAGCCCCATGGCGCGGCCCAACAACGATGACGCTGCGCTTGCGCGGCCTGTGCGCACGGCCCGGCGGCAGACACCCAGCGCAGCCACATGGCAGAGGGCGACCCGAAGGCCGCCCCCGAAGATCGCTCGTATGCCGTTGTGCCGGTGGCTGTGGCCGCTTACTTCACCAGGCGGAACCCCACGAACCCGTCAGGCGTCGCGGTGTGCACGCGAGCCTGCGGCCGCGTTCATGCTCTCCAGGTCCTCCCAGGCCCCGAAGGCCCAGAGCAGGTCCTCGAGCATGGTCTAGTCGGTCGGGATGAGATCGGGGTCCACGCCGTCGAGCATCTGGCCCAAGGTTATCGGCTCGTGGTCCTCCAGGCGGTAGACCGTGTCCAGATCGGGGAGCTTCCAGGTGGTGGCTGTCGTGGTGGTGGTCATGGGGTCCTCCAATCGGTAGGGATTAGCAACTGATAATCTGCCATCCATAGAGATTACATATTGCTAATCTGTTCCAGGTAGGATAGACTTGAGCCGGACAACCAGCGGATAGAGAGCGAGTTTACCATGAAGATCACCGAGGCCGTCAAGCACATGTGCGAGGAGAGCGGCGACGGAGTCGTGAGCGTCTCCCAGGCGCTCGGTAAGTCCAGGCTGTACCTGTCCGCCCTCATCAGCCGCGGGAGCTACCCGCGCACCGACACCCTCGTCCAGATTGCCCAGGCATGCGGCTACAGCGTCGTGCTCGTGCGTGGTGACGAGAGGATCCAGCTGGAGGCGGAGTAGCCTATACCCCCCTCATGCGAGCCCAACTCGCTCTTGACGTTGACAGTGCCGACACCGATTTCCGATGCACGCGCCGTCGCCTCGTCTTCTCCCATCCACCTCACGCGGTACTCATAGGGGTCGAGAGTGATGCCCACCTCCTGCGTGTCCTGGGCCTTCTCCGTTACAGCGTCCTGAATGATTGAGCTGTCGAACTGAACAGTTATGGCGCCTTCGTCCGGGATCCTCTCGTCTGAGAATCGACATGCACATGACAGCCCTAGCGATGTCAACGATGGCACCCCCCAGGCCGATCTCGCGCCGACGGATATTCTCCTTAAGGGCGTTATTTGGCGAATATAAACCTTCTGGTTCCCTCACACCGCAGCCCCCCCTCATTGGGGAGAAGAGGATCACGCTCCTTGCAAGCGCGCATAGCCGGGCGGATGGACCGCCTGCGCGCTTCGCACGCGCCCTCATCCAGTCACCCCGGCCGCGTATCCGGCGGGAGGATGAACCCGATCCTGCGCAGACAGACCCCCACATGCTCCGGGATCCAATACTCATCCAGCCCGTTCGCGCCCACGCGAACACCCCCGCAAGTCCTGCCAATAAGGCCAGATGGAGGATCCGCCCGTGATATAGAATCTTGCCGAGGCGGCAGGACGGGATTTGCGGAGGGATCTGTGGTAGAGCTCAGGGCGATAACAGAGGATAATTTCATCGACGCATTCAACCTCAGGCTTGCGCCGGGACAGGAGGATTACGTCTCGCACCCCGTGCGGAGCCTCGCGCAGGCGTACGTCTACAGGGACCAGTGCCAGCCGTTCGGCATCTACGCGGCGGGGAAGATGGTCGGATACGTAATGGTGATCTACGACCATGACGTTCCCGAGTATGACATCTGGCATATGATGGTCGACGAGTCGATGCAGGGGCGCGGCTACGGTGGCGAGGCTTTGGACCGAGTCATCGAATACATCAGGTCGAAACCGCTCGGCGATTCGGGCAGAGTCGCCCTGACCTGCAACAAACGCAATCCCGCTGCAAGGAAGCTGTACGAGAGCAGGGGCTTCTCAGCAACCGGGAACGAGGACGAGGACGAGATGGAGCTTGTCATGACGGTTGGGTGACGGGTTCCGCATCGGTCTCGCGGCAGAAGGACCGGTGTTCGATGGGGGCGGGAAAGATAGACGTCGCCAGCCCGCATGCCGAGGGCCGCACGGGCTCCGCGGGGGCAAGAGCGACAAGGATGGTGAGAGCAACGGGAATGACCAGCGGAACCATCGTCTAAGCTCGCAAAATGCCGTCCGTCACGGCATAGCGCGCCGCATCGATGGAATGGTTGTATCCCATTCTGCGGGCACATGATGTGCATCGAAGGCATCGATGCGCACGGGGGCGCCGCGGGGAAGGGGTTCGCGTGAGATTCAGGGACAACCTACTGCATCTGCACCAGCAGAGGAACATGACGCAGGAGCAGCTCTCCATGTTGGTTGGCGTGTCGCGTCGAGCGTCACGTCATTGAGAAGGTTACGATGCGGTTTGCGGTCAACGTTTTCCAAGGCGCTTCCCCTCGTGTCGGAGTCGGACACGATTTTTCATAAGCGGTGTCCCTTTCGAACTGCATCGAAACACCAGTGCTCTGACTTGAGCAACTATGAAAAGTTATTCCAACTCCCTTGCGTCTCTGAGTGTGATTATATTATTTGGAATATAAATCCATAATTTACAAATTATGAACTGGCGTGATAAAATGCGTCCTATAGAGACGGGGGGCATTCCCATGTATATCGACCGCGAAATCGAGAAGATCCTGCACGCTTGTCTGGCTCAGTTCAAGTGCGTGCTCGTTACGGGTGCAAGACAGACCGGAAAAACCACGATGCTCAAACATGTCCTGGGAAGCGAATACGATTACGTCACGCTCGACGATATCAACGAGCTTGGTAACGCGATCGACGACCCGGGCACATTCCTCAATTCTTCGTCGACGCCCATCATCATCGACGAGATCCAGCTTGCCCCGAACCTTTTCCGGCAAGTGAAATTGGTGGTCGACGCCGAAGATGCGTACGGCTCCGTTGTGCTGACCGGGTCGCAGACCTACAACCTCATGCAGGGCGTGAGCGAGTCGCTGGCCGGCCGCGTCGGCATACTCGAACTGGGGTCGCTTTCCCTGAGGGAGATTGCAGGCAATGCGAAGGGCGTTCCCTTCGTTCCCCGCCAGCTGCGACGCAGGGAGGCACCGAAGGCACCTGAGGGATTCGACCTGTGGTCCCATATCCAGCGAGGTTCCATGCCGCGACTTCAAGATACAGAAGTTGATCGGTACTCCTTTTACAGCAGCTATATCCAGACCTATCTGGAACGCGACGTGCGGCAGATAATCAACCTGAAGAACCAGCGCAAGTTCTACAATTTCATGATAGCAGCTGCTGCCCGCACGGGGCAGCTGGTCAATGCCAGCGACATGGCAAACGATGTGGATGTCGACGTGAAGACCATCCAGGGCTGGATATCGGTCCTTGAGGCAAGCGGCGTTGTCCGCATCCTGCAGCCTTTTTGGGCCAATACCGCCAAGCGTTTGGCGAAGACCCCGAAGCTGTACTTCATGGATACGGGACTGGCATGCCATCTCACGGGCTGGAATACATCCGATCAGCTGAGGCGTGGCGCAATGGCGGGCCATATGTTCGAGACCTTTGTCGTCTCGGAAGTCCTCAAGAGCTATATGAACGCGGGCCGCGACCCACGCAACGTCTGCTTTTACCGCGATGCGCAGAAGAGGGAAATCGATCTGGTAATCCAAGATGGGAGGACCCTGCACCCCATCGAAATCAAGGCGGGGGCGAATGTTCGTGTCGAGGCGATAAGGAATTTCGAAGTGCTCGAATCCTTCAAGGATTACGAAGCGGGGTTCGGATGCGTCATCTGCCAGACAGACACTCCGTATATGCTCGCCGATCGCGTGCAAGCCATGCCCGTCTGGGCGATATAGGCTACCGGAATGAGGGCCGCCTTTGGCAACCTTATCGCCGTGTCCAACTCCTTGGACTACGACGTGGCCACGGTCGTGTTCGATGCCGACAAGAACGTGGTGTGCGAGAAGCCCCTCGTCTCCAACAAGCGCGAGGTGACGCAGACGGTACGTTCACCCCATGTCTTGAAAAGCTGCATCGAAACACGGGAGAGCCGTATGCTCAGGCGAGAAATGACTAGCTGCGCGCGCTTGGAAAGAGAACCATGGACGCGAATGCCTGCCCATCAACGGAGCGCGCCAAGCGGGCAAGTCATTCATCGTCGTGCGATCCGGCGAGGCAGAGTACGGGTCCTTCAACAAACTCGACTTTACCCTCGGCTATGAGGAGGGCGGGCGACGACGAGGCCGATCTCCCGGACGTCGTCGCACGTGGGCCTCAAAGCGTGCGTGAGATCTGCCGCATCGTATAATGGCAATGAAAGCCGTGCAGTACCCGATGGAAGTATCATCGCACCAGATAAGGTCAATGCTCGCCAAGATCGGCACCGCGTATTCTGACGGATCGGGTAGGGGAGGTGGCTCGTGATGATAAGGGCTTCCAAGGCTCTAATGGCTGGCCTGCTCGCCCTCTCCCTGGCTGCCATGCCGAACTGCGCCACGCAGTCGACGACGAACGACGGCGGGACTGCGCAGGAGGTTGTTGACATGGACGACAAGGTCACGGAGCGCGACATCGAGGTGGCGCAGAGCTTGGGCGCCCCGGAGGACGTACTCGCCTCGATGCGAGAGGGAGAGTGGCCCTCGACGCGGTCGAAGAGGAACGTCCGCTATGCCGAGCTCGCCGAGGACCACCTCTCGGCGCGCTACGGCGAGACGTTCCGTGCCACCGAGGTGAGGCTCTCCACCGGTCTGATGCGCGATCCCCATACCGTGACCTGCGCCGTCGAGACAGGCGAGTACGCCGGGGAGACCTGCGTCGCGTCGGTTCTCTACACGGATGACCCCCGCTGGGCGGACAACTACCTCTACCTGAGGCTCCACGAGGAGTACGAGCGAAGGCTCACGGCGGCAGCCCAGGATGCCTTCGGCGACCTGCCAGAGGGGTCGTGGGTGATGGAGGCCGAGATGCTCGACAAGCAGTACCCGAACGTGGGCGCCGACCCGCAAGGCGTGGAGCGCGAGATCCCACCGGACGCCACCCTCGAGGAGGCGGGGGTATTCGTCTCGGGCCATCTGTGGGTCTTCATCTCTCCCGAGAGCCAGCTCTCCGAGGAGGACTTCAACGCTCGTGCAGTGAGGATGAACGACGCACTCGACGTGCGGGTGATCTGGTCGGCGGACCAGATCACCCGGCCGCTCGATGGCGCCGAGCTCACGATCGAGTGGGCGCGAGAAGCCCTTGATGCTGGCGGCTACTCATGGAGCGCGACCGGCAACCTCCTGGGAGATGAGTGACATGGTCTTGGGAGCTGACGAGCTCGTGCAGCTCAACATGCTCATCTACCAACTGGGATCCAAGGAGAGGGTTGAGAGCGGCAGCTCCAAGATGATCGAAGGCGGAGAACAACCCCGATGGCCATGCTTGGACGCACCAGGCCTTTCGGGGAGCTCGGACGAGGGATAGCGCGTCATTATAGGCCTCGTTTCCATGCCCGACGTCGATGTGCACGTGACAGGTAGCACTGCGCGGCTGCCGTCCAAGGACGTGGTGACCGAGTTTAGGAGACGCGGCCAGGAGTTAGCGATGGTGCCCTTGAGTTTCTCGGAATTCATGAACGCACATGTTTGACGATTCCGGTGCGATCCGCCCCGCTCGCGGATAATGCGAGCGGGGCGGAGGCACACGGTCTGCAGACGCTTCCTGCCCAACGGTTCGCGGCAGTCCGCATGGTCTCAAGCCCTAGGCAGAGCGCCGGTCTCTCTTATCCGTCGAGACGCCTTTCCTTCGAAGCCTTGGCGTACCATGCAGCCGAATCCTTGGGGATGCGCTCCTGCGTGTCGAAGTCCACGTAGAAGAGGCCATAGCGCTTGTTGTAGCCGTTGGTCCATGAGAACATGTCCATAAGCGACCACACGAAGTATCCGCGCACGTTGGCACCCTCGCTCCGGGCTTTGAGGGTCCAGCTCAGGTGCTGGCGGATGTAGTCGATGCGCTCCGCATCATGCACCTCGCCGTCGACGAGCTCGTCCTTCGCGCCCATGCCGTTTTCGGTGACGAGGATGGCCCCGTAGTGCGGCCACTGGTCTTTGATGCGCATGATCAGGTCGTAGAGCCCTTGGGGATAGATGAGCCAATCCCAGTCCGTGCGCGGGATCTCGGGATGGCTGACGCGCTCGCCTACGCCTGCCAGGGCGTAGCGCTCGGTGCCCTTCTCGCCGGTCGCGTTGTGATGCAGGTCGTTGGGGCCGTCGTACGCCTTCAGGAAGTTGCTCTGGTAATAGTTGATGCCCAAGCAGTCGTTGAGGGGTGCCGCAGCCTTGATCTGGCCGAGATCCTCCTCAGGCAGCACGAGCGACCCACCGGCGATGCCGGCCAGATGGTGCGCGCAGGCCAAGCTGTCATCCGAATAGGATCCGTCAAAGGTTGCGTCGAGCAGGAACTGGTTGTTGAGCACGTCCTCGGCCGCAGCGGCTGCAACGTCACCGGGGTTGGCCGGATCGTCGGGGTACTTGGTCGAGAGCGCGTGCACCACGCCGATCTTGCCCCGATGCCCCAGCTCGTCGAAGGCAAGGACTGCCCGCGCATGTGCGACCATCATGTTGTGCATGGCCTGGAACGCCAGGTCGAGGCGGTAGCGCTGGCCGCGCGGCCAGGTGCCTTCTATGTACATGTTCGAGACGGCCGCCCAGATTTCGTTGAAGGTGAACCAGTTGGTTACCTCCGGATACTCCTCAAAGCAGAAGCGCGCATAACGCTCGAAGGCGTCGATGGTTGTGCGG
Source organism: Actinomycetes bacterium (assembly GCA_029546925.1). Taxonomy (GTDB): domain Bacteria; phylum Actinomycetota; class Coriobacteriia; order Coriobacteriales; family Atopobiaceae; genus RUG721. The sequence goes on from JAKPQM010000023.1 coordinate 128,941, forward strand.
TTGAGGAAGTCTCCCTCGCTGTAGAGGGCATCCGGCGTGTCGAAGTGGTGCAGCGTCACGTACGGCTCCACACCCTGCGCCTTGCACTCCGCAAAGAGATGATGGTAGAAGATCACTCCCTCGAGATTGACCTTGCCCGTGCCCTTGGGGAAGATGCGCGACCAAGCGATCGAGATGCGGATGCCGTCGATGCCGTACTTGCGGCAGAGCTTCAGATCCTCCGGGTAGCGATGGTAGAAGTCGCTTGCCGGATCGGCGGAGAAGAGCCCTTTCTCGGCTAGATAGTCATCCCATGCGACCTTGCCCTTGCCATGCGTGAGGGTCTCTCCCTCGCACTGGTAGGCTGCCGTGGCGGCACCGAAGATGAAGTCCCGGGGGATGTCCACCGGTAAGGCCTTTGCAGATAGCGGATGCTCGGCAGCCATGGCTACTCGCCTCCCTTGAGGGATTCGGTGACAAAGCGCAGGGACTTCTCCCCATCACGCGTGAGATCGATGTACTCCTTGCCGCCGCAGGCTGCCGTGGCGACCCCCATGCGCTCCGCATCCTTCTGAAGGTCCGGCAGGTAGGAGGCGACCTGCGGAGCCAAGATCACGAGATCGTAATCTCCCATGATATCCAGGTGGGCGCCGTATGCGCCGGCTACGGCCTCGAGGCCCACGCCATGATCCTCGGCCGCCTTGGTGAGGGCGTTGGCGAGAAGGCCGGATGTGCCCCCGCCTGCGCACAGGACGAGCACGCGCTTGCCGTCGAGTGTCGAGCCCTGCGGGGCGGCTGCGTCCTTCTCGGGAGCTGCATCGGGTGCTGCAGGGCTCTCGTCCGCAGGCTGCACGGCAGCCTCGATGGGCTTCTCGTGGGACTCCGCCTCTTGGGGTTCAACCACCCCGGCACGCTCCTGCTCCACGAGCTGGCGATCGTACACCCTGAAGAAGGGATAGTAGACCGCGAAGTCGACAACCAGTGCGACAAGCACGTATATCACCGCGAGCGGCTGCATGGCGCAGCCGAGGATGATGCCCAGCGGTGCCGGCGTGACCCAGGGGAGCACGTAGGTGAAGCTGTTCATCCCCAGCACGTCCACGAAGATCTTGAAGATCCAGACGTTGAAGACCGGGACGAGGACGAAGGGGATGAAGAAGATGGGGTTGAGCACGAACGGCGCGCCGAAGAGGATGGGCTCGTTGACGCCGAAGAGCACGGGCACCGTAGAGGCGCGCCCGATGGCCCGCAGCTGCTTCGACTTCGACAGGAAGGCGATCATCAGCGTGATCACGAGGGTCGCACCGGTGCCGCCCATGGTGATGACGAAGTACTGGGTGCCGGGCGTGATGATGCTGGCGGCATGCTCGCCGGCTTGGACCAGTGCGAGGTTGTTGGCCACATTGTAGAAGGCGATGGCACCGATGGCAGGCTCGACGATCGACGGGCCATGGACGCCGACGAACCAGAACAGCCCGATCGCGCCATAGACGATCGCGAGCCCGGGGTAGGTGTCGGCAGCCGAGAAGAGCGGCTGGAAGACGCGGATGACGCCCTCGGCCAAGCAGAAGCCGAAGGCGAGGCGGAAGAAGTGATCGAAGAGCCAGAACACGATGGTCGTCGCCGCAAAGGGGATGATGTCCTTGAACGTCTGGGAGATGTTGGGCGGTACCTGTTCGGGCATCTTGAGCGTCACATTGTGGGAGATCAGGAACTTGTAGATGCCGCCGACGGCGAATGCCGTCAAGAAGGCGGTGAGAAGCCCCTTGGAACCCAGGTAGGATGTGTCGAGCCCCGTGAGCGACGTGCCATCGGCAAGTTGCTCCACAACGCTGCCGGAGGCGAGGATGGCAAAGCCCACCACAGCGGCGAGCATCGTGGATACGGAGTTGATCTGGTTGGTCTTGGGCATGTCGCGGTTGAGCGCATCGGTGAAGTGCTTGGCCGTGGTGGCGGCGACCAGCAGCCCGACGATCCCCATGGAGTAGTTATACGGCTTCATGAGGAAGGCTTTTATCTCCTGGGGCCACTCATAGCCCCAGAGCACGGGAATGTCTGCGATAAGCAAGAACAGCGACGAGAAGATGATGATCGGCATGACCGATATGAAGCCGTCGCGGATGGCCTTGAGGTACTTGTTGCGCGCGACGGCATCGAAGAAGGGTTTGCCCTTTTCGACGAGCGCGATAAGGCGTTCCATAATGATCCTCTCTTCAAACGTATAGGGGGAAATCCTGCACCTGGTGCTGGCGCCAGCGCTTCTGTGCGCTCGCTCTCCTAGCGGTAGACGTCGAGGAGCGTAGTGATGATGTCGGCAAGGAGCAGCGTCGTCATGAGGTGGTCTTGGGCGTGGACCATGATGAAGCCCAGCTCGGCGGTCTCGCCCTTGGCCTCGCGGCTCAGGAGGTCGAACTGGACCCTATGCGCATCGGCCAGGAGTTCCTTTGCCTCTGCGATGAGCTTGTCGCACTCTCCCAAGTTGCCTGTTTTTGCATCCTTGAGCGCGAGAAGAAGCTTTGAGCGCGCGTCTCCCGAGTATGCCACGATCTCGAAACCGATGTTTGCAACCTCTTCCTTGTTCATATCTTTCCTTCCGCTTGTATTCAATGGCCTGTGCTATGTAGAACGGTCGACCCCTCCCGGTAGGGATCTTCCGCAGAGCTCCTCCTTTCTTTCTGTCCTATTTTGTTTGTTATGAACATATTCGCTCATATGAGTTTTGCGTGGAGCGATCTATGCCGCTGTTCGCGCGCCGAGGACGTACGAACAGTGATATTGTAGTGATGAACCTGTAATTTTGCTGTTTTGGAAGTATATTTCCGCATTGTTGTTCGTTGTGCGAACAGAGACGATATCTCAAATACACACATGTTTGATGGTGCTTGAAATGTTTGGTTCCTATCGTTAATGTTCAAACCAAGCAAAAGGGAGCAGGAGATGCGAGAGAAGATGCTCAAGGGCGAGAGACGAGAGGCCATCTGCAGCCTCATAGATGAGCTCAATACGGTCACCACGGGGGAGATCGCCGCGAAGCTCTCGGTGTCGGAGATGACCGTGCGCCGCGATCTCGCCGAGCTCTCCAGCGAGGGGCGCGTGGTGCGCGTGCATGGCGGCGCCCGCAGTGTGGCGGGCGTGAGAGGCGTCGTCATCCCGCGCGAGCTGACGCACAGCGAGAAGGGCAGCGCCCATGTGCACGAGAAAGCGCAGATAGCTGCCGAGGCCCTCGCATATGTGGATGAGGGAAGCACGGTCTTTCTGGGGACGGGAACTACCGTCGAGATGCTCGCGCGCATACTTCCGCTCATGCGCCTGCGCGTCATCACCAACAGCCTGCCCGTGATCGACATCCTGCGCAACCGCGAGGGCATCGAGCTCTTCGTCGTCGGTGGAGCCTACCGTGCCAGCACGGGCGCCTTCGTGGGCCCCCTCGCCGAGCAGGGCATCTCCACGCTGGGAATCGGCACGGCATTCATCGGCCTCAATGGAATCTTCGAGAACATGGTTTCGACCTCCAACACCCCGGAGGGAACGCTGCAGAAGCTGGCACTCGATCACGCCGACAGGCGCTGCCTCCTTGCCGACTCGAGCAAGCTGGGCCGCCGCGACTTCTTCGGTTTCTACGACCTCGCCAACGTGGATGTGCTTATCACCGACGGTCTCGTCACTGCGGAGCAGCTGCACGAGCTCAAGCAGTACACCAAGGTCATAACCGCATAGCCACTCGACCGACATCCCGAAGCGCATCCCGGACGTGCGCGACGCATAGAAAACCACATACGAGAGAGGAAGTGCAATGAAGGTTGTATTGGCCTCCGATGCCGAGGGACAGGCCCTCGAAAGGCGCATAGCCCACCACCTGGATGCGCATGGCTATGAGGTTGTTGACAAGGGAACGCAGGCGGACTGCGTGGACGCGGCGCTCGTGGTCGCCCACGAGCTCCTAGACGATCCCGAGAGCCAAGGCATCATCGTCGATGCCTACGGGGCGGGCAGCTTCATGGCAGCCTGCAAGGTGAAGGGCATGGTCGCCGCCGAGATCTCTGATGAGCGCTCCGCCTACATGACTCGTCAGCACAACAATGCCCGCATGATCTGCTTGGGATCGCAGATTCTGGGGGAGGGGCTTGCCCTCAACGTCGTGCGGGAGTTTCTTGCCGCCAGCTATGAGGGCGGTCGCCATCAGATCCGCGTCGATATGCTGGGCAAGATGGCGTAGCTCTCCCATCCTCGGCATCAAACGAACCGACTCACGAGATAGATAGGAGACAGCATGGCAAAATCACAGGTCATCGCCATAGGTTGCGATCATATTGTCACCGATACCAAGATGCGCCTTTCCGACTCGCTCAAAGCGCACGGGCACACGGTCATAGACTGCGGTACGTACGACAACACGCGCACGCACTATCCCATATATGGCAAGAGAGTGGGCGAGCTGGTGGCCTCGGGCGAGGCCGACGCCGGCATCGTGCTGTGCGGCACGGGGATCGGCATCACCAATGCCGTCAACAAGGTGCCCGGGGTCCGGTGTGCTCTCGTGCGCGATATGACGACGGCCGTCTGGGCGCGCAGGCACCTCGACGCCAATGTGTGCGGCTTTGGCGGACGCATCGTGGGCGAGTTTCTCATCAACGACATCGCCGAGGCCTTCCTCGCGGCGGAGTATGAGCCCACGCCCGAGTCCGATGCTCTGGTGGCGAAGATCGACGCCGTGGAGCATGCCGCATCCGCCCAGTCCGACCCGCACTTCTTCGATGAGTTCCTCGAGAAGTGGGATCGCGGGGAGTACGAGGACTAGGCGCTGCCACGGCACCGGCCATCACGCTCGGTACATCGAGGGGCAAGGCGCATAGGCTCTTATCGAATGCGATGCCTGCAGCGTAGCCCACCCGCGGCACCTATCCGGATAGGTGCCGCGGGCATTCGGTGGGGCGCTCCATACGCAGCTGGGGACGATGATGCTCTGGTGCCAGGACGGACGACACGGGAAGAGCGACCAGCTTTATCGCTGATCGCTCTTCCATCATGGCGCTTCATGGTCGCTGATTGAAACCTGAGACCAAAAGGCTATCGTGCGTTTCTTCGACGGCTAGATCACCTCGTGTTCTTCCAGAAGTTTTTCAACCTCCGTACCTTCGATCTTCTTCAGAGCCTCTTTCAGTGCGATTCTCTTTTTGAGGCCGAGCTCCATGTCGGTGATCTTCTTCCCATCCCGCAGGGCAACCGTGGCATTCAGCAGATCACGGATGTCGTAGACGCTGCCCCAGACTTCCGGAACGCCTCGGTCGACATCCAGAAGGGTGTAGACGGCTTCCATGGCGGTGCGGATAGAATACTCCGTGGTGAAAACCGTATCTCGGGGTGTTTCTGCAAAATTGCCGATAAAGGCAAAGTTAACAGAGCCGCTCGGTACGACAGAAGGCCTGTCACCGGATTCACGCGGCTGGAAATAGGCGCTGGCAAAAGGCATCATCACGGGGACGGTGTTGGCGCTGTTTTTTGCCAGCTCTTCAATCTGGCCTTCTGGAACACCCAGATGATAGAGCCATTCTTCGCAGATTTCCATGCCGGTGCAGTCCCGCATGGGCTGTTTTACGAAGTCGCCGGGGCGATCGGAGAACATTCCATATAGCCATACCAGCACTTGTCCCTTCGGTTGATCACGATACTGGGGCTGGCGGTTGATCGTCCAGCTGAGAAGCCAGCTGGAGTCCTTGACTGTGACGATACCGCCCGTGACCACCTTGCCGGACAGAGGGTCGCGCTTGCAGATATTCCGTATGTAGGGCAGGATCCTCTCGTCCAGCGTATTGACCGTGGCGCTGACCCAGTTGCTGTCCTCAGGGTCGGTGCAGAACTTATCGGGGCGGCCGAAGGCGGGATCCTGCGCTGCGATTTTTCGCCACAAATCGAAGGATCCGCCCTCGTGAATCTCGCCATCCATGCCCGTGGCCTTTGTTTGGCTACCGTAAGTTGAATTTTCAACATTGCTGCCGTTGGTATAAAATACCAGATCATTCTCGGTCAGATCGATATGCTCGGCCTGCCCTTCACGTTCCAGCACGATGGTCTTCGCCAGCTTTTTGCCGTCATGGATGTCGAAGAGGACGTTCATGACCTTGATGCCATAGTGGAACTGCACCCCATGTTCTTCCAGATACTTGACCATGGGAAGCACCATAGACTCATACTGGTTGTACTTTGTGAACCGCAGCGCGGTAAAGTCCGGAAGTCCACCGATGTGGTGGATGTAGCGCTGCATATAGCGCTTCATCTCCAGAGCACTCTGGTCATCCTTGAAGGCAAACATGGTGCGCCAGTACATCCAGAAGTTGGTATTGAAAACCTCTTCATCGAACAGCTCGGTCATTTTCACATTGGCAAGCTGTTCGTCCGGAGTCATGAACAGCTTCATGATTTCCATGCTGCCCTTGTCCGACAGGCCGAACTTATTGCCGGTCTGCGCGTCTTCGCCCCGATTCTGGGTCGCCCGGCACAGGGAGTAGTTGGGGTCGCTCTTGTTCAGCCAATAGTATTCATCTAGGACACTGACGCCATCGGTTTCGATAGACGGGATGGAACGGAACAGATCCCACATGCACTCGAAGTGATTGTCCATCTCCCGGCCGCCACGCATGACATAGCCGACGTTCGTTATCTGGTCGCCGTCCAGAGCGCCGCCGGGGCGAGAATCCCGCTCCAGAACATGGACGTGGCTTCCGGGCATCTGGGCGTCTCTGACAAGGAAGCAAGCCGCAGAAAGCGAGGCCAGGCCGCTGCCGATCAGGTATGCCGACTTGTGCTCGATGCCTTCCGGCTTTTCGGGACGTGCAAATGCCTCATAGTTACCGCTTGAATAATACATAGCGAACACCTCCATAGAACTCGCCTTTGGTTTATGTAATTATTCCGGCATGCAAAAACGCCCGCAATCAGCAGAAATGCCGCCATGATAAAACTTTTATCATGGCGGCATTTCTGCTTGGATTTTTATCAAATCACCGGATTTGCTTAGGTTCTCCCGTACAGTACGCTTTCAGTGCCCGGGAGAAATTGCCCTGCATCAGCAACGAAAGACGGTTGACGATCTCTTTCGGGTCTTCCTTCATGTCCCCCCGGATCCAGTCCAACATCAGCCCCACAAATGCATACTTATAGAAGTGGGCGATGAAGGACTTATCTTCCTCACTCACCGGATCGTCGGCGGCTTCCTCGTTTACAACATTCAGAAGCAGCCCGTAGGTGACCTCATATAAATAGCGCTCCACTTGCTCCCTGCTGACGGAGTGATACACATTCATGATAAAGGGCTTGTTGTCTTTGACCGCCTCGAATATCTGCAGAAAGCCTTGCTGCCAAGTATCGTACGTCTTATTCCCCGCTAAAGCCTTGGCTGCATCCTCGGCACAGGACCATTCCACCAGATCGTAGATGTCTTTGAAATGGTAATAGAATGTCATGCGGTTGATGCCGCAGTCCTTCGCGATATCATTGATGGTGATTTTATCCAGAGGCTTTTGAAGGAGCATGTTTTTAAGGGATGCCTCCAATGCCCGTTTGGTGATCTGCGACATGGGAATCCCCCTTCTGTCTCTGCGCCACGGCGTATGCCGGGACAGTTTTTTTGGCGTAGCAACCTGCTGCCTTTTTTACAAGATAACTAATAGCACAGAGATGCGGATATTTCCATTTCGCGATCCTCTCCACGCGCGCCAGCCTTCGTTGCGCAACCGATGCCCCGATAACTGCGGCTCCGTTGGCGGAAACGCTCGAGGGCGGTTGTCGCCTCTGCCCCGATCGTATCGCTGCCGACGTCGGCCTTGGAGGCGGGGCCGGCCGCGTTTCTTGCCCCATGGCCCCCGATCATTGACGATGATAATGCCCAGCCTGTTCGCAGTCGGGCGTGGCCTCTTTCTTTCCGCAGGCTGTCAGAAGGATCAGCATAGATATAGCTGCCAGCGAAAGCACTGCCCTCTTCATGCCTGCAGCTCCTCCGATCGTAAGTTTTCACGCTGCCATGTGTCCAAGCGCATCCTTCTCTCCAGCAAATCCGGATGTGCCCATCTCTGCTTATTCCCATAAAAGTTTTCGTCACGACATGAGTTCCTGTCGTACTACGCTTGGCTTACGTCCGTGAAGAAGGTGGCCTTCCTCCTCCTGAGCTCGTGTCAGACTTTGCCGGCAGAGTTCTCTCCACCCTGCATCCACTTCTTCCAAATCGGGCACTCTTCCCATCCTTCGTAGAATCCCATGCGCCGCAGGTCCTCTTCATTGCGACCACGTGGAATCTTGGCCCGATTACCTAATCTCTTGTTCCACAAGCGATCGTGATGTGCGCATGCGTTGCGTACGGTGTTCAAGGTGAGGAGCCACGATTCAAACACCCCTGCGGGAATCCCGATCTCGTCGGCAATGCCTTTCTTGACGACATTCGGGGAGCCTCGAAACAGCGTGGGCATCATGCCGAAGTCCATGATGTTGACGAGTGTCCAGTACGGTGGTAGTCCGTGGGAGTCACCATACTTTTTCTTGAAATGCTCGATGAATAGTGTCTTCGAGCGGTCATATGCTGTGAAGCACTTAGACATAAAATGACCGTATGCCTTCTGATCAATGTTGGGAAGTGTCGAGCGGTTCAAGAAGCCGAACGGTCCAGACTGCTCTGCAAGGCGATATGCAAGCTGGGTGCGCATGTATATTTCGACGCGTTCGATAGCGTCGAGCGTGATGAACCTGAGCTGGCGATCAAAGGTGTATAAGTCCCAAACCTTGGCGAACGTCGTCCCTTCGGTGAACGATTCGCCTTGGACATCGGAGTCCTGCTTGTAGATATACCAGTATCCGCTTAGGCGGCAGTACCCAACGTCCGCAAGGTGCTCGACAAGATCATCCCTGTCGAAGCCGAGGCCTCGTTCTGCCAGTCTGTCTGCTTGTTCATCGTATGAGAGCCACAGCTTCGCGTATTCCGTGCAATCCCCCGGAAAAGGAACACCCGCCAAGTTTGCAATCATCCCGGTTGACGTCGGGAGAGAGGCATGGCGGGTCCGCTATCTATAATCTACCGCACGGATTGACGTCAAAGAAATTTTACACGGGAATGGTCGGCAAACTTTTCTCCAGCGATCAAACAGCGATGTTTGACAGTATTTTTCTGGCTCTGGTTCGTGAGCCCCGCACAAGTAGTTCGCTGGACTTCTCCATACCGGCTCATTTGATATCCCCATGTATGTATGGGGAACTCGGCCTTCTTCTCTACAAGGCTTCTATGCAGCCGAGAAGGGAGGGGGCGAGCACGATGGCGCCGAGGTGGAGGTTACCATAAGCGTCGCCCCGCGCATGTGCGCCGGCGAACATCTGCCTGCTCTCCTCTGCGGTTTCCTCAGAAAAGCAGATCGAGGAGGTGCGCCTGCGCATCTGCTCCGCGTTTGCCGCGACGGGCCCGCCCGCTTCTATCTCTTCGTGCTGGTGGACGCGCCCGATGACGGCGTGGTGACCGCCGGGTTCGACTGAGACGCAGTCGCCATGACCGGATCGTCCTGTCTACCTCCGACATAGCGGGGATATCCAGCCATAGCGCCGGAGCGGTGCCCATCTGCGGCCTATTCACCCCTTCGCTTCGCATGGTACTCGTCGAGCCTCTCCGTGTACTCGATGCCGCGCTTCTTGAGCGATACTCCGATGATGAAGGTCATCGCTGCGAATATCACGAGGAATATGATCGAGAAGGTCGCCCACGCCCAGGGATTGCCGGCAGGCAGCCAGCTTCCGAAGTATGCGCAGGCAGCGAGCACGACATAGTAGGTTATGCCGAATCCGAGGAGTCGTGCGCTGTAGGCGAACCTCATGGCGGGGTGGTAGTTGAACCACAGCTGCTGCAGGATGCCGCCGGCAAGACCGGCGACGATGTAGCTGAGGTAATACCTCATCCAATCGCTCAAACCGGAGATCGCGGCTCCTACGGCTATCGACAGCACCAGCATGATCACGGTGATGAGACTGCCCGTGAGGAGTCCCATACCCACGGCACTGCCGATGCTGCGGTTGTCGTACCCGCTCAGAAATCCGTCCTGCTCTCTGTTCCTTGCCATGATGGGATCCTCCTTCGATCGCATGGGGCAATACTGGGTGCACTAGTGTGTGATGCCGATCTTTCCCTTGAGGTCGGATACGTAGCTGCGCGAGACGATGACGATGTCCTCGTTGCCCATCTTGAGCGCCAGCCTGCCGTTGGGCTCGGGTCTGATGCCCATGACGTGATCGAGGTTGACGAGCGTCTGACGCGAGACGCGCACGAACTCGGTCCCCTCGAGGGCATCCTCGAGCTCGTAGAGCCTCATGGGGCTCTCGAGCCTTTTACCGCCGACCGTGTTGATCCAAGCGCGCTTCTCGGCGGTCTCGATGCTGATCACGCTCTCGAGCGACACGACGAGCCTATCTATCGAGCCGCCATCGGCGTAGCCGACGAGCCGGCCGAACATGCTCCGCACGCGCTCGGCGATGCGTGCGGCACGTGAGTCGCCTGGTGCCGAGCGCACGGTCACCTCGATTTCCCGGCAACCGGGCTCCTCTATCATGCGAACATTCACGTTGCCCCGCCTTTCCTGTTGCGAGCCTAGCGATTGCAGTCTAACGCCTTATGGGGGAGAAAAGGGCTCCCGTGCAACCGAGTTGCCCAAAGCGCGTCTCGAGTTACGCCTTTCGGGATTGCGGCCTTCGGACGCGCAGCGTACGCGACGAGGATACTCTCCAATCCATGCCCGATAATCCGGTATCGATCCTGCGGCTCCTGTGGCCAAGATTGAAGATCGCCCATGTGGTTTTTCGAGACCCATTGATACTTTGAAGAAATGAAGTATGATTTATTATACAAATCATACTTATGAGGTGAAGAAAATGAACGGACCGGACGGGAAATATGCATGGACAGCCACTGTCGGCGAAAAGGGACAGATCGTAATACCGAAACAGGCACGGGATATCTTTGGAATCAAGCCGGGAGATACATTGCTTCTTCTTGGCGATATCGAGCGGGGAATCGCCATTCCTCCGAAAGGAGCCTTTGCCGAATTATTTGGTGCGGCATTTCAGGAAAAGGATGGTGATGGCGATTGAAGAGAATCGCCTTTTTCTGTATTCCTGCGCACGGTCATACCAATCCTATGCTTCCAGTTGCCGCCGAACTTGTACAACGCGGGAATACGGTCAGGTTCTACTCATTCAATGAGTTTGAAACGAGCATCCGCTCTACCGGAGCGGATTTTATATCCTGTGATTCCTATCTTCCCGATCTGGCGGAGCAAGAAGAGAAGGGACTTAAAAACGTATCCACCACAGAAATGACTGTGCAGGATATCCGCATCACATGTTCTATGGACGGTTTTCTCGATAAGGAATTTAAAACCTTCCGCCCCGATGTTGTATATACGGACTCCGTATGTTTTTGGGGCAAGCTGAATGCTTGGAAGCATAACGTGCCGATGGTGGTCTCTACCAGCACGTTCGCCTTTAATCAGATGTCCTCGCAGTACATGGAGAATACGCTTGGGGAATTGGCGGATATGATCTTCGGACTTCCGAGAGTGTCGAAGGAACTGAAGACACTTGAGCCATACGGCTACCATGTGGAAGGAGCATTATCGCTGGTCCGAAGCGATAACAATACAGATTCGATCGTCTACACCTCAAGGCGGTTTCAACCATATGTTGAGAGCTTTTCCGACCATTATGTTTTTGTCGGCCCATCCGTATTCTCAAAAGCCGATCCGAATAAGGATAAAACGCGGCCACTTGTTTATATCTCTATGGGAACGGTCATCAATGACAGACCGGATTTCTATGCAAAGTGCATCGATGCATTAAAAGGACAGAATATCGATGTCATCATATCCTGCGGAAATGCGATAGACCGTGATGCTTTGGGAACGTTGCCCGACAATATTCACGTGCACCCTCATGTCGATCAACTCGATATGCTATCCGGTGCAGATATTTTTATCACGCACTGCGGCATGAACAGCGTTTCTGAAAGCCTGTACATGGCCACGCCGATGATTCTCTATCCGCAGACGAGCGAGCAAAAGGCTGTAGCAAGAAGAGTCACGGAGATGAATGCCGGACTTATGCTGAATGACGATTCTGTCGATGGCATCCGATCTGCTGTGCAGGAAGTCCTGGACAATACCGCATACGAACACGCCGCCGAGGAATGCTGCTCCGATTTCCGTTCTTGTGCGGGAGCTGCAGGAGCAGCAGAATTTATAGAACATGCTCCTCATTCCTCGGATGGCATCGATATTTTAGGAGAACTGGATAAAGCGAATGGCAAGTTCCAATCGGCGTACTGGCTGATTGTCATTGCGGCGATAAATCTGATTGGATTCCTTATCAGCTGGGAATACGTGTGGATCATGGGCATAGCAGCCGGCATACTGTCCACGCCTATAGGCAAGAGGATGCAAAAAAAGAAGTACGTTTCCTTGGTTGAGAAGGCGAGAACACGGAGCGCGTGATTTCGAGACGGATCCCGCAGAAAATATGAAGTGCTTTTTCCCAGCCCTGTCGTTGAACCGGTGACAGATACCGCCGCCTCTGGACTGGCTATCCAAAGGCGGCGGCGCATGCATCTCGGCTTCCAGGCTTCCTAATCCCGGTGCAACTCCCTGCCTATATCGATCCACGATCGGATGAGTCGGTGCTTATCGGCGTTCCCCCTCCGCCGGATGTGATCTCGTATCCGGACCAGGCTTCGAGCGTGAATTCCTCGCTGCCGCCGAAGTTGCACCTCCAATAGGATCCCTCATCGCCGAACATGTCATCCGTGCCGAACCACATGGTGCCATAGCCCTTGTTCATCCGATATGTCCCGGCCGGGAGCATGAACGTCGCATAGCCGTCCTCCGGGATGAATACCGTCAAGATCAGGGTATCGCCCATATAGAGCTTGTAGTAGGCATTCGAGTGCCCCGAGTTGTCGATGGAGAGCTCGCAATTCTGATCGGGATAATCGCCGTTCCTGTATACAACGCCGGCCTCCGGGAAGCTCTGGATGCACGACTGCGCCTTCTCGCCCATATCCGGCAGGTCCTCGTAGGATGCCTCGGAGATGGAGCTGTACGTCACGTACGCATCGTAGTAGCGTCCCTCCGCATAGAGCGCTTCGGCCTCCTCGTAGGTTACGTGAACGGAGCACTCCGTCCTTAGGCTGCCGGCATCTTGGTAGCCTTTGTCTGCGAGATCGGAGAGGAGCTCGCCGGCCTCGGTCCACTTCCCTTCCGCCATCAGGCCCTTGGCCGTGTAGTAGGAGGCCGCATCGAGGCAGTTCGTGGCTGCCGCGGCGGCCCTACTGTCCCCAATCGACCTGTAGATCGAGGCGGCGCTTTCCCAAGCAGCGGGATCCTCGCCGGCGCGGGCCTCCGCCGCCTGCGCCTGAAGCCAGAGGGTGGCCTTCTCGTGCCACGTCTCGGAATCCTCGTAGTCCCCGAGCTCTTCGAAGGCCTCTGCGGCCTCCGTATACTGGCCCGTATTGTAATACGCCATCGCCTGCTCGTACGCCTCGGCGCGTTTCGATTCGAAGATCGCGAAGGCGATACCGGCTATGATGCCGATGGCAGCGAGGATCCCGATCGCCAGCATCCATGGCTTGGCCTTCTTGGGAGCTGGCGCTGCAGGTACGGCCTCGGGCGCGGGTGGAACTTCGGCGGGCTCGGGTGCAGCTTGGACGGCCGTCGGGTCTACGGGTTCGGGTGCGGCTTGGGCGGCCGTCGGGTCTACGGGCTCTGGCGCAACCTGGGCATCTGCCGGATCTACAGGTTCTGGTGCAGCTTGGACGGCCGTCGGGTCTACGGGTTCGGGTGCAGCTTGGGCGGCCGTCGGGTCTACAGGCTCTGGCGCAACCTGGGTATCTGCCGACTCTGCAGCTACGTCTGCAGAAGCATCTTCTTCCAGCGGCAGGCCTTTGAATGTCTTACCGATGTTATCCATGCCCTTCTACCTCGTGTACTCTTTCCGCCACTTGTTTCGGGCGTGGCACCCACCACTTCCTACGCAGTGGCCGCGTTCTTTGTCCTCTATCCGCCTGTCAAAGCTCTATCTGAAAAAGCATCGCCTGCAATTCCTTCTCCCGCCTTCTGCGGTTCCGTTCCTAGTATAAACCGAAAGATTTTGCAGCTTGTATGCTCGGAGCATACAAACCGGAGTTTTGTGGGGCATCCGGAATAGAGGGGGTTGACAAGACTTGGAACTCGGCCTGCGGCTCGCACTGCTCCGTTCGCCCTCCGTTCCGTCGCTTGCATCGGGCCCGTTGCCGGGGGATGCGGCAGGGCATCCTTCCTGTCATACTGTCATCATGCCCGAACCGGACGATCGATCGGAGGCCTGCGATGCTGGAAGTCGGAACCAAGGCGCCTGAATTCTCCCTGCCCGATCAGAACGGCGAGATGCGCTCGCTTTCGGATTGGCGCGGGCAGAAGGTGGTCCTGTATTTCTATCCCAAGGACATGACGGCGGGCTGCACCAAGCAGGCCTGCTCCTTCGGAGAGCTGTACCCGCAGTTCCGGGAGAAGGGGGCCGTGGTCATCGGCATCAGCAAGGATAGCGTCGCCTCGCATAAGCGTTTCGAGGAGAAATACGGCCTGCCCTTCACCCTGCTCTCCGATACCGAGAAGATCGCCATCCAGGCATATGACGTCTGGAAGGAGAAGAAACTCTACGGCAAGGTTTCCCTAGGCGTCGTCCGCACGACCTATCTCATCGACGAGGAGGGCACCATCGTGCGTGCCTTCGACAAGGTTGCGGCAGTGGATAACCCTGCGCAGATGCTCGGCGAGCTTGGCTGAGCGCCTGATTCGCCACTATCGCGCCCGTCCTTGTCCTATACTGTACGGCGTTGGATGACGGATGGCCCAAAGGAATGCGATGAGTCGAGACGGCAAGGATAGGAGCAGCAGGCTTGGCAAGCTCCTGCCGCTGTTCCTCGCCACCTTCACCATCAGCATGACCGCCAACTCCGGCTATGCTATCCTCGCCGTGATGAAGGATGACTTCGTCAACAAACGCGAATGGTTCACCGAGGACGAGATGGCGGATCTCATCGCCATCGTCCAGAGCGCGCCCGGTGCCATGGCCGTCAATGCCTCGATGGTCGTGGGCTACCAGAGCGCGGGCTTTTTGGGCTCGCTTGCAGCAGTCGTGGGCTGCATCCTGCCTCCGCTCGTCGTGATGATCATCGTCACGGCGTTCTACCAGGTCATCGTCAGCAACGAGTTCGTATACCTCTTCATGCGCGGCATGCAGCTCGGCGTGGTGGGCATGCTGCTCGATGTCATCATCGGGCTTTTCGTCAACGTCACGAAGGGGCGCGGGGCGTATCCCCTCATCATCATGATCCTCGCATTCCTCTACGTGAGGCTTTCCGGCTGGTCCATCCTCTATCTTGCGATCGCCTGCGCCCTCGCCGGCGTTATCAAAGCCTCCCTGATCGCGAAGAGGGAGGAGAGCTGATGGGCCTGCTGATCCGTATCGTACTCGCGTTCATGAAGGTCAGCGCCATCGCCTTCGGAGGCGCCTATGCGACCATCCCGCTGGTCGAGGAGGAGGCCGTGGTCGTGCAGGGCTGGATGACGTATGGGGAGTTCGCCGACCTCATCGCCATCGACGAGATCACGCCCGGTCCCATCCTCATCAATAGCGCGACCTTCGTGGGCATGCGGGTCGCGGGTATCCCCGGAGCCATCGCCGCCACCGTGGGCTGCATCATCATCCCCTGCATCTTCGTGATGATCCTGCTGGTGCTGTACAGGAGGTTCCACGACTCCGCGCTCATGGAAGGTGCCATGGTCTCGCTCAAATGCATGGCCGTCGCGCTCATTGCCTCGACCTTCATCAAGCTCGGCTTGAATGCGCTTCTGCCCGAGGGGGTCGCCCCCGATCTAGCAACCGGCATCTTCTCGGTTGCGGTCATCTGCGGGGCGTTCTACCTCATCAATCAGAAGAAGATAAGCCCGCTGCCCGTGATGCTCGGCTGCGGAGCGGTAAACCTCTTGGCCCACCTGCTCTTCCTCTAGGGACGCCCGCCTAGAATGCGACCGCATCCCCTGCGGCGAGATAGCCGAGACGCTCGCCCATGAGCTCCTTCAGCCGCTTGTACTGCTCCGTGCCTGTGCAATGGCAGGTCAGATAGTATGCGGGGTGGGAGAGCAACTCGCGGGCGACCGCCTCGATGCGCGGATCGTCCGCAGGGGTGCGCATGAGGTGGAAACCGCCGATGACGTGCGTTAGGCCCTCGTCTGCGCTCCAGCGCATGATATTGGCGATGCCGCGATGCGAGCAGCCGCTCACGAGCATGCGGATCGGTCCTTCCTCGACGATGAGGTACTGCTCGTGGAGGAACTGCTCGGGTATGCGGCCAGAGCCGGCATCCTCCTCAAGGCCATCCGAATCGATGGGGATCACAGGTTCGCGATCCGCATAGGAGATGATCGTGAAGCCTCCACCTAGATCCTCCCGATCGCCCGCCTTGATGATGCGGTGGCATTCCCGCAGCTCGGGTGTCACGCCGATGTACTTCTCGCCATGGAAGTGGGGAAGGTCGTAGCCCGCATGCACGTAGAGGGGAGCGGTCGCATTGCGCCCGAAGAAGGCGGGGAAGCCGTTCGCGTGGTCGTAGTGTCCGTGCGAGAGGATCGCCGTATCGACGGATGCGAGATCGATCTCGAGCCTTGCCGCATTGACGAAGGCACCCCCGCTCTGGCCCGCATCGAAGAGCGCAACGCGACCGTTCGCCTCTATGAGAAGGCTCAGGCCGTGCTCGGCGAGGCACCCCTCGTGGGCAGTCGTGTTCTCGATCAGTGCGGTGATCCTCATGGGAGCTCCCTCTAGGTGCGGATGCTCCTATGGTAGCGCGTAAACGGATCATCGGCCCAAGAACAGCTTCGGGATCTACCCTGCAAAGCACGGGAAAGCGAGCCTTCTCCGGTAACGATTCGGTGACAAATGCCCACTGATGCAGGGCTTAGAAATACAGTTAACCAATTACATAGGGCCGCGCGGCTGCACGAGTTCGAGGAACATCGGGATTTTGAAAGGCTGGAAGACCCATGGACGGCATCCGAATCAGCGACATCACCATGAAGCAGATCGCGAAGAGCGGCGATGCAGCCCTTTCGTTCAAGGGCAAGCTCGAGATCTCCAAATTGCTCGACAAGCTCGGCGTGTCCGTCATCGAGCTCGAGGGCTTGAGCTCCGCACGTTCAGATGCCCTTCGCGTGAAGTCCATCGCATCTGCCGTGAAGGACAGCGTGCTGGCCGTGCCGGTCGATCTGAGCGTCGAGAGCGTCGGGGAAACATGGGACGCGCTCAAGGACGCACGCTATCCCCGCCTCCAAGTGACGGCTCCGGTGAGCACGGTGCAGATGGAGTATCTCTCCCGCAAGAAGCCCGATGACATGCTCGCCTGCATCGAGACCGTCGTGGCTGCCTGTGCGGAGCGCACGCCCGATGTGGAGTTCATCGCCGAGGACGCGACCCGCAGCGACCCCGCCTTTCTGAGGACCGCCATCGAGACCGCCCTTGCCGCCGGCGCTACCACCGTCACGATCTGCGATGCGGCAGGCACCATGCTCGGCGACGAGTTCGCCGCGTTCTTGGCATCGCTCTACAAGGACATCCCGGCCCTCTCCGACGTTGCCGTGGGCGTCTCCGTTGCCGATACCATGGCCATGGCAGATGCCTGCGAGATCGCCGCCCTGCAGGCAGGCGCCCGCGAGGTGAAGGTCTGCGCCGTCGGCGGCAACACCGCCTCGCTCGCCACCATCGCGGCGGTCATCTCCGCCCGCGGGGAGCTCTTCGAGGGTGGATGCGGCCTGCACATGGTGGAGCTCCGCCGCATCGTGAGCCAGATCGACTGGCTCTGCAGCACGCGTAGGAACAAGACGTCCCCGTTCGACGATGGCGTGCAGGATACGGCACCCGATCTGGCGCTTTCCTTCGGCGATGGCGTGTCGGAGGTGCTCAAGGCCGCACGCGAGATGGGTTACGAGCTCAACAGCGAGGATGGCCAAGCCGTGTGGGAGGCCGTCCAGGACGTCTTGAAGCACAAGGAGCGGGTCGGTGCCCGCGAGCTCGATGCCATCATCGCATCGGTGGCGCTCCAGGTTCCCCCCACCTATCAGGTGGAGAGCTATGTCATCAACACCGGCAACGACATCTCCGCCATGGCGCACCTCAAGATCAGCCATCACGGCGAGGTCTCCGAGGGCGTGTCCTTGGGCGATGGCCCCATCGACGCGGCGTTTCTCGCCATCGAGCAGATCACGCACCATCATTACGAGCTCGATGACTTCCAGATCCGCGCCGTCACCGAAGGCCATGAGGCCATGGGCGAGACGGTTGTCCGCCTGCTCTCGAACGGAAAGCTCTACTCGGGACGCGGTATCTCCATGGATATCGTGGGTTCCAGCATCCAAGCCTATGTGAACGCATTGAACAAGATCGCATACGAGGAGGCCGAGTCATGAGGCTTTCGTTCTCCACACGCGGCTGGCAGCACCTGAGCTGGGAGGAGGCGCTCGAGGCGGCTTCGGATGCCGATCTCGAGGGCGTCGAGGTCTACGACCTCTACAAGCGCGATGACCTCATCCAGCGCGGCGGCCCCTTCGACCGCTACAATCTCGTGGCCACGGCGCGCAAGCTGCGCGAGCGCGGCCTGCGCATCCCGTGCCTCGACAGCTCCTGCGACCTTTCGGACGCGGGGAGCGTCGAACGCCTGCGTGCGCTGGTCGACACGGCGCGTGCGATGCAGATCCCCTGCGTGGCCGCTCCCGTCTACGTTGATGACGAGGAGAAGATCCGCGAGCATCTCCGGATGTTGCTCTCTCATGCCGAAACCTCGGGCGTGTCGGTCCTCATCAGGACCACCGGCATCTATTCCGATACCGGACGCCTGCGCGCGCTCATGGACGACTTCGCAAGCGATTACCTCGCGGTGCTCTGGGAGATCCACCACCCGTACCGCGATCACGGCGAGGATGCCGATACCACCATCAAGAACCTGGGCGCCTACGTGCGCCATGTCCACCTGCGCGATTCCGACGATCAGGGCGATTACAACATCATCGGAGAGGGCACCCTTCCCATCCCCGAGATGGTGCAGGCCCTGGCATCCATCGACTACGACGGCTTCGTCTCGCTCGAGTGGAAGCCCCAATGGCTGGAGGGCATGGACGACCACGATATCATCCTCCCCCATTACGAGAACTACATGAGCCGCTACGGGCAGACCCGCGGCAAGAAGAAGCGCCTCTATCCCAACCACGACGGCACCGGCGAATATGTGTGGAAGAAGGACGAGCTCATCGACCTGACCTTCTCGCAGGTGCTCGACCGTGTGGTCGAGGAGTTCCCCGATCAGTACGCCTTCAAGTACACCACCCTCGACTACACCCGCACCTACGAGGAATTCCGCGAGGATGTGGACGCCTTCGCACGCGCCCTGGTATCGCTCGGCGTGCGTCCGGGAGCCAAGGTGGCCATCTGGGCCACCAATGTTCCCGCTTGGTACATCACCTTCTGGGCGACGGTGAAGATCGGCGCCGTGCTCGTGACGGTCAACACCGCCTACAAGATCCATGAGGCCGAATACCTGCTGCGCCAGTCCGATACCCATACCCTGGTGATGATCGATTCGGCCTTGGATTCGAACTACCGCCAGATCATCAACGAGCTCTGCCCCGAGATTGCGGCCCACGACAAGACGACGCCGCTGCACTGCAGGCGGCTGCCGTTTCTGCGCAACGTGATCACCGTCGATTTCAGCATGCCCGGCTGCCTCACCTTCGAGGAGGTCATGGCCCGCTCCGATATGGTGCCCCAAGATGTGATCTTGGGCATGGCCTCCCGGGTCCGCCCCGACGATGTGTGCAACATGCAGTACACCTCCGGCACCACGGGCTTCCCGAAAGGCGTCATGCTCACCCACTACAACGTGGTCAACAACGGCAAGTGCATCGGCGACCGCATGGGGCTGTCCACCGCCGACCGCATGATGATCCAGGTGCCCATGTTCCACTGCTTCGGCATGGTGCTCTCGATGACCTCGTCCATGACCCACGGCTCCACGCTCTGCCCCATACCGTACTTCTCGGCGAAGTCGTCGCTCGCCTGTATCCAGCAGGAGAAGATAACCTGCTTCAACGGCGTCCCCACCATGTTCATCGCCATGTTCAACCATCCGGATTATCGCAAGACCGACTTCTCGTACATGCGCACCGGTATCATGGCCGGTTCCGGCTGTCCGCCCGAGCTCATGCGCCGCGCCACGCGCCCCGATGAGATGAACATGCGGGGCATCGTGAGCGTCTACGGCCAGACCGAGTCGGCTCCCGGCAGCACCATGAGCGCTTGGGAAGATCCGATCGATCTGCGCTGCGATACCGTGGGCTACAACTTCTCCCACGTGGAGTGCAAGATCATCGATGCCGAGTCGGGCCGCGAGCTTGCGGATGGCGAGAACGGCGAGTTCTGCTCCCGGGGCTACAACACCATGAAGGGCTATTACAAGATGCCCAAGGCAACCAAGGAGACCGTCGATGCAGATGGCTGGCTCCACTCAGGCGATCTTGCCTGCCGCGACGAGCAGGGCAACTACCGCATCACGGGTCGCCTGAAGGACATGATCATCCGCGGGGGGGAGAACATCTACCCCCGGGAGATCGAGGAGTTCATCTACACCCATCCCAAGGTACAGGATGCCCAGGTCATCGGCGTGCAGGATAAGAAATACGGGGAAGAGGTGTATGCCTGCATCGTGCTCAAGGAGGGGGAGAGCATGACGGAGGATGAGATGCGCTCCTATATCAAGGACCACATGGCCCGGCACAAGGTGCCCCGCTACATCGAGTTCGTGGAGAGCTTCCCCATGAACGCGGCGGGCAAGGTGCTCAAGTACAAGATGCGCGAGGAGGCTGCCAGAAAACTCGGTCTTGCGTAAGAAGTTCGTTTCATGTGCTGCATGTTGTACGGATCTCTTCTCGACGTATCGGCAAAGATTGAGCTGGTAATCTAGAAGTTCATGCTGTTTTTGGCAGCTGTATTGCAGGCAAGCGCCCCGTCCGCCGCCCACCGGCTTCGGACGGATTCGATAGAAGGAGAGGGAATGCAGGTTCAGACGACATCTTCCAACCAGCTTATGGATGTGGCGCTCCGCATCCGCGAACTGAGAGAGATCATGGGCTATTCCGTGGAGGAGATGGCCCAGCTCACCGATATCACGGGGGATCAGTATCTGGAGTACGAGAAGGGGGCGATGGATCTTCCCTTCACCTTCCTGCACAAGTGCGCCCGCGTCCTCGGCGTCGAGCTGATCCAGCTCTTGGAAGGCCGCAGCCCCAGGCTCTCAACCTACACCGTCACCCGCAAGGACAACGGTCTCGTGACCGCCCGCGAGGACGGCATCACGATCCAGAACATGGCCGCGCTCTTCCGCAACAAGATCGCCACGCCCTACTGGGTCACCTACACCTACTCCGAGGAGCTCCAGAACCAGCCTATCCACACCACCAGCCACGGTGGTCAGGAATTCGATCTGGTGGTCAGCGGTGCCATGAAGATCCGGGTGGGGAACCACACGGAGATCCTGCACGAGGGCGACAGCATCTTCTACGACAGCTCCACCCCGCACGGTATGATCGCCATCGACGGCAGGAACTGCGTGTTCCTCGCCATGATCATGGCGGCGGATGAGAGCGAGCAGAAGCCCGGCATCCTCACTTCCGCAGTTCAGGGCAGTGCGCCGGAGCCCCTTCTCGCCCGCAAGTTCATCCAGGTCGAAGAAGACGGGAACCATACGCTCACATCCCTCTCCTTCGTCAACGACGACAGCTTCAACTTCGCGTTCGATATCGTTGACGAGCTCGGGCGGAAACGCCCGGAGAAGCTGGCCATGATCCATGTGGCCGATGATATGACCGAGCGCCGCTTCACCTTCAAGGACATCAAAGACGCCTCGTCCCAGGCTGCCAACTACTTCACCTCGCTCGGCATCCGCCGGGGGGATCGCGTGATGCTGGTGCTCAAGCGCCATTATCAGTTCTGGTTCGCCGTCCTCGGCCTGCATAAGATCGGCGCCATCGCCATCCCCGCCACGGCCCAGCTCCTCGAGCACGATTTCGCCTACCGTTTCAAGGCGGCGGGCGTGAGTGCGATCATCTGCACCGCCGACGACGATACCGCCCATCAGGCTGAGTTGGGGGAGAGCGGTGCAAAGGTGCATCTCACCAGGATCATGGTGGGCGGCAGCCGCCCCGGCTGGCACGATTTCGATGCCGAGTACAGCCTCTTCACGAGACGCTACCGTCGCAAGGCCGATTCTCCCTGCGGCGACGACCCCATGCTGATGTTCTTCACCTCCGGCACCACCGGCTATCCCAAGATCGCGCTGCACAGCTACAAATACGCTCTGGGCCATTACGTCACCGCGAAATACTGGCATCTGGTCGAGAGCGATGGCCTGCACTTCACCATCTCCGAGACGGGTTGGGGCAAGGCGCTCTGGGGCAAGCTCTACGGGCAGTGGCTCTGCGAGGGCGCGGTCTTCGTCTACGACTTCGACCGCTTCAGCGCCGAGAAGATCCTGCCCCTGTTCAAGAAGTACAACATCACGACCTTCTGCGCGCCCCCCACGATATACCGTATGCTCATCAAACAGGATCTCGGCAGATTCGACCTCAGCAGCATCCGCCACGCCACCACGGCAGGCGAGGCGTTGAACCCGGAGGTGTTCCATCAGTTCGAGAAGGCCACGGGCCTGCGCGTTGCCGAGGGCTTCGGCCAGACGGAGACCACGCTGACCATCGCCAACCTGGGCGGCCAACCCATCAAGCCCGGTTCCATGGGCAAGCCCACCCCGGGCTACGAGGTGGATATCCTCGATGCCGATGGCAACAGC
Source organism: Actinomycetes bacterium (assembly GCA_029546925.1). GTDB lineage: Bacteria > Actinomycetota > Coriobacteriia > Coriobacteriales > Atopobiaceae > RUG721. The sequence continues at coordinate 151,859 of JAKPQM010000023.1, forward strand.
GTCGAGGACGGCGTCAACGGAGAGATCGCCATCAAAGCGGATGGGAACGGCCTGAGCCCGCGCGGCTTGTTCTTGGGATACTACCGGGACGAGGATAAGACCCGTGTCGTGTGGCATGACGGCTACTACCACACCGGCGATGTGGCTTGGCGCGACGAGGACGGCTTCTTCTGGTTCGTGGGTCGCGCGGACGACGTCATCAAGTCCTCCGGCTATCGCATCGGGCCCTTCGAGATAGAGAACGTCATCATGGAGCTCCCGTACGTGCTCGAATGCGGCGTCTCCGCTGCTCCCGATGAGATGCGCGGCCAGGTTGTCAAAGC
>JAKPQM010000075.1 GCA_029546925.1 Actinomycetes bacterium
ATGCGCGCGCCTCCGCAGGAGGCGCCCTTGAGCCCGCATGCCTCGATAAGGGCGCCGACCGAGCGATCCTCCGGATTCTTGAAGACCGACCCGCAGGTGGGAACGCCCATGGGCTGGGTCAGCTTGCGGCGTTTGAGCAACGCCTCCATCCGCCGGGCGATCGCGTCCTTCTCACCGGACATGAGGTCGAAGGTCGCCTCGAGGATGATCTCGTTCGGAGTGAACGATGCCGAACGGTAACCCCAGATGATATCGGATGCCTTGAGGCGCACGAGCCCTTCTCCGGGATGCGCGACGACGACATCGCGCACCGCCGAGCCGATCCACTCATCGCGGCTGCCCGCGTTCATGACGAGCGCGCCGCCCACGGTGCCGGGGATACCCCAGAGGGCCTCGAGGCCCGAGAGGGACGAAGTGAGGGCGAGATTCACCAGTTTCGAGGTGAGCGCGGCGGCTCCGCAGGTGATGGCCATATCCTCGACCGAGAAGCGCGCGAACTCGCGTCCTAGGCAGATGACGCAGCCCCGGTAACCGCGATCGGAGCAGAGCATGTTCGACCCCTTGCCGAGAATGACCCAGGAAACCCGCTCGTGGGCCAGCACGTCGAGGGTGTGCGCGAGCGCGGTGTAGCTGTGGGCCACGACGAGGAGATCGGCAGGACCCCCGATGCGCAAGGTGGTCCGCCGGCTCAGGGGCTCGTTGCGGAACACGTCTGCGTCGATGGTGCCGGAGAGCTTCATGTATGCGTTGAACACGCTCATGTGGCGTCTGCTCCGGACATCTGCTTGGCCTCGATGAAGGTGGGGCCGATCTGGGTGATGTCGCCCGCGCCCTGGGTGATGAGCATATCGCCGGGCATGCAGGTCTCGACGAGCAGATCGATGAGGGCGCGCACGTTGGGGACATAGGCCACGTGCCTGCAGCCGCCTCCCCTCTTGACGGAGTTCGCGACCGTCTTGCCCGACACGCCGGGAATGGGCATCTCGCCTGCGGAGAATACATCCATGACGAGCAGGATATCGGCCTTGTCGAAAGCGTGGGCCCATTGCCCCTCGAGCGCCTGGGTGCGCGAGTAGCGGTGCGGCTGGAACACGCACACGATACGCCCGAAGCCGAGCGTGGAGGCAGCCTCGAGCGTGGCCGCGATCTCGGTGGGATGGTGGCCGTAATCGTCGATGACGGTGATGCCGTCCACGTCGCCCACATGCGTGAAGCGGCGGCGCGCGCCCTTGAACTTGGAAAGCGCCTCGGCAGCCTGCTCGATATCGGTGCCGAGCGCCTCGGCCACCGCAAGGGAGGCGGTGGCGTTGGCAAGGTTGTGCCTGCCGGGATTGGCCTGGATGGTGAAGCTCGCGATCTTGCCCGAGGGGGTCTTGACCGTGGCGGCGCTCTGGATACCGTGCGTCGCGCCGGGCGTGCAGCGATAATCGCACCCCGGGTTGAAGCCATAGGTGATCACGCGGCGCCCGGTTGAGCGCGCGAGCTCGACCAGACGCTCGGAATCGCCATCGACCACGATGGTCCCGGCATCGCCGACAAGATCCATGAAGGTGCAGAAGGCCTCCTCGATATTCTCGAGCGTGCCGTAATAGTCGAGGTGGTCCTCCTCGATGTTGGTGACTACGGCGATATCGGGATTGAGGAAGAGGAAGGAGCCGTCGGACTCGTCTGCCTCGCACACGAAGTAGCCGCCCGAACCGTTACGGCCGTTGGTGCCGTAGCCTTCGACCACGCCGCCGATGAGGAAGGTGGGGTCGAGGCCCATGGTGTCGAGCATGGAGGCGACCATGGACGAGGTTGTGGTCTTGCCGTGCGTGCCTGCTACGGCAACCGTCACCGTATCGTGCGAGAGATAGGAGAGCATCTTGGCGCGGCGCCAGATGGGGATGCCCAGCTCGCGGGCGCGGATGAGCTCGGGGTTGGTCTCGGGGATCGCCGTGGAGATGACCACGACCTCGGGCGCGATAGCGTCGATGGTGGACGCCTCGTGGCCGATATGGACCTCGATGCCCGCGTCCTCGAGTGCGCGCACGTAGTAGGAGCTCTTGAGATCGGAGCCCGTTACCCTGCAGCCGCGCTCATGCAGCACGAGCGCGATACCGCTCATGCCCGCTCCGCCGATGCCGATAAAGTGCGCGCTGGAAATCTCGGTCACGTCCACAGCAATTCCCTCTCCATGACAAAACCCACGCTCCCCTGAACGTGCAGTACCACTCTACCCGAAAACGGCCCCTTCGGGATCGTGGCGGCGCACTTCGCGGCATTTCCGCACGGGCATGGCACGAGTCGGCACGAGCGTGCGAGACCGATAGCACAAGAAGGGCTTTCTCATTCCCATTGGTACGAGATAAGCCCTCGTCATCTAATCCCGAACCCGCTACACCCTTCTGCCTCGCCGGGAGGGTCTGGGGAGCGTTCGCGGTGCTGAGCGGGGCGCATCGCATCGATGATGTCATCCGTAAGCTCACCGAACCTGTCCGGAAAAGTGCTCACGCTCCACGTCCGGTTTGACGCGCCACCATAGCGACGGGACAAATGCGGAAACGTTCAACTTCCGCTTATCGACCTTTTCGCGCACGCATATTACTGGACGCCCCGTGGAAGCGACTCCGCAGGACGTCCAGTCAGGAAGGAGGAGAGCAGCTACTTACTTGGTGACGATCGAGGCGAAGGCTTGGGCCTCGCAGAAGCGCGTGAGCGCCTTGCCGAACCAGCCGAGCGCGTCATCGCCCTCGGCGACACGAGCATTGTTCAGGCAGTTGAAGCCGCGCCAGAGGGCGGAGCGGGCGTCCTCGAGCAGCTGGACATCCGATACCTTGGACTCGCCCTCGGCCTCCTCGATGGTCTTGGCCGCCCACCAGATCCTGTCCTCGGCCTCGATATAGGCGCCCGTCGCCATCATGGAGACATCGCTATCGAGCGTGAGGGCGCAGTACGTGCCCGTCGCATAGGGGATCACCGACATGAGCGTGTCGCTCTGGCCGCTCATGAAATGCACGGTCGCGTCCTCGGGCACGGCGATGTTGCTCATGATGGTCTTGTACATGAAGTCGCGCGCTTCGGGCGACCACAGGTCACGCGGATCCTCGAAGGGCATCTGGTCGAGAGTGTCCTCCACCCACTTCTCGCCGTCCCAGTACTTGGAGCAACCGAGCATCGACTTGACGTACTCCACGTCGATCTCGCCGTAGTTCTCCTTGATGAGTCGCTCGTAGGTGTTGTAGCGTGGGATGGAGTCCCAGAGGCCGCCCATGTACTCGTCTTGGTAGTTGGCAGCGGAGGCCTCCTCGTCGATGAAGTAGTTGGTGGCAATGAGGTAGTCCTGCTCGCCGTGGTCGCCCGCCTTGCGCACCGCGTGGATGGCGGGGGTGTACTCGATCATGAAGGCATCGGCACCATCGAAGAACTGGGCGTTCTCGGCCGAACAGGGATGCAGGTCGAGATAGTAGTCCTTGGCTTCCTCGGCGGAGGAGCAATGCAGCATGACCTCGAGCTTGACGGCGAAGGGGTCGACGTCGAAGGAGCGGTCCTCCTCGCGCGAGCCCATGCCGCCGCTGCCGGTGAGGGCGAGGCCTGCGTCATTGAGGGCGAAGCTTGCGCCGGCGACGCCAGCCCACGGCGGGCACATGATGAAGGCGTGGCCCTCAGCGGGATGCGCAATGACGACCGAGGTATATGCGCCGACGTTCCAGCCTTGGTCGACGTTGAGACCGGCGATCATCTTACCGTCTGCCGTCGCATCGCCCCACACGCTGAAGTGGCTGCAGGCCTGGGTTGCATCCTCGGAGGCGTCGCCCGCATTCTCGGGCGGCATGATGAGCATCGGGAGGTTGAGGTTGATGAGGCGCACCACGTCGTAGTCGACACCAGAGCCCTCGGCGATGCCCTTCCACATCTCCACGGCATCGGGGGTCTTCTCTACCATGATGGCTTCGTACTCGTTCATGCGAGAGACGATCAAATCCCAGGAGCTCCAGAGCTCGAGCGTCGAGGCCTTGACGGCCGTGCCGCAGCGCTGGATGAACTCGGCAAGCTGGCGGCCGTACTGGACACCCATTTCGCGCGGGGTGCCTGCGAGCACCACGACGGGACGCACGGCGCCGGGGAGCAGGTCCTCGTCATAGTGGTCGGCTGCAGCAGCCTCCTCGACGATCTCGTTCGCCTCCTCGGTGCTCTTGGCACCCAGAAGCCGCATGCCCAGCACGCCACCGAGCATGCCTCCCAGCATGCCGAGGCCCGCAGTGAGTGCTCCGGTCTTCACGAAGTCGCGGCGGGTGACGTTTGCCGAGGTGGTCCCGATGGTCTCACTCATCATCTCTCCTTTGGTCGATGGCTCGTGGAGGTATCCTTGGGAAGAGGATGGGCCGCTGTCGTGCGCCCGCACAGTCAAAAACAGGCAGAACTACGATATCAACCCTTCTCATCCCTACATCTACCTGCACGTTTTTGGTACTGTAGGTATCAAAGACCGAACAATGGCGCGCGCATGGGGTACGGAGGGGATGGAATGTCTGCTGCGACGGTCTCGCTCCTGTTCTTCATCTATACGCTGCTCCTCATGCTCACATGCGCGCTCGGCTCAAGCGTCTCGCTCTGCTCCTACCTCGTGACGCATGGCAAGGCGCATCTCGCCTTCACGGTACTCTTCGCCGCGTACCTGATCGAGCAGGGCGTCGCATTCTCGTGGAGCTACTCGGGCTTTCCCGACCTGAGCTACGAGACGGAAGTGATCATAGGCGCGGCGCTCCTCTTGATCGAACTTGCCATCTCGACGGTAATCGTCGCCTCCGCGCTCTGGGCTGTGCTCGAGCATGTGGGGAGGGCATCGCGGAGCCTCGTCTTCGCACCATCCCTCGCACTCGCCGCGCTCCAGGTTATCGGTCTCATGGCCATCAAGGATCAGACGACCTACCAGTGGCTCTTCTATGCGGCGCGCACCATCCTGCTGATCGCTGCCCTTGTCTGGTCTTTCCTGCGTGGGAAGGACAATGATGTTAATGAAACCCGGCATCCTTCGAACCAGCGGCGCATATGCTGGATCATCGTGGCTCTCCTCGTCGCAACCCTCTGCATGGACAGCGTCATCTTCGCGGTCTCCGACCGCCTAGCAGGTCTACCCCAAGACTCGCTCATCCGGCACGTCTGCGAGCGCAACCTCTTCGAGAACACCCTCGTCATCTTCCTTGCGATTCGGGTCGTGATGCGCGGTTCCTCGATTCTCGCGCTGCGGTTTAAGGAGCCTCCTACGGGCAGCTCAGATCTTGATGAACTCAGATTCGAACGCTTTGCCGAGCGCTGCCGTCTTACACCGACCGAGCGCACCGTCGCCATGCATCTCATCGAGGGAAAGAAGATCAACGCAATCGCTGCGGAGCTCGTGGTCGCCGAGGGAACGGTCAAAACCCATATGAGCCACATCTACAAGAAGGCGAGATGCGCCAACCGCAAAGAGCTGCTCCAGCGATTCTGGGAGTGCTGAGCGCGACGAACGTGCAGAAGCTCCCGTACCTGCTAGCGCACTGCCTTCTCCACACAGTCGGCAAGCGCCTGAGCCGCGCGGGCGGCGCCGAGCGAGGCTGCGGCATCGCGCATGAGCGCACGCTTGGAGGCGTTATCGGTAAGCGCGAAGAGCAGCTCCGCGAACTCGGGGGTGCCGAGTGCGGCATCGCCCAGCATATCCGCAGCGCCCGCATCGACGAGCAGGTGCGCATTCACCGTCTGATGGTCTGCGGTGGCGAAGGGATAGGGAATCAGAAGCGACGGAACGGCTCGTGCAGCGATCTCGGCGACGCTCGAGGCACCGGCGCGTGAGAGCACGCAGTCGGCTGCGGCAAGCGCAGCGCCCATATCGTCGATATAGGGGGCAACCGTCCAGCGGGCCGCCTCATCCTCGGTGAGCGCAAGCGCCTCGACGACCGAGTTGTATTCATCCTTGCCGGTAGAGTGCAAGATCCTGAGCTTGGGTCTGGAGAGAAGCTCGCCTTTGAGGCCGCAGACCGCTTGGTTGATATGGCGGGCACCGAGGCTGCCGCCGAAGACGAGCAGCAGCACCTCATCGTCGGCGAGGCCGCATGCGGTGCGCGCATCCTCGCGCGAGGCCGAGACCACGCTCTTGCGCACAGGATTGCCCGTGACGACGATCTGCTTCGCCTTGCCCGAAAAAGCTGCCTCTGCCTGCGGGAACGCTATGCAGACCGCAGCAGCCCCCTTGGCGGAGACCTTGTTCGCGAGGCCGGCGACGGAGTTCTGCTCATGGAGGAGATAGGGGATGCCCTTCTTGGCGCACCAGCGCATAAGCGGCAGCTCCACGTAGGCGCCGAAGCCGATGGCCGCATCGGGCGCACCCTCGATCGAGAAATGCGCTTCCAATGCACGCTGGGCGGCGAAGATCTGCCTCACAGCCGTGATGAGCGTCCAGGGGCGCGAGCGATCGAAGCCCGAGACCTCGATGGGCACGAGCGGAAATCCCGCCTCGGGGACGAGCGTCGCCTCGAGGCGGCGCGTCTGCCCGACGAACACGACCTTATGGCCGCGCTCGCGCAGCTCCTCCGCCAAGGCCAGGGCCGGGTTGATGTGGCCCGCCGTTCCACCTGCTGCAATGGCAACCTTCATCGGCGCTTATCCCCTTTCGTGGACCGTCCGCGCAGACGATCCGCCGCGCTCGGTCCCAAATCGATGCGGGCTCGGTTCTGCGCGGGCCCATCAGATGCGTTGCGCGGGCGCGACGCGCCGCCCTCGACGATAGTGAACGGACCGCGCGCCAGCTCGGTCGGATGCGCATCGTAGACGGGAGCGGGCGTACGGGAGCTCCTAGCTTGGGGGATTGAGGCGTAGCTCTCCTCCTCGCCGCGCTCATCGACCTGCCAGCGCCCACGGGCGCGATCATGGACCGTCTCGGGAAGGCGCGAGGAGCGCGAGACCGAGACGGTAAGGCCGACGAGCATCAGACACGATACGATCGTCGAGCCGCCATAGGAGATGAAGGGGACGGGCTTTCCGGTAAGCGGGATCATACCCAGCACGCCGCAGACGTTCACGAGCAGCTGGATGATGATGAGGCCCGTGCAGCCCGAGGCGATGAGGCGGCCCGCGAGGTCGGGGGCATTCTTGGCGATGCGCGCGCCGGCCCATCCCAAGAGGGCGAACACCGCGAGCACGCCGACCGTGCCCACGAGCCCGAGCTCCTCTCCGATGACGGCGAAGATGAAGTCGTTATGCGCCATGGGCAGATACGAGTACTTCTGGCGCGAGAAGCCCAGGCCGACGCCGAGAAGACCGCCCGAGCCGAACGCATAGAAGCCTTGGATGAGCTGGTAGCCGTCCCCGTAGTAGTCGCGCCATGGATCGAACATGGTGATGATGCGCGCACGCGAGTATGCGTCGCGCAACGACAGGATGAGGAAGCCCGCGATACCGACGAACGCGAGGAAGATGATGAGGTTGCGCGGCAGGCCTGCGAGATACCCCATCACGAGCAGCGTCGCGGCGAGGATCATCGTGGTGCCCTTATCCGGCTGGGCGAGGATGAGGACGAGCGGGATGCCCACCCCGACGCCCATCAGCTTGACGAAGCTGTCGAAGGCGATCGAGGCATCATCGAAGTAGCGCTGTGCGAGGTTCGCAGCCGTGAGCACGATCGTGACCTTGGCGAACTCCGATGGCTGCAGACTGAAGCCGCCGAGGGCGAGCCAGCGCACGGCACCGTAGGCATCTTCACCGGAGCTTGAGAGGAAGATCGCGAGGAGCAGGACCACCGTGACGACCCAGATGGCCGTGAGGATAGAGCCCGACCACACGTGGTAGTCGATCCGCGCAAGGACGAGCGCGGCCGCAAGGCCCGCAGCCAGGAAGACGCCTTGGCGCTTGGCGTAGTAGGCGGCGTCGAAGTTGGTGGACTCCGAGATGAGCGAGGTCACCGATGAGGCGGAATAGATCATGAGCAGGCCGAAGAGGGAGAGCACGACCACGCACACGCAGAAGATGAGGCGCGGCGACATGAACCGTGCCGGGACGCCCCTGATCGCACGCTCGCGTTTTCTCGTCTTGCCGCCCACCATCCCGCTACACCCCGCCCTTCTCGATAAGCTCGGCGACCAGCTGCTTGAAGATGCGGCCGCGCTGGACGTAGTCATCGAACTCGTCGAAGGACGAGCACGCCGGCGAGAGCAGCACCGTATCGCCCGCCTCGGCACGCTCCACAGCGGCGAGCAGGGCTTCCTTCATATGGGGCTCCTCGACGATCTCGAGCGGGCCCTCCCCCGCTGCGACGGCTGCGCGCAGGGCAGACGCGATGCGCGGGCCCGCCTCGCCGAAGCAGACCGCGAGCTTGCAGGCCTGCGCAACGGCGGACGCCATCGATCCGAGCTCGGTGTCCTTGTCATGGCCTCCGAGCAGGATGATGATGCGGTCCCGGGGAAATGCGGTGAGGGCCTTTTCCACCGAGTCGGTGTTGGTGGCCTTGGAATCGTTGACGAAGCGCACGCCGCCGGCCTCGCCGCAGGGCTCGATGCGGTGCTCGAGCGCGGTGAACGCGGCGAGACCCGTGCAGATGTCCTCGGCGGCAACGCCCACCTCGAGCGCGAGGGCCGAGGCCGCAAGCGCATTCTGGATGTTGTGCTCGCCGCAGATGGGAAGCTCGCCTACGGCGAGAAGCACGTGCTCGGTGCCATCGAGGCGCACGATGAGGCGTCCGTCGCGCACGAAGGCGGCGCAGGGGCCATCGGGCTCGGCGTGCACATCGAGCACACAGGTGCGCACGTTGCGGGTACCGAGGCGCTCGATGACGGCACGGCACCATTCGTCCTCCCGCGAGACGACCGCAAGATCGTCTGCGGCCATGTTGGCGAAGATGCGCTCCTTGGCCGCAGCGTACTCTTCGAAGGAACCGTGCCAGTCGATGTGGTCGGGGGTGATGTTGAGAAGGCAGGCCGCACGCGGATGCAAAAGGCGCGTCTCGGCGAGCTGGAAGCTCGAGAGCTCGGCGGCAAACCAGCTCTCCGCAGGGCGCGCGGCGATCTCGGCACTCACGGAGTCGCCGATATTGCCCACAAGACGCACCGCACGACCCCCCGCACGCAGAAGATGCCCCACGAGCGCGGTCGTGGTGGTCTTGCCGTTGGTTCCGGTCACGGCGATCCAGCGCTCGGGACTCTCGCGCCACGCGAGCTCGGGCTCGCCGATGACCTCGGTGCAGCATGAGAGCGCGGACCGGAAGAATGCGGAATGGGGCGGGATGCCGGGCGAGGCGATGGCGAGATCGTAGCGTCCCGCGATCTCCTCGGTGCCGAAGATCACGCGTACGCCGAGGGCCTCGAGGGAGCGCGTATCGTCATCGGCCGCGGCGTCGAGCCCGGCGTAGACGTCGAGCGAGCTCACGCGCCCGTTCTCGAGAAGCCCCGCCAGATAGAGGGCTGCCGCGCGACCGGCGCGGCCCAAGCCCAAGACGCAGACGGCTCCGTACCCCTCCATGGCGATCCCCTAGCCCAGCTGGAAGTACAGGGCGAATCCCACAGCTGCGAACGCAGCCGAGATGATCCAGAAGCGGATGACCACCTTGGTCTCGCTCCAGCCCAGCTTCTCGAAATGGTGGTGGAGGGGCGCCATGAGGAACACGCGCTTGCCCGTGGCCTTGAAGCTGACGACCTGGATGATGACGGAAAGCGCCTCGATGATGAACAGCCCGCCCATGACGAGCGAGGTCACCTCGGTCTTGGTGAGGACGGCGAGCGCGGCGAAGGCGGCTCCGAGCGCAAGGGATCCCGTATCGCCCATGAAGATGGTCGCGGGATATGAGTTGAACCACAGAAAGCCCACGCACGCGCCGGCGAACGAAGCGGCGAAGATGGCGAGGCTGAGCTCTCCGTAGCGGAAGGCGACCATGGCCATGACCAGCATGACGACCATGGAGCAGCCGCCCGCAAGACCATCGAGGCCATCGGTGAGATTGACGGCGTTCGAGAGGCCGGCCATGAGCAGGAAGACGAAGACGAGGTAGATCCAGGGGATGCGGAGGTTGAAAGCGCCTATGGGAATCGTCGTGGTAAGCACGCCCAGATCGATCGAGAAGCCGCCGGGGAAGGCGATCGTGGGATCGATATGGCAGACGTTCACCGCATAGAGGCAGAAGCCCACCGAGATGGCGATGAGACCGGCCATCTTCTGCGGCGGCGTGAGGCCGAGCGAGCGCTTGTGGGCCACGGATTCGATATCGTCGAGCAGGCCGAGCGCGCCCGTGAGCAGCGTCGCCACCACGGCTAGGATCAGGTTGGGCTTCCACTCGGCCAAGATGAGGCAGGTGGCGAGCATGGATAGCAGGATGATGAGGCCGCCCATGGTGGGCGTGCCCTGTTTGGTGAGGTGGCGCCGCGGCCCGTCGGCACGGATCTGCTGGCCCATGCCCTCGCGCTTCATCAGGCGGATGAAGAGCGGCATGAGCGCGAAGGCGATGGTGGCGGAAAGCCCGATCGCGATGAACACCTGGTAGGTAGGATATGACGGGTTGCCGATCATCATAGGAGGACTCCCTTTACGAACAGATCGAGGCCGCTGCCGCGCGATGCCTTGGCGAGCAGCAAATCGCCCTCACATAGTACGGGTGCGAGCGCCTTGAGGGCATCGGATACCGAACCGAACACCAAAAGAACGTCATCCGAGGCACCTACGGTGCGGGCTCCCTCAGCGATGGCGCCGGCGAGCCCGCCTCCGATGCAGACGATCATATCGAGCCCGAGGGCAGCGGCGTAGGCGCCCACGCACGCATGCATCTGGCGCTCGTCCCGGCCCAGCTCGAGCATCTCGCCCAGCACGGCGAAGCGCCTGCCCGTGCAGGCCATGGATGCGAGGACGGCGAGCGAGGAGGCCATGGAGGCGGGGCTCGCGTTGTAGGTGTCATCGATCACGCGCACGCCGGCCTCCGAGGTGCGGATATCGAGGCGCATGGCGGTCAGCTTCATGGAGGCGAGCGCCTCGATCGCGGCTGGGCCATCAACGCCAGCGCAGCGTGCTATGGCGAGGGCGAGCATGGCATCGAGGACAGCGCTCATGCCTGGGATGGAGAGCGAGAGCTCGCCGTCCGTGCCATCGGCGAAGGCGATCTCGACCAAGGCGGTCGCATCCTCGCGCACGGTGACCGCACGCTGGCGGACGAAGTCGTCTGCACGCGTACCCACCGTGAGCGTTCGCACGCCTGCGGGACGCGCGAAGGTATCGATGATGAAATCGGTGTAGTCATTCGCGCTCGTGAGCACGAGCGTGGGCTCGATAGCGCCTCGGGCCTGCATGCCCGAGATGATCTCGGCCTTGGCGCGGGCGATATTCTCGCGCGTCTCGAGATGGGCGAGATGGCTCACGCCCACGTTCGTGATAACGGCGAGCGTAGGCCGTGCGGCAAGCGCCATGCGCTCGATCTGGCCGAGGCCGTCCATGCCCATCTCGAGGACGAGCGCCTCGGTTCCGTCAGGGCTGTTCAGGAGCGTGAGCGGCATGCCGATGAGGTTGTTGTAGTTCCCGACGGTAGCGTGGGTCGTGAAGCCGGCCGAGAGGACGGCGGCGAGCATATCCTTGGTGGTGGTCTTGCCCACGGACCCCGTCACGCCTATGACGAGCCACTCGGGATGGCGGCCGCGCTCGAAGGAGGCGAGGCGCACAAGGAACTCCTCGCAATCGTCGTCCTCGGCGCGCAGGACCGTGCGACCGCAGCCATCTGCATAGGCGAGCAGCTCCTGGCCAGGCTCTCCCGAGAGCACGGCAGCGGCCGCCCCCGCCTCGAGTGCGGAAAGGGCATAGGCGTTGCCATCGCTCGTCTCGCCCGCGAAGGCGACGAAGAGCGAGCCGGGCGTGGCCGCGCGCGAATCGATGACCGTCTCGCCGCAGATGCGCTCCGCGCCCCCCGCGAGAATATGCGCGCCGGTCTGGGCAGCAAGATCATGTGCTGATATATCGAGCATGGTACCTACCCCGCGCTTCAGGTGACAGGCTGGACGCCGAGATCGCTCACGGCCTCTTCCATGATAGTCGAGAAGAGGTAGGCCGTAGAGGCACTCGCAAGATAGCGTACGCCGTTCAAGCCGACGTAGACGAGAACCTCGGGGTCATCGGCGTTCGCGAAGCCGCAGAGCGAGGCAGTGTAGTGGTAGTCCGTGTAACCCTCGGAATCGGTGCCCGACTGCTCTCCCGTGCCGGTCTTGCCTGCGATATCGTAGCCGACGACCTGGCCGTTCACGCCCGTGCCCTCGGTCATGACCGCGCGCATGCATTCGATTGTCTGATGGGCTGCTTCGGGCGAGATGGCGGCATCGCCCTCGCCCCAGTCGACCTGCTCTCCCCCGCGCGCGATCAGGAAATGGGGGGTGGTGAGCACGCCGTCGTTGGCAATGGCGCCGAATGCACGCACGAGCTGGACCATGGGGAAGGCAACGCTCTGGCCGAACGACATGAAACCGCAGGTTGATCCATCGTAGTCCCTATAGGGCGTCACGATGCCGCTCGATTCGCCGGGGTAATCGATTCCCGTGAGGCGGCCGATGCCGAAGGCATCGACGCCTTCCGCGAAGAGCTGGTCGCCGATGATATCCTGGGCTATGAGGGCGGTGCCGGTGTTGTAGGACTGGGCGAGGATGTCGCGCACGGTGAGCTGGACATCGTAGTCGCGGTCGATATGCTCGTAAACGTAATCGTCGCCGACCAAGACGGTGGGCGGGACCGTGAGCACCGTGCTCGGCGTCACGAGGCCGTTGTTGATCGCAATCGCGATGGTAAGGGCCTTGAAGACCGAGCCCGGCTCATAGGAGTCGGTCACGAGCTTCAGGTTGAGGGATTCGGCCGAGGTGCGCGAGAGATCCTCGAGGTTGGCATAGGGCGTGGACGCGACGCAGAGGATCTCGCCTGTCTGGGGATTGGTGACCATGACCGAGCCAGATTCGGATTCGTAGGTCTCCACCGCCTCGGCAAGCGCGGCCTCCGCCTTCTCCTGGAGGTTGATGTCGATGGAGATGACGATATCGGTACCGTTCTTCGCCTCGACGATTTGCGAGGCGCCGCCGGCGATAGGCACGCCGCCGATGCCCTCCTCGACGATCATCTGGCCATCCTCGCCTCGGAGGATATCTTCGTAGTAATACTCGAGTCCGGTGAGGCCTTCTCCATCGGTTCCGACGACGCCGAGGATCTGGCCGGCAGTCTGGCCGTAGGGATAGACGCGCTTCGTATCATCGAGGAAGTAGATGCCCACGAGATCCTCGGCATCGAGTTGCTCCCGGATCCGCTCGGCAACTTCGATATCGACCTTCTGCTCGATGTAGATGAAGGTCGTATCGGCCGTGAGGTCTCCCATGTAGCCTGCTGCCGTCCCGCCGAGCGCAGACGCGAGGATCTGGGCGATGCGCGCGGGGTTCTCGATATCCTGGGGGTTGGCGTAGATGGTCTTGCAATCGACGCTCATCGCAAGCACGTTGCCGTTTCGATCGTAGATGGTTCCGCGGCGCGCGTAGAGCGTCATCACGTTGGTCCGGCGCGCCTCCGCGGCATCGGCGAGCTCGCGAGCCTGGAAGACCTGGAGCCAGACGAGGCGCAGGGCCACCGCCGCGAAGAAGACGAGGAAGAGGACCTGGATAACGGAGATGCCGTGGTCGAACCCACCCGAACCGGAACCGCCCGCACGAGCTGCGCGGCGCCTATACCGCGCACGAGAGGCCTCGTCGTACGAGGCCTCTGGCATGGTGCGCTGCCGATACGAGTTGTTGTTGTTCCTCGCCACGGTTGCCGGACCCGCCTGCTTACAGGCCGGCTGCCAACTGCGTCGCCTCGAACAGGGGCTCCATTCCGCCTAAGGTGGCCTTGTCTCCCACGGCATCTCCGTCGCCGGTCCCCTCCGGGGCGGCGTCGCCTTCCGCAGCCTCCTCGGAGGCGGCCTCGGACTCGATGACGATGAGATCGTACGAGGAGGCGGCAACCATGCCGTAATTCTGGGTTGCGATGCGATCGATGCGCGTGGCGCTTCCCAAGAGCGAGCGCTCGACGCGGAGATTGTTGTTGGTGGTCTCGAAGGTCTCGATCTGGTTGCGCGCCTGCGCGTTCGAGCTGAGCTGCGCGACGGTCGCCGACGTGAGCGCAACGCGGAGCGTTCCGAGGACGAAGAGCACGACGGCTGCCATGACGACCATCTTCACACGTGCAAGGAACTCGGACGAGACGCCGGCGCGGACGCGGACATCGAGTCCCCCGCCCTCGACGACCTCGAACCGCGGTCCTGCACCGAGTTCGCGCTCAGGGCGAGACTCGAGCATCTCCTCGCGTCCGATGGCTTGTGCTGCTGCGCTTCTCATCGTCGTTCCTTGTCCGTGTGTCCTGCGGTCGTAGTGCGTTGGTGGTACGTTTATGCTGCGTTTTTGGTGCGTCGGTGCTTCGTTCGTTCTCGCGCGAACGGGTTGCCCCGTCAGTGCCTTGATCGCGTGCGCGCGGTCTAGAGCTTCTCGGCCACGCGCATGAGGGCGCTTCTCGCCCTCGGGTTGCCCTCCACCTCGCCCGCGCTTGCCAGCAAAGCCTTGCGCGTGCGCACGTGAAGGATCGGTACGTTCCCGCAGACGCACACCGGGAAATCCGGTGGGCAGGTGCAACCCCTGCTCATCTCGGAGAAGATGTGCGACACGATGCGGTCTTCAAGCGAGTGATAGGAGATGACGCAGATGCGCCCTCCCGGATTGGCCCAGCGAATTGCTGCGTTAAGGCCCTCTTCGAGCGCGTCGAGCTCATGGTTGACCTCGATGCGCAGGGCTTGGAATGTTTTTCTCGCTGGGTGTCCTCCGGTGCGTCTGGCTGCAGCGGGGATGGCGGACTTGACGAGTTCCGCCAACTGCAGCGTGGATGTGATGGGCGTTTTGCTCCGCGCGGCTACGATTCTGGCTGCGATGCGCGGAGCATGACGCTCATCTCCGTACATGCGGAGGATTCGGACGAGGTCGGTTTTGTCGTAGTTGTTTATGACCTCTGCTGCGGTTAGGGTGCTGTTCCCCGAATCCATCCGCATGTCGAGCGGAGCGTCCTCGTTATACGAGAAGCCCCTTTCCGGAATATCAAGTTGCGGCGAGGAGACGCCCAGGTCGAAGAGGAAGCAATCGACGCCGGGGACTTCCGCCGTGACGAGAAGGCTGTCCAGTTGGGAGAAATTCCCCTTGAGGATGAGCGCCTCCGCTTCCGGCACCTCGCGGGCGAGGCGCTCGGATGCGGCTTCGAGGGCCATATCGTCCTGATCGATGCCGATCAGGAGACCCTCTGGTGCGATTCTCCTCGCCAGCTCCACCGAGTGTCCGGCCCCACCGAGGGTGCAGTCGCAGACGACCTCCCCTGCCTTGGGATCCAGCTCGGCGAGCACTTGAGAAAGCATCACGGGTACGTGCCGATATTCAGCTGTCAAGGTAATCACGCGCCTACTCGTTGAACAGGAGGGCTGCGAAGTCCTCGTCCGTGAGGGCGGCCTGCTTCTCATTCCACGTGGTCGCGTTCCAGATCTCGAAATGGTCCGTGTTGCCCACGACAGCCACTTCGCGACCCAGCATGGCGTGCACCTTCTCGTCCATCTTGCTCAGGCTGACACGGCCTGCCGAATCGACATCGGACATGACGGTCTGGGCGTTGATGGCACGGCGGAGCGCGTCCTGCTTGCGATCACGCGGATCGAAGCCTCCGGGGAACAGCGAATCGACGTAATTCTTATGCTCCTCGGGCGTGAAACCGTACACGCAATCCAGCACCTTGACCAGATATATGGTGCCGTCGATCTGGCGGCGGAAATCGGCGGGAAGGGTGAGGCGCTGCTTGGCATCCAGATTGTGCTGATAGGTGCCCGTCAGGTACATCCCTTCCTCCTCTCTCCATAGCTCGGTCCAAGGCAGAATTGCTTGGGACCAACTATAACCTATTTCGCCACATTTCAAAACATTTTTCCCCACAATACCGTTCATTTAAAGAAATTTGCGGGTAAACGGCGCCCTGCTCAGACAGCATATACAAGATGTTGTGGGTATGTATGTTCGGGGCACAAACGGCCTCTACAGATGCTCCGCAATTCTCGTCCGTTCCATCTGGATATGCTCTTCAAGACAGAATCGGACGGTATTGTGTCTGAAAGCGCATATCCAGATGAGACAGGCTGCTATCCAGGCGGGACGTACGCCACCGTATCAGGCCGCCACGGGGTAGATGCGCCACACCCTGCATCTGATCCCCTCGAACATCATGTCCTTGTCGCGCACCAGAAGGATCTGCTCCCCGCTTGCCCTGCGTCTCAGATGCGGTATCCCGAAACCTATGAGGAGCTTGCGGAATGCGTTGCTATCCATGACATCGCGGAACGAGAATCTCATGATGGGGTGCTTGTACATGCTCAGGCGCGATTCGCGCAGACGCTCGTCGGCCAGCACATCCACCGTGTTCCTGCCGCCGGTTTTGGCGGGATCCGCGTATTTGTCGCGACCATCGAGCTCCCCGATGATAATCCGCCCGTCTGGCATGTTCCAGCAGAAATCCACGCGGTAGACCTTCCGGGGACTCATGGGATCCGGAAACTCTGCCTGCAGGTCGGGAATCATGAACCCGAGCTCGAGCATCTTCGCGCGGGCGATGGATTCGCCGCCGCTCTCCGCCCTTCCGTCGGCGAAGCAGGCGGCTCTCCGAGCCGTGACGATCCCGTGCGTTCCATCGGCAACGTGGGCATCGAGAAGCTCGCAGAGCTGCATGCTCGTCATACCGGAGATGCGCAGCGCCGAGTCCGCAAGCGCCACGCCGTTCGCGAAGTCCAGGCTGCGCAGGCAATCGGACACGGTTTGCGCAAACGAGGTCACCTTGATGCCGCCGACGAGGTGGATCGCCCGATGTGGAGCAGCATGGCACCTCACGTCTTTCGATGATGCTCGTGGAGCGCGCTTTGGCACCATCCTGTGGACCGGTCCGATATCCGCGTAGGATACCGAGAGGCCGTAGGCAACCGCTGCGGTGAAGTGAGGGAACACCCAGTCGGGATGCTTGAGTGCGAGCGCGCGGACGATATGGAGGTGCTGTTGGGAAGGCGTGAGCTTCTCCCAGCTTGCAGAACGGGCGTACATGCCTCGAAACGGCCTGATCAGCTTGCCCTTCCCGACTTGCCGATCCAGATAGCGCTGGGCGCTCGGGTCGCCAGGCGCCAAGCAGCGTCCGTGATACTCGGCCTCATCGAGCAGGCGTTCGCAATGCTCGGTATTCTCGGCACTCATGCAGACCCCATCGTCGTAATTGCTAAAACGATAGCTATTGCCGCCTTATGCGGAACATCTTTTTCGACCGCCACGAAATTGCCACCGAAAGCGAGCGGTCAGTTCCATCTGGATATGCGCTTCAAGACAGAATCGATCGCTCTTGTGTCTGAAAGCGCATATTCAGACGAGACGGGTTCCGCACGTGGGAAAAGCGCTACGAGATGCGCGCCCGCGGGTGTGCGGAGAGGTAGGCCATGCGCACGTGGGAGCGATCGATGTGGGTGTAGAGCTGCGTGGTGGCGATATTGGCGTGGCCGAGCGCCTCTTGGACGATACGCAGGTCGGCACCGCCTTCGAGCATGTGCGTGGCGAACGAATGGCGCAGCGTGTGGGGATGCAGCCCCTCGATGCCGGCGAGACGGCCGTACTTCTCGCAGATGGCGTGCACCGACTGGCGCGAGATGCGTCCGCCGCGCGTGTTCAGGAAAACAGCGCTCGAGAGGTGCTTGCCGACGAGCTGCGGCCGCCAACGCACAAGATAGTCGCCAAGCGCTGCAGCAGCGCTTCCCATGATGGGGACCAGGCGCTCCTTCGATCCCTTGCCGAAGACGCGCAGCATCTCGTCATCGAGGTAGACCTCGCGCACATCGAGGCCGCAGAGCTCCGAGACGCGCAGGCCGCAGCCGTAGAGCACCTCGAGGATGGCGCGGTCGCGCTGGTCGGCGGCGGTCTCCCGGAAGGTCTGGTCGAGAAGCGCCTGCGTCTGCTCGATGGAGAGCACGTCGGGCAGGTGCTTCGGCTTGGCGGGAAGCGGCAGATCGGCCGTGGGGTGCACGGAGCAGATCTGCTCGGCCACCATGAAACGGTGGAAGCCCTTGATGGCGGATACCGCGCGCTCGACGGAAGCGGGCGCGAGCCCCACGTCGACGAGCGCGGCGATATGGCCCTCGATAAGCGGACGCGTGACATCGTCGGGATTGCCTATGCCGGCATCGCCGAGATACGCGAGATAGCGGTCGAGATCGCGGCCGTACGCCTCCACGGTGTTGGAGGAAGAGCCGCGCTCGATGGCGAGGTAGTCGAGGTATTCCCGTTTGGCACGCGCTAGATCCAACAGCAGCTCCCAGCCTTCCCTATCGGCAACCTCCGAGCGCCCGCCGCCATCTTGGCACGCATGATGCCAAAGAGGCGCTGCTAGGCTCCGAGCATCTCGCGTGCATGGGCAAGCGAGGCCTCGGTGGCATCGCCCGAGAGCATGCGGGCGATCTCGCGTACGCGTGCATCTCCTGCAACCTCGCCGATGACGGTCTCGGGAAGATCGCCTCCGGTCTTCTCGACCACGTAATGGCGATCGGCACGGGCCGCAACCTGGGCCAGATGCGTGACGACGAGAACCTGATGGGTGCGGGCAAGATCTGCGAGCACGGCGGCGAGCGCCACGGCCGTGGCGCCGCCCACGCCGGCATCGACCTCGTCGAAGACAAGCGTGTCCACCGCATCGGCGGCACCGAGCACCACCTTGGCAGCGAGCATCACGCGGCTGATCTCGCCGCCCGACGCGATGCGCTTCAGAGGACGTACGGCCATACCCGCAGCGGGACGATAGAGCAGCTCAACACGCGAGGGCCCAACACTCGTCCACTGGGCGCGCGGCAGGTCATCGAAAGCGAGCTCCACCTCGGCCGTCCCCATCTCGAGGCGGGCCATCTGGGCAGAGATGGCGGCACAGAGCTCGGGTGCCGCCTCTTTGCGCACGCGTACGAGCGCATCGGCTGCGGCTGCGAGCTCAGCTTCGGCGGCGTCGACGCGGGCTTGGGCGGCACGCTCGTGCTCTCCCCCGCTCCGAGCAGCAGAAACGACCGCCTCGGCCTCGGCTCTGCGCGAGAAGGCGCTCTCCATGTCGGGACCGAAACTCCTCAGGAGCCCTTGGAACGATGAGTACCGCGCCTGCATGCGCGCAAGTTCCGCCTCGTCGATATCCATGCGGTCGCAGTAGCTGCGAAGCTCGCGGCCCACATCCTCGATGGTGGCGATGGCATCGTCGAGCGCATCGGCGAAGGCTCCGAGCGTCTTATCGTGGATGGCAGAGCCCTCGAGCAGGCGGTGCGCGGAGCCCACGGCATCGAGGGCGCCGTCATCGCCCGAAAGCAGCTCGTAGGCGCCCTCGGCACTCCGGAGCAGCTGCTCGGCATGCTCGGCAATCGGAAGCGCCTCGCGAAGCTCCTCGAACTCCCCTTCGCGGGGATTCACCTCGCCGAAGCGGCGCAGGACGAATTCGGCATCGGCCAAGCGCTCATTGCTCGCACGCATGAGCTCGCGAGCCTTCGCAAGCTCCTCGGCGGCATGGTGCGCCTCGTCGAGTGCCGCACGATACGCAGCACGGGCGGAAGCCGCCCGCTGCCCCGCCCACGCATCGATGAGCTCGACATGCGTCGAGGCCGAGAGCAGGCGCTGGTGCTCGTGCTGACCGCACAGATCGACCGTCGATCCGATACGTTCCGCAAGCTCGTGGACGCTCGCCATCGAGCCGTCGATGGATGCGCGTCCGCGGCCGTCGGCCGAGAGGCGCCTGCGCACGACCGTACCGTCGCTGTCATCGGGATCGAGATAGAACAGGGCCTCCACCTCGAGATACCCTGCGCCCTCGCGCACAGTCGAGGCATCGGCGCGCTCGCCCACGGCAAGCTTCACCGCCGAGAGGAGCGCGGTCTTGCCCGTGCCCGTCTCGCCCGTGAGCACCGTGAGCCCGCGCGCGGGCTCGATGGTGGCGTCATGGATGAGCGCGATGTCGTGTACGTGGAGAGCTTCGAGCATTACTTGCCGCCCGTCTTGCCGTAGAACACGCGCGAGACCGAGTCGTAGAAGCTCTGGGCAGAATGGTCGAGCAGGAGGATATCGCCGGGCCCGCGACGGACCGACACATGCTTGCCCTCGAAGCCCTTGTTGCCCCCCTCCTCGCCCATGGGCTGGCCGTCGGCGAAGAAGTGGCGCTTGGCGGGGCGCTCGGGCGACATGGTGATCTCGACCACGTCGGACGGGCTCGTCAGAAACGCGCGCGCCATGATGGTATGCGGGGCGATGGGCACGCAGACCATGCCCGTGAATTCGGGCGTGACGATGGGGCCGCCAGCGGCCAGGGCATAGCCCGTGGAGCCGGTAGCCGTGGAGATGATGAAGCCGTCGCCGCGCAGGCAGTCGATGTGGCGACCCGAGACCGAGATATCGAACTCGACCATATCGCCTTGGCCGCCGCGCGAAATCGCAAGGTCGTTCAGGGCGAATCCGGTTATCGAGTAGCGCGTGCCGTCCGCACGCTCGAAGTCGGCGGTGATCTCGAGGGTGGCCCGATGGCTCACGTGGAGTTCGCCTGCAAGCGCATCGGCAACCGTCTTGATAAGATCTTCGGGGCCTGCCGCAGTCAGAAAACCCAAGTGGCCATAGGAGATGCCCACGATGGGGATCTCGCTATATCCCACGATCTTCGCTGCGCGCAGCAGCGTTCCGTCTCCACCGAGCGACACCACCAGATCGCAGCCGCTCGTGTCGATGAGCTTGCTCGGGAAGAGGCTCTTGTCGTGAGCCCACTGGATCTCGACACCCTCGTTGCCGAACCACGATTCGAGCTCGCGTGCGCCGCAGATGGCTTCCTCGCGCGAGTAGTTGGGAACAAGCAGAACCTTCACGGGCATGCCTCGCTTACAGACGTCAGGCTGGTCGTTTCGAGTGTAGCACAGCGATAGCTTCGATCATGCCCGCCTACCGCGACAAGGGGGCAGGTCGCTTGCCGCTGCGGGACGTCTGCAGACGCCGTGGCACGGGAGGGCCTGTGTCCACAAGATATTGGCGCGGCAAGGCCTGTTGTCCGCAGGTTTTGCGTGGACAGGGGGAGTTCTAGCGGCTCGGGGCGTGTGGACGGGGGCGTTTCCGTGCCATGCCCTGCAACACGAGCGAGCAGGGCACGGGAGAAAGCGCGATCCGTCCCCTTGTCACGGCAGGAAGCCCGCCAGCAGATACTCGATGTTGCCCTTGGCGCCCGCGATAGGGCTCTCGCAGCTTCCGAGCACCTCAAGACCCTGGCCGACGAAAGCAGCGCGCACCTTTTCCAGAGCTGCGCGGCGCAGCGCCTCGTCGCGCACGATGCCGCCCTCTCCCACATCCTCGCGCCCCACCTCGAACTGCGGTTTCACGAGCGCGATGAAGATGCCGCCCGGA
>JAKPQM010000103.1 GCA_029546925.1 Actinomycetes bacterium
ACCGGCCGAGCCGGATCTCGATTGCAGATGCTGTCCCGCATCCGACCCCCCTAGTCGAATCCGTTGCGATGGGTTCGATAACCGCACCCGTGCCCGAAGTGGTGCCTCAGCTTCCGTCGAACCTCATTGCTGGAGGCGTCCTATCCGCTGCGCAGGCCGAGACCCTGATCTATGCCGCAAGCGCGCATGCCCGCGATCTGCCGGGACGGTTTGAGCCCGACGACAAGGGCTGCGCCTTGAAGGCGAGCGCCGAGGGGCACGCCTACCGCATGGGCTACTTTCTTGGTGACGGAACTGGTGCAGGGAAAGGACGGCAGGTCGCTTCCGTCATCCTCGATCGGTGGGTGAGGGGCGAACGGCGCCACATCTGGATTTCCAAGAACGAAGCTTTGCTCGAAGATGCCCGCCGCGACTGGAGCGCGCTCGGCGGCCTTCCCATCGACGTCCAGCCCCTTGGCCAATGGAAGCTCGGTGTCCCGATCAGGATGCGCGAGGGCATACTCTTCGTGACTTATCCGACACTGCGTTCGGGTCGAAGCGACGCGACCCGGCTCGATCAGATTCTCGAATGGGCAGGGGAGGACTTCGACGGGCTCATCGTCTTCGACGAAGCCCATGCGATGGCCAACGCCGCAGGCGGGGAGGGCTCACGTGGTAAGGTCAAGGGATCGGAGCAGGGCATTGCCGGTGTTCGCATCCAGAATCTGCTGCCGCGCGCCCGCGTGCTCTACGCTTCGGCGACCGGGGCATCCGACGTCAATAATCTCGCCTATGCCACCCGTCTTGGCCTTTGGGGTCCCGAGACGGCTTTTGCCAATCGCGAAGCCTTCGTCGCAGATATCCGCGATGGCGGTATCGCTGCAATGGAACTGGTCGCGCGCGATCTGAAGTCACTGGGGCTGTATGCCGCGAGGGCCCTTTCATTCGCCGGAGTTGAGTACGAGATTCTGGAGCATTGCCTGACCCCCGACCAGGTAGCGGATTATGACGCCTATGCAGACGCGTGGGCAATCATTCATGCCAACCTGCGCGAGGCACTCGAGGCAACACGGATCGTCGACACTGACAGTGGCGATACACTGAATTCAGGTGCCAAATCGGCGGCGCTTTCGGTGTTCGAAGGCACCAAGCAGCGCTTCTTCGCGCAGCTCCTTCTATCCATGAAGCTGCCGAGCCTGCTGCCTGCGATTGATACGGCACTTGCCGACGGCAACGCTGTTGTAGTGCAACTCGTCTCGACCGCCGAAGCCATGCTCAACCGCCGCCTCGCTGATCTCTCCGATGCGGAACGTGAAGCACTCGAAATCGATCTCTCCCCCCGCGAATATGTGTAATGTTGAGCTCAACATTAGATATATTCTTTGCAGTCGCAGTTTATGTCGAGCGTGGCGGCGCGAGGCGCAGGTTTCCTTCGGTTTTCCATGATTTCACTCCAGATATTATGA
>JAKPQM010000129.1 GCA_029546925.1 Actinomycetes bacterium
GAACGCAGGGCCGTGTATGCGGCGGGCTCCATCGCGAGGTCGAAAGTCGCGTCGTGGTATTCGCAGGAGACGATCGAGGCGTTGGGCAGCGAGGGCAGCACGTCGCTCGCTTCGCGTGGTTTGAGTGAACTCAAGATGAGCTCATCGCGATTCCAGGTATGCGTGGGGCGCCAGCTGATCCCGAGCAGTGAATGCCATGTGATCGACTCGGCGCCAAAGCGCAGCAATCCCATCCGCCAGCGCTTGCCGGGAGAGGAGCGATAGCCAACCGCCAAGAGGAGGGAGCCCCACGAGATCAGCCGCCGCCTGGCAGCCATCATGAAGGCCCCGATGGCCACCATGCCGACGAGCAGCGCAATGAGAATCTCGAGGCTCATGAGCGGCTGTGGCATGGGATGGGCCTATGAAGCGCGCTTGCTGTCGCCCGTGCTCACGGATTGAGCGACGATGGTGACGACGTCATTGGCGACCGAGAGGAAGCCTTCATCGATCTGAGCGTCCTTGCGACCACCATCGGACTCGATGATGACATCGCCACCAACGAGGACGGCAAGCAGAGGCTGGTGGCCCGGCATGATGCCCAAGTCACCCTCGATGGACCGGGCTCGCACGAGACTGGCCTCTCCCTCCCAGACCTTGCGGTCTGCGGCGACCAATTCGACCTTGAGCGAACTCACGACATGCCTCCGAACAGATGGTGTGGTGTGAAGTCTAGTGCGGTGACCGTGAAGGGCTTGGCGCGAACCTCGGCCAAGCCCTTCACGATGAGCCGATGGATCAGAGGCTCTTCTGGATCTCAGCCCACTGGCGCTCGACGTCGTCGAGGCCACCGCACATGAAGAAGGCCTGCTCGCCGACGTGGTCGTAGTCGCCGTCACAGATCTTGGTGAACGCCTCGATCGTGTCGACGAGCGGCACGGTCGAGCCCTCGATGCCGGTGAACTGCTTGGCAACGTAGGTGTTCTGCGACAGGAAGCGCTGGATACGACGGGCGCGGTTGACGAGGATCTTGTCCTCTTCGGAGAGCTCGTCGATACCGAGGATCGCGATGATGTCCTGCAGTTCCTTGTAGCGCTGCAGGATCTGCTGGACGTCGCGCGCCGTGCGGTAGTGCTCCTCGCCGAGGATGCGCGGGTCGAGGATGCGGCTGGTCGAGGCCAGCGGGTCCACCGCCGGGTAGATGCCCA
>JAKPQM010000040.1 GCA_029546925.1 Actinomycetes bacterium
CATGTCGACGAGCTCGCGCGGCGAGAGGCCCAGATAGCGCGCATAGGAGGCGAGCATGCCCTGGGCATAGCCGCTCTTGGGCATGTTCTCGAAATTGCCCTCCTCGAACGCGATGAGGACCTGTTCCTTCAATTTGAGGACCGACGAGGCCTGCGAGATCGTCAGGCCCAATTCATGGCGCTTGTTCTTGAGCGTCTCGGAAAAACGTAGACGAGCCATACTACTCCACCTCCCGATAGTGCGCCTCGGCTTGGCGGAGCTCCTCCAGGCCATCGGCATCGAGCAGGACGTCCCGGGGTTTGGAGCCGTTGGGAGGACCGACGACGCCCCTGGCCTCGAGCATATCCATGATGCGTCCCGCTCTAGCGTACCCTACTGCGAGCTGCCGTTGCAGCCCCGAGGTGGAACCCAACTGGGATTCCACGACTATCTTTGCCGCCTCCCAGACGAGCGGATCGTCATCGCGGTCGGCGGGATCGCCTGCGGCCCCGGGTTGGCCGGGAGCCACGAGCGACAGGATGTCCTCATGGTAATCGGCCTTGGCCTGGGTGCGGATGAACTCGACGGTCTTCTCGATCTCCTCGTCGGAGACGAAGCAGCCCTGCGCGCGTTTGGGCCTGCGTCCGCGCAGCTTGATGAGCATATCGCCATTGCCGAGCAGGCGTTCGGCACCGGTCTGGTCGAGGATGATGCGGGAGTTCATGCCGTTGTCGACCGAGAGGGCGATGCGGTTGTCGATGTTGGCCTTGATGAGACCCGTGACGACATCGGCCGACGGGCGCTGGGTGGCTACGATGAGATGGATGCCCGCCGCACGGCCGAGCTGGGCGATGCGGACGATCGAGCTCTCGACATCCTTGCCCGCGACCATCATGAGGTCGGCGAGCTCATCGATGACGATGACGAAGTACGGCATAGGGACGGGCTTGTTCTCGGCGTCCGTGTACTTCGAGCTCCGGATGACCTTGTTGTAGGACTTGATGTCGCGCACCTTGTAGTGCTCGAAGACCTTGAGGCGGCGCTCCATCTCGGTTACACCCCACTGGAGCGCGCTCGCAGCCTGGCGCGGCTCGGTCACGACCGGCACGTAGAGGTGCGGCAGTCCGGCATAGCCCGTGAATTCGACGCGCTTGGGATCGACCATGATGAGGCGGACCTGCTCGGGCGTCGCACGCATGAGGATGGACATGACGATGGAGTTGAGCATGACCGACTTGCCCGACCCGGTGGTGCCGGCGACGAGCAGGTGCGGAAGGGTTGCGAGGTCGACCACGATGGGCTTGCCCTCGGAGTCGCGGCCGAAGGCGGCCTCGAGCGGGCTGTCCTGGGCATAGGGCAGGACATCGGCGAGGTACACGGAGTTGCGCGTCTCGTTGGGGATCTCGATGCCGACCTGGGAGGTCCCGGGGATGGGCGCGAAGATGCGGACCGACTTGGCCGCGAGCGAAAGGGCGATGTCATCCTCGAGGTTGGTGATCTTGCTCACCCGCTCGCCCTCGCCCGGCGAGATCTTGAACGTGGTGACTGAGGGTCCTGCGGTCCAGCCGATGACCTTCGAGGCCAGCCCGAACTCCTCGAGCGTTGCCTGGAGCTTGCGCGCAACGGCGGCAAGCTCGTCATCGCTGCTGGCTGAGAGGGCCGATGCGGGGTTGGATGCCAGGATCGCGAGCGGCGGGAGCTGATAGGATTCATCGCCATCGCCCGGCCTATTTACGGAGGCGGGCTTTGCCGCGAGGAAGGCCGGCATCCCATCCTGCTTGGATCCGCCCTTGGCCTTGGGCTTCCTCTTGGGATCGATTTTGACCGTCTCGGCCTGATCGATGCGCTGGGTGGTCTCCGCATAGTCGATGATGTCGTCGTCGTAGGGCAGCGCGCCGACAGCGGGCTCCGCCTCGAGGAGATGGGCCTGCCTGCGCTTGAGCACGCTCGTCGTGCGCTCGCCGATGAACGAGGTCTTGGGACCGTCCGATTCGGCGAAAAGCGCCTCCTGCTGGGCCTCTGCGCGGGCACGCTGCTCGGCAGCACGCTCCGCGCGCTCCTCACGCCGCTGCTCCAAGCGCTCGCGCGCGGCCTCGCTTGCTTCGGCCGCATTGGCCCGCAACCGCGAGACGGCGCCCGAGATCGAGAATCCGCATACCACGACGCCGGCGATGATCATGCCAGCGAGCAGGACGTTTCCGATGATGCGGCCCACCAGCTTGAGCAGGAGCCAGGCGATGCCGCCGCCCACATATCCGCCGCCGCCTTCGAGGATGCCGGGCGTGATGACCGCATTGGGCGCAAGCTCGGCCTCGGGAAGATTGATGGAGAACAGTGCGAGGACGGAGAGGACGATGAGCAGAAGGCCGATGGCGATGCGGCCCGAGATGGGGCCTTCCTCGTCGATGAAGAAGGTCGTGGCGAAGATGAAGAGCGCTATGGGAAAGAGCAGGGCGCCGGTACCGAAGCAGCTGACAAGGGCACGCGACATCGTGCGCGTCACGATAGCCGTAGACGGGCTGATGAGGGCGATGAACAGAGCTACTGCAAGCACAGCGACGACAACGCCGACGATGTCGTTGCGGGTGGAATCCCAGGTGGGATCCTGGGCGATGGCGTGGCCCGCCCGCTTTGACGGGGACAGCTTGGATCTTTGCGCCTTGGATGCTGTGTTTGATCTGCGTCTCTGTGCCATGGATCCTTAAACCTCCATCACGACCGGGATGACCATGGGCCGGGTATGGGTGCGCGACCACACGAAGCCCGAAAGCGCGCTCCGCACGTCCTTGCGCAGCGATTCGAGCGAGGAGTTTTTTTGGGCGACGAGGCGGGAGATGGTATTTTCCACCAGCTTGCGGGCATCGGCCATAAGCTCGTCATCGGTCGCGAACGAGACGCCGCGGCTGCTGATCTCGATGACATCGATCCTGCGTTTCTTGCCGGTGAGCGCGACGACGCAGGTGATGATGCCGTCCTGAGCGAGCTTCTGGCGATCGCGCAGGACGACGGGATTGGCATCGGTGACGGAGAGGCCGTCCACATAGACGACGCCCGAGTCGATCCCCGCGCCGCGGCTGACCTTATGGGCGCGCATCTCGAGCGAATCGCCGTTATCCATGATGAAGATGTTCTTGGAGCGGATGCCCATCTGCTCGCCAAGCTTTGCATGAGCGCGCAGGTGCATGGCCTCGCCGTGCACCGGCATGAAATAGGTGGGCTTGGCCATGGCCATGACGAGCTTGAGCTCCTCCTGGCTGCCGTGGCCCGAGACGTGCACGAGGCCGTTCGACTTGTCGTGGATATCGCATCCCAACTTGGAAAGCGAGTTGATGATCGACGTCACGCTCTTCTCGTTGCCGGGAACGGGCGTGGCGGAGATGATCACGGTGTCGGACGAGCGGATGGAGAGCGACTTGTGCTCTCCGTTCGCCATGCGCGAAAGAGCTGAGAGCGGCTCTCCCTGGCTGCCCGTGCACAAGACGACGATACGATCGTCGGGGATGCGATCGACATCGTAGGCGTCGATGATATCGCGGTCGGAGATCTTGAGGTAACCCAGCTCGCGGGCGATCTTGGTGTTGGTGATCATGGAGCGACCGGTGACGACCACCTTGCGGCCCACCGAGACGCTGGCATCGCAGATCTGCTGGAGACGGTGGATGTGGCTCGAGAAGGATGCCACGAAGACGCGGCCGGGCGCGTTCTTGATGATGTGGCGCAGCGTAGGGCCGACCGCCGCCTCGGAATTGGTGAAACCGGGGCGCGTGGCGTTGGTGGAGTCGGAGAGCAGCAGGTCGACGCCTTCGACGCCGAATGCGTTGATGGCGTTGTAGTTGGGCGTGACGCCGTCGATGGGCGTCTGATCGAGCTTGAAGTCGCCCGTGTGCAGCACCGTGCCGGCGGGGGTCTTGAAGAAGACGCCGAAGGCGGCGGGGATGGAGTGGGTCATCGAGAAGAAGGTGAGCTCGAGAGCACCGAGTTTGACGGAATGCCCGTCGTCGACCTCGCGGAAGGGGACGTTTTTGATGTTATGCTCGGCGAGCTTGCCCTCGATGAAGCCGAGGGTGAGCTTGGAGGAATAGATGGGGATCGTGACGTTGAGATCCATGAGAAGGTAGGGCAGGGCGCCGGTATGGTCCTCGTGACCGTGCGTGATGACGATGCCGCGGAGTTTATGCTCGTTCTCGAGAACATAGGTGTAATCGGGAAGGACGAGGTCGATACCGGGCTGCTCGTCATCGGGGAACATGAGGCCCGCATCGAGCAGAACCATGTCGTTGCCGTATTCGAAGACGGTCATGTTCTTGCCGATGCCGTCGAGACCTCCGAGGGGGATGATCTTGAGGGGGGTTTGCTTTCTAGCCATGTGAGGCTTGATTCCTTTCAGTGCGACGTTTAAGCACGTGGTTGTTCGATATAGCTTTGGAAAGTATACATGAAACGCAGATAGAACACCATATCGGACGCTGTTTCCATGAACGCGGCAGAGTCCTTGCGCGCGTGGTCGCGCAGGTTTTCCACCATGATTCGACCACAGGTGTGAACATGCCGTGGATAAGTCGCGCAAAGACTGTGATATTTGGGTATTCGCGCACGTGCACAACGA
>JAKPQM010000079.1 GCA_029546925.1 Actinomycetes bacterium
GCGCAACCGCTACATCCTGCTCGTCGCTCAGCGCGAAATGACGGTGGAGGACCCCGAGCCCGGCGATCTGTACACCGTCGGGCTGGTTGCCGAGGTCATCCAGATTCTCAAGATTCCCGATGGCACCGTTCGCGTAATGCTTGAGGGCATAGCCCGCATGCAGGTGACGCAGTTCCTGGGCGTCGAGCCGTACTTCAAGGTGCGAGCCCGGCCGCTGCCTTCCGAGGAGTCCCATTCGCTCGACCTGGAAGCCCTCATGCGCAGCGTAACGGGGCAGTTTGACCAGCTCGTCAACAACGGCCACAACATCCCGCCGGAAGTGCTGATCAACGTCATCAACATAGACGAGCCGGGCAAACTCGCCGACAGCATCATCCCGTATCTTGCCCTCAGGGTGGACGAAAAGCAGGAGCTTCTCGAAACCCTGCCCGTGCAGGAGCGGCTCGAGAAGCTGTCGGTCATTCTCAAGAAAGAACTTGAGATCGTCGAGATTCAGCGCACCATCCGCTCTCGCGTCGAGAAGGAGATGGGCGACTCGCAGCGCGAGTTCTTCCTCCGCGAACAGATGAAGGCCATCCAGCAGGAGCTGGGCGAGGCCGATGAGCGCACAACCGAAATCGAGGAGTACCGCGCGAAAATCGCTCTGGCAAAGATGCCCGAGGATGTCGAGGCACGCGCGGAAAAAGAGGTGGACCGGCTTGAGAAGATGCCCTATGCCGCGCCGGAGGGCGTCGTCATCCGCACGTACCTCGACTGGCTAATAGGGCTGCCGTGGAATGAGGCCACCGAGGATCGGCTGGACGTGGACAAGGCCCAGGAGATTCTGGATGAGGACCACTACGGTCTCGCAAAACCGAAAGAGCGGATTCTCGAATTCCTGGCGGTGCGCAAGCTGGCGGGGCGCCTCAAAGGGCCCATCCTATGCTTTGCCGGCCCTCCCGGAGTAGGCAAGACCTCCATCGGCAAGTCCATCGCGCGCGCGCTCGGGCGCAAGTTCATACGCATTTCGCTGGGCGGGGTCCGGGACGAGGCCGAGGTGCGCGGACACAGGCGCACGTATGTCGGCGCACTGCCCGGGCGCATTATTCAGGGCATCAAGCAGGCCGGGTCGCGCAACCCCGTCTTCATGCTCGACGAGATAGACAAGATCGGCGCCGACTTCCGGGGAGACCCTTCCGCGGCGCTTCTGGAAGCGCTCGATTCCGAGCAGAACGACAGCTTCAGCGACCACTATCTCGAGGTGCCATTCGACCTGC
>JAKPQM010000085.1 GCA_029546925.1 Actinomycetes bacterium
AGGGCTACGGGCTGGACTTCTCGGATGAGCGCCGCCACCACGAGATCTACCTCTCGGATGCGCGCCGCACCGCACCAGAGAAGCTCAAGACGGTCATCAGGCATCCGGTGCGTTCCTGCTGATGCGGGATATGCTCCCGCAAAGGCGATCCCTGCATATGCGGTAATCGCGATCCCCGCAGTTTTCCATGGCGAGAAAGACTGCGGTAATCGTGAACGCGCAGGTAGGAGGCGCGTCGGTTTCCAACGTCAAAGGCGGCAATTGCGGTGATCGCGAATACCGCAGAATCCCCATCACGCTGCTGAGGCGATCTTCTCCTGGTACCAGCTGTAGAGCTCTTCCCAGTTCTGATAACCGCTATCGCCGCGGTGGTCGACAAGGTCGAACGTGGCGGAGAGGTATTCGCCTACAAACGAGGTGACCTTTTGGGCGCCTGCGAGGTTGAGGTGGTCGCCGCCATCGAACGTCTCGGTCATCCAGTCGATCTCCACCTTGGCGGGACCTACATTCATATCGATGAACTCGACATCCAGCTCGATCGCGAGCTCTTGGATGGCATCATGGCGCTCGGATGTCCAGTTGATAGAGCTGGAAACGTTCATCAGGATGGGGGTTGCGCCGATGGAGCGGCAGTACTCGACCATCAGGCGCAGATAATATCTGGCGGTGGCGGGGAGATAATTTATCCGG
Source organism: Actinomycetes bacterium (assembly GCA_029546925.1). GTDB lineage: Bacteria > Actinomycetota > Coriobacteriia > Coriobacteriales > Atopobiaceae > RUG721. Next base: position 691 of record JAKPQM010000085.1, read on the forward strand.
TAATTACCGCTGCCGGTTCTATGGGGATCGAACTCCTCCTCGATGCCCGTGTTGATACGGAAACCTTTCAAGTTGTCTGAACACGTGTAGCTCGGCTGCAGGAACAAGTCGTCCTGCGTCAGGCTCTTCCAGCGGTCGTGGAACCTGAGCACGGGGAACAGTCCTTCAAGCTCCTTCGAGATCAAGTCGTTTATGGAGAACGCCGAGAAGGCCATGTTGGTCTCGATGATGACGACGCGCGGTGCCTGGGAACGCGTCGCCCTGCGGAGCAGAGCGTTCGCGTAGGGGAGGCGCTGGCCTGAGGTGGCGCAGACATATGAGGTGATGCCGTGCTCCCCCCATATCTGCAGGGGCGAGAAGGCGCTGTATGCCTCGCTGTCGCCGATGAAGAGCACGTCGATGGTGTTCGCGGGCTCGCCGAGGATGCCGTTCGCCGCAGCATCGATCATCCCCGCTTCGTCGGAGCTGTCCTTGGGCTGGAAGATGGCCGAGAGGCCGAGCAGGAGCGCTATCGTCACGCCGACGATGGCGAGGATGTTCCTGAGCGTTCGCAGCGTTTCGCCTCTCGATTCCATCCAACCTCCTAGAACTGCGCATAGAGGGGGTCAACGGGGGCATACCCATACCCGTATGCGCCGAAGACGACGATGAGCAGGAAAAGACCGATCAGCACGCTCCATCTGGCGGGAATGGGCAAAGATGCAGCCGGTCTGCAGATGCCTTTACCGCATTCCCGGGCAATGCCGATAGCCAGCACGAGCACGAGCATGGCAGCCGAGATCAGCAAGTCGTGTCCGTCGAGGCCGAGGGCGAGGAACGTTCCGTCGGCGAACGATTCCAAGGAGAACGATCCGACCAGCGTGGAGAAGAGCTCTATGCCGCGCGGAAGCCCCTTGGCGCGGAAGAACAGCTCGCCAACGAAGATGACGACCAAGGTGCGCAGCGTCTGGAACACGCGGTAGGGTGCGTGGGCCCGGTCGATTCCCCAGCGCTCGGAAAGATCCTGCGCAACCGGTTCGATAAGGCCGCCTGCCATGATTATCACGAAGTAGTACATGCCGAAGAACAGGTACTGCATACCCGCACCATGCCAGAGGCCGTTCAAGAACCATACGCAGAACAGGGCGATCCCGCCTGAGAGGAGCGGGCCGTAGCGGTTGCCGCATGCCTTGCGCGCCGCCGAGGTGAGACGCTTGCATCCCTTCGATAGGGAGATGGGATAGTATACGTAGTCCTTGAACCAGGCGCCGAGCGTGATGTGCCAGCGCTGCCAGAACTCCGACGCCGTCCTCGAGAAGAAGGGCTGCCTGAAGTTCTCAGGCAGCCCGACATTGAAGATGCGCCCGACACCCAGCGCCACATCCATGGCACCCGAGAAATCGCAGTAGAGCTGGATCGTGTAGAGGATGGCGGCAAAGGCGATTATGCCGCCGTCGTAGGCAGCCTTTCCATCGAAGACGGTTTCGACGAGCAGGTTGAGGCGGTCGGCGATGATGATCTTCTTGGCCATGCCGTAAAGGATCCGCAGCGCTCCCTCGTAGAGCCTGCCGCGCTTGATGGGCTCGCCTGCGTAGAGGGCTTCGGCGGTCTGGCCGTAGCGGCAGATGGGTCCTTCCATGATCTGCGGGAAGAAGCAGAGATAGAGCATCAGGCGACCGAGATGATGGTCGGCGGGAATGCTCTCGCGATAGACGTCCGAGAGGTAGGAGATGGCCATCAGCGTGTAGAAGGAGATGCCGATGGGCGCCCTTATCGGGGGGATGCCGATAGGGGCATCGACCCCGAACGGCACCAGCACCGCCCTCGTTATCTCGCAGAAGAATGCCAGGTATTTCGACAGGAAGAGCATGAGCAGGTTGGCGACGATTCCTGCGGCGAGTACGAGCCGCATGCGGCGTCTGCAGCTTGCGCGCGCCTCTTTCTTGGGCGTCCCCTCCACTATAAGCCGGTCCCGACGTGCGATGAGCGCCTCTATGCCCAAACCGCACGCATACACGACGAGGGCCGATGCGAGAAACATCAGCGTGAGCTGTCTGCTGAGGTGCCAGAGGAAGAGCAGGCTGGTGCCTAAGAGCGCCGCCCATCGGAAGCGCTTCGGCGCAACTGCATAGAGAAGGATCGATAGGGGGAGGAAGATGAACGAGAACGTTATGGTGAAATACGAGGTCATAGGCGGTCTAGTCGAGATCCTCCTCGACTAGGCGGTCGATCATGCCCGCGATGGCCGCTGCCGAGTTGAAGTTGTCGGCTACGATCTCCACGGCGGGGATGTCGACCTCGAACTTATCCTCGAGATCGGCAACGAGCGCGATCATGGTAAGCGAATCGATGCGGCGGTCGTCGATGAGTGTTGTGCAGCTCTTGAAATCTACGCCCGGGCAGAGATCCTCGAGCAATTCGATGATGGCATCCTCGGTACTCACGGCAATCCTTTCTCCGTTCGGCCTCTACTGGAAGGCGTTGATGGGGTCGGTGGGGATACGGTCGCGGATGAGGCGCATCTCTCCCGATGCGTCGGTCAGGTAGATGCGCGGAAGATCGCGGCTGAGGAAAAGCGAGATGCCCTCGGTCATGCAGTATGCTCCCGCGTTTGGGAAGACCAGACGATCGCCTATCGCAAGATCGGATCCTCCGAACTGTTTGATGAGGATGTCGTTGGACGTGCAGAGCGATCCGCAGACAGTCCAGATAGCAGGCTCGGCGGCATGGCGCGTGGGTACGGCGTGGCATACGGGAGGTGTGAGGGCGAGCTCGTGCCCGTAATAGCTGATCTGGTGTCTTCCGCCATCGACGATGGCGTAGCTATGCCTGCGGTTGACCTTGGTGTCGATGACCGTGGTCACATAGGTTCCGCACGATGCGGCCATGGCGCGGCCCATCTCGAGGATGACCGTGCCGTTGAATCGCAGGGACGAGAGCGACGTTCTCAGGGCACCAAGATACTCGCGATCGCGGGCACTGCGGCGAGCGCCATCCTGCTCGCTGTAATCGACGGGGAGGCCCGGACCGTACTCGAGCTCGAGCACCTCGGCCCCGCACTCCCTGCCGATGGACTCGATAAGCTTGTCGAGCTTTTCCAGCTCGCGGGTGATCCTGCTGGGCGAGCTCTTCTGGGTTCCCGAGAAGAACTGGATACCCCTGAAGTCGATATGCGGCTTGTTCCGATGCCCGCTCATGAGCTGCTTGGCCGCGGAAGCGTCCATGCCGAACTGGTTCCCGCTGGTGATACGCAAAAGAACGGGGATCCGCACATCCATCTCCTGTGCCAGGGATTCGAGGAGTGCGAACTGCTCGGCCGATTCGACCGTGAAACGGTGGATTTTGGAAGGGGAGGAGATGAGCTCGCGCATGTGGGCGGGATCCTTGTTGATGCCCGAGATGGTGAGTCGTCCGTGGGGGATGCTGTTCTTCTGGCAGATACGGTACTCACCCGGTGAGCAGACTTCCAGAAACTCCGCTTCGCGGCAGGCCGCTTCGAGGATGAAAGGGTTCGCCTTCATGGCGTAGCAGAGGACGGTGTCTTCGGGAAGCGCTTCTCTGAGAGAGCGGATACGACGCCTGACCTCGCTCTCGTCGAATACGTAGAAGGGGGTCTCGCCTTGCCCGATCATGCTCTGGTATCTCTGGCCGAGTACGATTATCACGTCCCTTGTCACGTGCATGGGCGATGATGCATCGCCCTACATATGAAGCCGAAGCAGAAGATCGAAACGCTTTTTCTGCATATCGTGGCCCGTTTCGCGCTTGCCATCCCACATATCCAGTATACGCAGACTTTGCTGAGCAGGTACATCTCGCAAATGATTCTGTGAAGATTCGCCTGCCATGAGGTGCGCCTCTTTCAAGCATCCCATGGTGCGTCTTGACAGGTGGCGCTCTGCGGCATACGACCAGAATGATGGATACTAGTGCATACTTGGATCCGCTAGGATGGGAGGCCCACCATGCGCCATCGCGTGACCGTCACTGTCATCGGCAAGAAGCTCTTCCCGGATCTCCAAGAGGCCTATCTTGCCGCCGTCCCCACGAGCGGTGCGTGCCCCTGCTTTACGGTGGGGCAGCAGTTCCATTTCTGGCGCGAAGGCGGGCGCGGCGACTTCTGGCGTTTCGGTCGCGGCGCGCTCGCGGGGGATTTCCCCTGTGCCGAGGCCTGGGACTGCATCAGCCGCCATATCTACACGGCCCTGCAGGGAGGCTCGCTCATGCACGGATGGATCAACGACGACCGCATCATGATCGCCTGCTGCAATGACGGCACGCGGCCCGTGATCTTCAAGATCGAGCGCGAGGATATCCCCTGCTATCCCGCACTCTGCCGCGCAGCGCATGTAGCCGGACTCCAAGCGATCGATGCCCGCGGGATCGATATCCCCCGAGAATGCCACACTTTCCCATAAGACAGGTGCTTATCGAGCTTCTGATCTGGGGAAATAGGAATCCCACCACATTTCGATCGGCAAAATGTGGTGGGGTTGGGACAGCCTGATGCCAACACGGCTCCCGTCTTTCCCAGAGGGCAGAAAGTCCATCATCAACGTAATGCCCCAACGTGCTGAAATCGCCTATGATTGGAGAAGGATCCGCCGGAGCCCATATGCCAAGCCCCGGCATGAGAAGGGATAGGTGCATGAGGGACTAGTCGATGCAATGATCACCCGCCCGTGTTCGCGGAAGGGCCGCCATGGCGGGCCCGCGATACGGGTGCGCATCGAAAGGATATCCCCATGCAGCTCAATCTATCGAACATCGAATACTGCTATTCCCAAGCGGAGGAACCCATCCTGCGCGGTATCACGGCAACCTTTCCGCAGGCTTGGACCGGCATCGTGGGCGATAACGGCTGCGGTAAGACCACGCTCGCGCGCATCGCCTGCGGCCATATCGCACCCGATGCCGGCAGCGTGGGACCCGCGCTGGTATGCACCTACTGTCCGCAGGATGCGACGATCCCACCCGACGGTTTGGAGGACTTCGCCGCTGCCTATGACGGCAACGCGGTGCGCCTGCGCCGGGAGCTCGGTCTCGAGGACGACTGGCCATGGCGCTTCGGCACGCTCTCGGGAGGCCAGCAGAAGCGCCTGCAGATAGCCTGCGCCCTATGGTCGGAACCCGATGTGCTCGTCCTCGACGAACCCACCAATCACGTGGATGCCACCACACGTGCGGCGATCGCCCGCGCGCTCGAAGGCTTCGCGGGCATCGGCATCCTCATCTCGCATGATCGCGAGCTGCTCGACCGCCTGTGCGCGCAATGCCTGTTCATGTCGGACGGAAGCGCCGTTATGAGGCCCGGCGGCTACACGCAGGCCTCTGATCAGGCAATGCTCGAGCGCATGAGCGACCTGCACGCACGCGAGGAGGCGCGGCGCGAGAAGAAGCGTATCGAATGCGAGGCGCGGCGCAGGCGCGAGGTGGCGGCGCGCAAAGAGGGCAAGAAGAGCCTGCGTGGCATCGACAAGCATGACAGCGATGCACGGGCCAAGAAACGGGCCGCCATCGTCTGGGGCACCGACGGCATCGCCGCCAAACAGTCGGGTCGCATGGGTGCGCGCCTCGAGCGGGCATCCGAGCGGCTCGACCAGATGCGTGTCGAGAAGCGCTACGATGCCGATATCTGGCTCGATGCCACGCCGAGCCGGCGTCCCGTGTTGGTGAGATCGGAGGCCGCGGATCTTGCCCTCGGCGAGCAGATACACCTTGAGCTGCCGCCGCTCTACATCTCGCGCGACGACCATATCGGCCTTACGGGCGATAACGGCAGCGGGAAGACCACGCTCGTGAAGCATCTGGTCTCCCGTATCCCGGCGGGCGTACGCGTGCTCTACATCCCGCAGGAACCGAGCGCTGCACAGCAGCAGGAGACACGCGAACGCCTGCACACCCTATCGACCAGCGACCGGGGCCGCGTGCTCTCGATCGTCGCCCAGCTCAACTCCGAGCCGGAGCGCATCCTCGAAGGGGACGTGATCAGCCCAGGCGAGTTGCGCAAGCTCATGCTCGCCCTCGGCATCCTCGATGGTCCTGAGCTCATCATCATGGACGAGCCCACCAACCATCTGGACCTCGGCTCGGTCGAGGCGCTCGAACGGGTGCTCGCCGCATACCCCGGTGCGCTGCTCGCGGTATCGCATGACGCGGCGCTTCTCTCCTCGACGACCGGCATCACCTGGTCGATCAGGCGGAGCGGTCCGGATGCATTCGTGTTGACAATATGAGATGGTGCTCTTGGGATGCGGTGCGATGGCAGCGGCGATAGGGGCATGGTCGCAGCGGGATCGTTGGAGGATGCCCGCTTCATCCTAGCCGAGTTGCTCGGCGAGTCCGCAGCCTGCCCTGCTCCAAGGCCATTAATCCATGATTAGAGGATCGATTCTGCTATAACAATTGCCATAACAATGATTGATAGCTAATATATTGTTTAATCACGTTAATAACAATGATTGGATAAACGTGCGGATAACCTTCCTCTCCTCAAACGAGCAGATATTGTCCGAGCTGGGCGACCGCATACGAGCTGCACGCATCGATATGCCGCTCACGCAGGATGAGCTCGCTGCGCGGGCGGGTGTGTCGATCAGCACGGTCGCCAAAATCGAACGGGGCGAGGATGTGCGTTTCTCGAGCATGCTGGCTATTCTCCGCGCCTTGGGGATGCTTGCGAACGTCGATATTCTCGTGCCCGAGGAGCGTGTGCGCCCCTCCGATATCGCCCGTACAGGCCACAGCCGTAAACGCGCGTCATCTGCCCGCTCGGCGAGGGATGTCTCGTCCGCATGGACGTGGGGCGACGGCCGATGAGCACCGTCGCCGAGGTCGGCTTGTGGGGCAGGCGGGTTGGCACGGTGGCCCTGCTCGATGGGGAATCGGTTGCGTCCTTCGAATACGATCGCGATTTTCTAGGCAGCGGTATCCAGCTCTCTCCCATCGCGATGCCGCTTGCGGGGCGCGTCTTCTCGTTTCCCGAGCTGTCGGCAGCCTCGTTCCACGGCCTTCCCGGTCTTCTCGCGGATTCTCTTCCGGATAAGTTCGGCAATGCGGTGATCGATAGGTGGCTCGAGTCGCAAGGACGCCCACGCGGCTCCATGAACGCAGTCGAGCGCCTCTGCTATATGGGTACGCGGGGCATGGGCGCTCTCGAGTACGAGCCTGTGCTCGGCCCCGAGCCCTCCACGTCCGATAGGGTCGACCTTGCGCGGCTTACCCTGCTTGCGCAAGCTATCCTCGAGCGTCGCGAAAGCTTCCGCGTATCGGTCGATCCAGAGGGCATGGAGCAAATCATCCGCATGGGCACCTCGGCAGGAGGCGCCCGCGCCAAGGCGCTCGTCGCTTGGAACGAGGATACGGGGGATATCCGCTCCGGGCAGGTGGACGTAGGCCCGGGATATGGCTATTGGCTCCTCAAGTTCGATGGCGTGGCATCGAATGCCGACAAGGAGGGGTTCGATGTCCCATGCCATACGCGCATCGAGTACGCCTACCATCTCATGGCGTGCGCGGCGGGAATCGAGATGTCGGAATGCCGGCTGCTCGAGGAAGGGGAGCACCGCCACTTCCTCACGCGCCGCTTCGATCGTACCGAGGATGGTGGCAAGCTGCACATGCAGACACTCGGTGCCCTTGCACACTTCGATTTCAACGTCGCGGGCGCCCACAGCTATGAGGAGGCGGTCGAGGTTATGAGGCGCATCGGGCTCGGGCAGGCCGAGGTCGCCCAGCTGTACCGCCGCATGGTGCTCAACGTTATGGCGCGCAATCATGACGACCACGTGAAAAACATCGCCTTCCTTATGGATCGACAGGGCATCTGGACGCTCGCCCCTGCCTATGACGTAACCTATGCCTATAATCCCGACGGTGTTTGGACGGGTACCCACCAGATGAGCCTCAACGGCAAGCGGGATGGCATCACCGATGACGATCTCCTTGCCTGTGCGCGCCACATGAGCCTGCGTGCGCCCAAGGCGCGGTCGATCGTGTCCGAGGTGAGGGAGGCCGTGAGCGCGTGGATGACGTTCGCCGAGGCTGCGGATGTGCCCGAGGATCAGGCGAGGTATCTGGAAAGCACCTTTTCGCTTTTGTGAGGGATGAAAGATGGTGGATAGGGTAGATGGGCAAGGCCGGCTCTTCTCGATGGCCGATGAGGGTCTTCCTGCAGCGAGCTCGGCGGATGCGTTCGATCCCACGGCACCGCTCGCCGCACGCCTGCGCCCGCGCATGCTCGACGAGATGGTGGGCCAGCAAGCGCTCATCGGGCCGGGCAAGGTGCTGCGCCGCATGATCGAGGCGGATCAGGTGCCCTCGATGATATTCTGGGGGCCTCCCGGTGTGGGCAAGACCACGCTCGCGCGCGTGATCGCCCATCAGACACGTGCCGCCTTCATCGACTTCTCAGCGGTCACGAGCGGCATCAAGGAGATCCGCGAGGTCATGAAGCGTGCCGAGGCCGAGCGTGCCCTCGGCCGCACGACCATCCTCTTCGTGGACGAGATCCACCGCTTCAACAAGGCCCAGCAGGATGCCTTCCTGCCTTTCGTGGAGAAGGGCGCCATCACGCTTATCGGTGCTACGACCGAGAACCCCTCCTTCGAGGTGAACGGCGCCCTGCTCTCGCGCTGCAAGGTCTTCGTCCTGAAGGCGCTTACCGAGGGCGAGGTCGCGCAGCTCATGCGCCGTGCCCTCGACGATCCCCGCGGTTTCGGCGGGCAGGATGTGCGTATCGCCGACGACCTTCTCACCGCCATCGCCGCCTTCTCCAACGGCGACGCCCGCAGGGCGCTTTCCACGCTCGAGATGGTGGTGCTGAACGGGGAGGAGCAGGACGGCGCCATCATGGTCTCGCCCGAGACGGTTGCGCAGGTCACCAGCCAGCGGAGCCTCCTCTACGACAAGCTCGGCGACGAGCACTACAACATCATCTCGGCGCTGCACAAGTCCATGCGCAATTCAGATCCGGATGCTGCGGTCTACTGGCTTGCGCGCATGCTCGAGGCGGGGGAGGATCCGCTCTACGTGGCACGCCGCATCACGCGCTTCGCTGCGGAGGATGTGGGCCTCGCCGATACGGGCGCTCTCAACGTCGCCGTGAACGCCTTCCACGCCTGCCATTTCATCGGGATGCCGGAGTGCGCGGTCCACCTTGCCGAAGCCGTGATCTACCTCTCGCTTGCGCCCAAGTCCAACAGCTCCTACCTTGCCTACGAGCACGCCAAGCGCGATGCACTCACCACGCTCGCAGAGCCGGTGCCGCTCGTTATCCGCAACGCGCCCACACGCCTCATGAAGGAGCTCGAATACGGGGCGGGCTACCGTTATGCACATGACGAGGAGGAAAAGGTGGCGGCTGGCATGCAGTGCCTGCCCGATTCCCTTGCGGGGACCGAATACTACCAGCCCACCGAGGAGGGCCGTGAAGCAGCCTTCAAGGCTCGCCTCGAGCAGCTCAAAGCCCTGCGCGATGCAGCGTTGCATGGGGAATAGGGGCTCTTTCCCCTAGCGGTTCTGCAAGAGCCGTGCCAGTCAGTGTCGCAGACCTGCCATACTATCGCACGCAGGAAAGCCGGATCTCGGCGCGAAAACCGAGCGGCTGCCCGCGTTGGACCGGACTAAACCCAAATATACTCGCCATCTGCTTGGCTGGAATCTACGCTTATGCTGTCAGGAGAAGCGGGCGCGCAGATGCGCCCGCTGCCCGTTTCGGCAAAGCGAAGGAGTGCACCATGGCGTTCACGAAGGATCCCGGCAAACCCAAGCGCGTCGTCATCGCCCTTGGCGGAAATGCCCTCGGCGATACCCCCGAAGAGCAGATCGAGCGCGTCCGCCATGCTGCCCCTGTTCTGCTCGATGTCATCAAGGACAATAACGAGATCATCATCACCCACGGCAACGGTCCTCAGGTCGGTATGATCCAGAAGGCCTTCACCCTTGCCAACAAGGCCGACGCAAAGGTTCCCTTCATGGAGCTTCCCGAATGCGGTGCCATGAGCCAGGGGTATATCGGCTATCACCTGCAGCAGGCTATCGGCGCCGAGATGCACAGGACCGGCATGAGGTGGCACGTCGCCTCCGTCGTGACCCAGGTCGAGGTCGACGCCGATGACAAATCCTTCGATAACCCCACCAAGCCCATCGGCGAGTTCATGACCAAAGAAGAGGCCGAGGCAAAGGCTGCCGCAGACCCCCTGTTCCACTATGTCGAGGACTCCGGCCGTGGCTATCGCCGCGTCGTCGCCTCACCCAAGCCCCGCAAGATCGTCGAGAACGAGTCGATCCTGAACCTCCTCGATAACGAGTTCATCGTCATCGCCTGCGGCGGCGGCGGTGTTCCCGTGATTCGCGATACCGATAACTACGGCTGCTACAAGGGCGTTCCCGCCGTCATCGACAAGGACATGGCCGGCGAGCTCCTGGCCGAGGACTGCGACGCCGACGTGCTCGTGCTGCTCACCGCTGTCGATCACGTTGCCATCAACTTCGGCAAGAAGAACCAGCGGGATCTCACCGACATCAGCGTTTCCGAAGCCGAGGATTATGCGGACGAGGGCCAGTTCGGCAAGGGCTCCATGGAGCCCAAGGTGCGCGCGGCCATCAAGTTCTGCAAGAGCCGTGCCAACCGCATCGCCATCATCGGCTCGCTCGAGAAGGCCCCCGAGGCTGTCCGCGGCGAATCCGGCACCCGCATCCACTACTAGACGAGGCTGCTGGCACGGAAAGAGCCCGGATCTGCCACGAAAGGCACTTATTCCGCAGTTTTTCAGTGTTGTTTGCCCATAGGGGTTAGACTCGGCTCTCGCTGAGCTGCGCAAACGCGAGTCGAATCTCCGCCCGATGGCGCTTCGACACCGAAAAACTGCGGAATAAGTGCCTTTCGTGGCAGATCCGGGCTCTTTCCGTGCCAGTGCCATGGGACGGGGGCTGGATGTTCCGATTCTATGCGCTCCAGAAGACCTTCTTGAGTTCGGGACGCGATTTGGTCGAGGTCTTGACCATGATGTTATGCACATGCGTCTTGACCGTGCCCTCCGAGAGGAAGAGCTCCCCCGCGATGCTGCGGTTGTCCTTGCCCTCGATCACGTGGGCGAGGATCTCGCGCTCGCGCGCAGAGAGCCCGTGCTTGGCTGCGAAGATAGGCAGGATCTCGTCGATATGGGTGTGGAGCGTCTTTCGCTTGCGCTCGTCATCGCTCACGGCGGGGGGCTCGTTGAAGCGCAGCGAAAGCGATTTGAGCGATGATGTGATGACCTGATAGGCAATGAAGAGCATCGCGAAGTTCTCGGAGATGTTGCGCGAGGAGAGGTAGAGCGGCAAGGTATCGGCGGAGGTTGGCTCGGGCATGAGCAAGATGACCAAGACATCCTCGAGCGTGATGACGGCGATCAGGGCCCAGTACACCGGATAGATGCCCATATAGCGGGAAAGCCGTTGCAGATAGGCATCGTCAGAGGATGTGCGGAAGCGATGCAGCGCATACAGGAGCGCCCCCGCGAGGAAGACCTGGCGCAGCGTGTAGTAGAGCCACTGGCGGAACGCCCCGTAGGGGAAGATCTCGAGCACAAGCGCCGAGGCGACGATGTAGGCTGCTATGGGTGCGAGCTGCACGGCAACGCGGCGCTCGTCGAGGTAGTGAAGGATGATGAGCCAAAGGCAGAGCAGGATGGCCGCGCTCTCGAGGGTGCGGGCAAACGGCGTCTCCACGGCGTAGTAGTCGACCACATCGATCGACAGATTCTGCATGAGCCACTCGGATTTGAAGATGCCGACCAGCTCGATGGTGTAGACCACGAAGAACGCCGCCTCAACGAGGCGCACGCTCCTGCGGGAGACCGCATATGATCCGAGGGCAAGCGCAGCCGCCGCGCTCGCCATGAGGATGAGGGCGATCGTATACGTGAAGAAAAAAGCGTTCACAGCTCCTCCGAGCAATAAACCGATGAGCGAAAAACTAAACTCTCCTATTCATAGCACGATGATCCATGAATGGTAGAAATCCATCTATAAACGGTATTTTTCCACTGTTTTATAGCTGATCTGCAGCCGGTTTATAGCGGGTTTATTCCCACACGCGGAGAATAAACCTGTATGAACTCGACCTTTTCTCGACCCGGCGCGAAAGTAATGGTGAACAGGAAGTGCCACGAGGCACTGCTGTACGTCACACGATGCCGGAGCCGGCAGAGAAAGGAGCGCGTTATGGCATTTCCCAAGGACTTCATCGACACCAATGAGCTCACCAAGGAGCAGATCCTCGCCATCGAGGAGCTGGCCATGGCCATGAAGGCAGCCATCAAGGAGGACGGCTACTACCCCCATCTTCTGCGCAACAAGAGCCTCGGCATGATCTTCCAGCAGGTTTCCACCCGCACCCGCATCTCCTTCGAGACGGCCATGACCGACCTCGGCGGCCACGCGCAGTTCTACGGTCCCGGCACCATCCAGCTCGGCGGCCACGAGTCGCTCGGCGATACCGCCCGCGTCATGGGCGATCTGCTCGACATCCTGATGGCGCGCGTGAACCGCCACAAGGACGTCGTGGGTCTCGCCGCGGGCGCCGCCTGCCCGGTCCTCAACGGCATGTCCGAGTACAACCATCCCACCCAGGAGATGGGCGATCTGCTGACCATGCTCGAGAACCTCCCCGCGGGCAAGCGCATCGAGGATTGCACGCTCGCCTTCATCGGCGATGCCACGCAGGTCTGCGTCTCCCTTATGTTCATGGCCTCCATCATCGGCATGAAGTTCGTGCAGTACGGTCCCAAGGGCCACCAGATCACCGACGGCGGCCTGCAGGTCGATTCCGATGTCGACCTCCTCGCCATCGGCCTTGAGAACTGCAAGAAGTCCGGCGGCACCATCGAGATCTCCGACAACATCGAGTGCATCAAGGGGGCCGACTTCATCTACACCGACGTCTGGTACGGCCTCTACGACGCCGAGATCGACGGCCCGTCCTACCTCGACGTCTTCATGCCCGACTACCAGGTCACCATGGACCTAATGGACTATGCCGGCCCGAACTCCAAGTTCATGCACTGCCTGCCCGCCATCCGCGGCGAGGAGGTCACCGACGAGGTTGCCGACTCCGACCGCTCGCTCTGCTGGGCCGAGGCCGAGAACCGCAAGCACTCCATCCGCGCCCTGCTCGCTACCTTCGGTCCCCGCACCCCGCTTTTCGACGAGGGTGTCGAGTACGCCAGCAAGGAGCGCCTGCACGCCGCGATCGCCGCTATCGAGGCTCTGTAATCCGCACCCTGAGCTAGTTGTCCGGTGGCGCGACCGCGCCACCGGGTTCTCGAACGTGCCCCCAACTAGTAGTGAGGAGTACCAATGGATAAGAAGGGTCTATCGTTCTTTACGATCATCTCCACGGTGATCTGCGTCGTCTTCGTCTGCGAGGCCGCCGCCCCCGCAGCCGCCATCGGCAACCAGCAGTTCTTCTGGTGGATCTTCCTGATTATCACCTTCCTCGTGCCCTATGGCCTGGCCGTTGCCGAGCTCGGCACCGCCTATGAGAGCGACGGCGGCATCATCGACTGGATCCGCGACGGCCTCGGCGACAAGTGGGCCGCCCGCGCCGCGTACTATTACTGGGTCAACTACCCGTTCTGGATCGCCTCGCTGGCCACCCTGTTCCCGACCATCCTCTCCTGGGTCTTCGGCGTCGATCTCGAATCGAATATCCTGATCGTCTTGGCTATCGAGTTGGCCTTCACTTGGATCGTCACCTTCATGGCCTTCTCGCCGGTTTCAGACTCCGAGGCGGTCCTCAATGGCGGCGCCATCATCAAGGTCGCCGTCGCCGTGGTCGTGGGCTGCATCGGCATCTGGTATGCAACCCAGAACGGCTTCGCCACCGACATGAGCCTCAACACCTTCCTGCCCGACCTCACCAGCACCTCTGCGCTCGGCTTCATCTCGATCATCATCTTCAACTTCATGGGCTTCGAGGTCATCTGCACCATGACCGGCGACATGAAAGATCCCAAGCGCGAGATTCCGCGCGCCATCATCATGGGCGGCGTGGCGATCGCCGCGATCTACCTGTTCGCCTCCTTCGGCATCGGCGCCGCCATCCCGGCCGACCAGATCGATCCCGACTTCGGCATGATCGTGGCCGTCCAGACCATGGTTGGCGACAGCATCCTGTTCAAGGCCATCTGCATCGCCTTCCTCGTGACCCTCTTCGCCAACATGGCGTCCTGGTCCTTCGGCGTCAACTCCGTTGCCGCCTACGCCGCACAGACCGGCAACATGCCCAAGGTCTTCGGCAAGATGAATCCCAAGACCGGTATGCCCGACGGCGCCGCCATCACCAATGGCGTCGTGACCTCGCTCATCCTCTGCATCCAGCTCATCCCCATCGAGGCCATCTCCAGCGGCGTCTTCTGGATGCTCTTCGGCATGTCCGTCGTCTTCCTGCTCCTCACCTACATCCCCATGTTCCCGGCGTTCATGAACCTGCGCAAGGTCGACCCCGATCGTCCGCGCATCTACGAGTTCCCCTTCAAGGGCACCATGATGAAGGTCGCCCTGATCATCCCGGCTGTCGAGCTCGTCCTTGCCGTCATCGCAACCCTCGTGCCCCTCTCGGCCGATGAGATCGCCGATAAGGTCCCGATGGTGATCGGTTTTGCAGCCCTGCTCGTCATCGGCGAGATCGTCCGCATCTGGAGCGCCCGCGGCCGCAAGGAAGAGTACAAGGGCCTCACCCCCGAGCTCGCCGTCCAGCGTCTCGCCGAGGAAGCTGCGGCCACCGAAGATTAACCCGTGACAAGGGGACAGGTCACTTGTCACGCTCGCTTCCATCCCATCAGTTCGCGTGTTCTGCCGACAACGAGCCCGTGACAAGGGGACAGGTCACTTGTCACGCTCGCTGGTCACTTGTCACGCTCGCTTCCATCCCATCAGTTCGCGTGTTCTGCCGACAAGGTTTTCGTCAAGGAGGTTTTGTCATGCGTACCATCTATGAGTCCGATTCAACCCCAAAGGCCGACGGCTACTTCATGCCCGCCGAGTTCGCGCCCCAGAAGCGCATTTGGATGGGCTGGCCCCATCGTACCGATACCTGGGCATTCGGCGCCAAGCCCGCTCAGGAGCAGTACGCCAGCATCGCCCGCGCAATCGCCGAGTTCACCCCAGTCTACATGTGCGCCAACCAAGTCGACTATGCCAACTGCAAGGCCGTTTTCGAGGATGACCCCGGCGTGCACGTCATCGAGATGACCACCGACGACGCATGGTTCCGCGATACCGGCGCCACCTACGTCATCGACGGCAAGGGCGGCAAGCGCGCCAACCATTGGCACTTCAACGCCTACGGCGGCATGGTCGACGGCCTGTACTTCCCGTGGGACAAGGACGAGCAGATCGCCCTCAAGATGGCCGAGATCTCCGAGTGCGACCGCTACCGTCCCGATGACATGATCCTCGAGGGCGGCTCCATCACCGTCGATGGCGAGGGCACCCTCGTCGTGACCGACCAGTGCCTGCTCTCGCCCGGACGCACCGCCTCTGCCGTGCGCGTCGAGGAGGACGAGGACGATATCTGGCCCACCTACGCCCTCAAGTTCCAGCCTTGGAGCGATGAGCTGCGCGCGTACATGACCGAGCACCTCAAGGACTACCTGGGTGTCGAGAAGGTCATCTGGGTCAAGGAGGGCATCGATCCCAGCGAGACCAACGGCCACATCGATGACGTCGCCACGTTCATCGCCCCCGGTGTCATGGCCTGCATCTGGACCGACGACCCCGAGTACCCGTTCTATCGTCAGTGCCATGAGGCTTACGAGACGCTCTCCAACGCGACCGACGCCAAGGGGCGCAAGCTCAAGGTCTACAAGCTCCCCATGCCGATCAAGCCCGTGTTCATGACCCAGGAGGCCTGCGACTCCATCGATATCGACGAGAACGCCGAGCCGCGCGTCTCCGACGAGCCGCTGATCGCCTCCTACATGAACTACCTCGTCACCAACAACGGCATCATCACCCCCCAATACGGTGACGAGAACGACGCACTGGCCCTCGAGACCCTCCAGAAGATCTACGACGAGACATGGGGGGAGGGCGTCTACAAGGTCGTGGGCGTCCAGTCCGAGCAGGTCGTCTACGGCGGCGGCAATATCCACTGCATCACCCAGCAGGAGCCCGAGGCCTAGAAGGGCCGGCAGGCGCTTTCGTTCGCATCGTTCTCTCGGGCCGGTAAACATCCGGCCCGAGAGAACTCGCATACAAGGGGAGGGGACCCTATGGGCTCTCCATACGGTTGGTTGTCGCTCATACCGCCTGCTGTTGCCATCACGCTCGCCATCAAGACGCGCAGGCCCATTTCCTCGCTGCTCATGGGCGTGCTATCGGGCTTCTTCATCTATGTCGTCTTCGCGCCCGATCCGTCTGTCCTCGCGGTGCCCAATCCCATCCTCGGACCCTTCTACGAGACTATCCAGGCATTGATGGCCTCCTTCGCAGATCCCGAGAGCATCACGCTCTTCGCCTTCATCGCGATTCTCGGCGGTATCATCGAGACCCTTATGGTAGCGGGCGGCTCCGAGGCATTCGCGCGGTGGTCGGAGCCGCATGTGAGAACCCGCAAGGGTGCCCTGCTCGGCGCATTCGGCCTCGGTGTCCTCATCTTCGTCGACGACTACTTCAACGCGCTCACGGTGGGCAACGTCATACGCCCCATCTCCGATCGCCTCAAGATCTCGCGCGCCAAACTCGCCTACGTCTGCGATGCGACTGCCGCCCCGGTTACCATCCTGGTGCCGCTCTCGAGCTGGGTGGCCACGGTCGTGCTGCTCATCACCCCCGAGCTCAACCGCTATGGTTTCCCAATCACGGGCTTCAAGGCCTTCCTCACGACGATCCCATACAACTACTATGCGTGGCTCGCGCTGCTCTGCGTGGTGCTGGCGGCTGTGTGGAACGTCAATATCGGTCCCATGAGACAGATCGAGGCGGATGCGGAAGCGGGCAACGACACCACGCGCCGCAGATCCGAGGATGCCGGGGCGCATGCGATCGGCAAGGCGAAGGCGTCCGATCTCGTCATCCCCATGGTCTTCCTCGCGCTTGCCGCTGTTGCCTTCATGATGGGTACCGGTGGTGCCTTCGACGGCGTTCCACCAGTGGAAGCGCTGCAGGAGTCGGAGTCCACCATGTCGCTCGTCTATGCCGCCGTGGCGACGAGCATGCTTCTGTTCGTGATGTACATCCCGCGCCGCATCATCACGATCGACCAGTACTGCAAGGCATACCTTGACGGCACCAAGTCCATGGTCGATGCCATGTTGATGCTGCTTCTTGCCTGGACCGTCGCGCAGGTCATGGGCGACGACATCCTCGCAACCGGTCCCTTCGTGGCGAGCCTCGTGCCCGCCGATACCCCCGCCCTGCTCCTGCCGCTCGCGATGTTCATCTCCACAGGCGCCATAGCCTTCACCACAGGTGTTTCCTGGGGCGCCATGGCCATCATGATCCCGCCCGCCATCGCCATCTGCGCGAAGGTTGCGCCCGATACCATCTCGCTCGTGCTCGGCGGCGTCCTTGCAGGCGTCATCTTCGGCGATCACTGCTCGCCGCTCTCCGATACCACGATCCTCTCGTCTACAGGGGCAGGTTGCAACCATATCGATCATGTGCGCTCGCAACTGCCCTATGCTTTCGTGGCCGCAGCGGCGAGCAGCGTCTCGTTCATTGTCGTGGGCGCTACGCGCAGTGCGCCCCTCTCGCTTGCCTTAGGCGCCGCTGCGACGGTAGCCGTGTTCTGGCTGCTCCGCAAGCGGTCGCGTTGAGCCGGGCTCGTAAGACGCGGGCGAAGTAGCATTGTCCTCTGGCCGATCGCGTTCCTGCAGCAAGGCTCCTATCGACTGTACAGTCACCGCTGACCTTGCTGGGAAAACATGCCGAGAAGGGCATGCGCGCAGGTCTTCCGGAGTGCATGTGCCCAGCAAGACCCCCAGTGACTGTACAGTCACCAGGAGTGCTGCTGGTGCTGCTCGTGCTGTAAGATGGGTTAGCTCTTGGGTTTTGCAACGGGGAGGCGCACGTGAGCCTGATATGGTTCATCTACACGTTCGCGATCATCGTCATCGCCATCATGGCCTGCTCTACGAGCATGTCGCTCTGGGTGTTCACCGCCCGCAAGGATTGCATCGTGGCGGCAGTCGCCTTCGGCGCCTACATCCTCGATACCGCGATCATCTTCTTCGATGAGTACACGCAAGGCAAAGCGGATCCGAGCACCTACTTCGATGCGGGTATCACCCACCCCCTCGTCACGACGGTTCTGGCGACGATCATCGTGGCTTCGGTTTGGGCGTGGACGCTCATGCGTCTCCGCATCAAGATCGACTGGCCGTGGTTTCTCATGGCGACCGCGGCCTTCTGCCTGCTCGAGTACTTCCTCTGCCCGGTGGCCGGCAGTGCCGGCCGCCCGCGTACCCTTCTCTATTGGGGCATCCGCGACCTTGCGCTCATCGGTACGCTGGTCTTCGGATTCTGGTACTGCCGCCACCGAGTCGAAGATATCGAGAAGCTCGGCCTTTCCCGGGCACGTATGTTCTATAGAGCGGTGTTCGTCCTCCTCTGCCTCATCCTCGTCGAGGACATCTGCAACATCATGCTGTTCATCCCCGATATGGACGATCCGTTTTGGTATGGGTTCTGGTGGCATCTGCAACAACGCAACATAACCGAGAACATTACCATGGCGGTGCTCGCCGTGCGCAAGATGGTCTACGATCGCGATTCCATGCGCGTCTACGCCCGCCATCCTGCCGAGAGGGGAGCCCGGCTCGAGGATGAGCGCAGCGTGCATAATTTCGAGGAACGGCTGCTGCGCTACTGCGATGCGCTGGGTATGAGCCCGCGTGAGCGCGAGGTTCTCGAGCTCGCCCTCAAGGGCAAGGACACGCAGGGCATCGCTACCGAGCTCTACATCTCCACCGGCACCGTGAAAGCGCATATGCACCGCATCTACATCAAGGCCGGAGTGAACGGTCGACGCGATCTGGCAACGGCGTTCTGGAGGTTCTAGCTCCGGGAGGACAAGCGCTTCTACCGTCGAGCACAGCGCAGAATACCAGCTCGAAGCTCTGTAACCGCTATTAAACCCAACGCTGGACCCTCCTAATCCTCTTTGAGTCTCCTCAACTCCTGTGTATTCAGACAAAGTCTGTATAAGCAAGAAGGGCACCCGCCCCGTCCGCCACCTAATCTCTTGGAGGGGAATATGGCAGAAGCAGCAGCAGCTCAGACCGCAGAGGATCTCGAGCTCCTCACCGCGCCGGTCAAACCCACGTTCAACAAGTATGCCCTCGTCACCATGCAGGGCATGATCGCCCAGGTGATCATGGTCGTGCTCGAGGGCCTTGTCATGGGTCTCGGCCTCGGCGCCCACGGTCTGGCATGCGTCTCCATCATCATGTCCGTCGAGTACATCAACCTCTCGTTCGGCAACTTGTTCGGCACCGGTGTTCCCACGGTCATGGGCAACCGCCTCGGCGCCGGCGACCGTGAAGGCGCCAAGCATGTCTTCGGCCAAGGCTTCTGGTTCACCACCTACGTGGCCATCATCGTCGCCGTCGTCTTCGAGGTCTTCGCCGAGCCCCTTGCGACCTTCTTCGGCGCCACCCCCGACATCCTCGCCGATTCCGCCGCCGGTATCCGCGTCTTCGGCATCTTCCTGGCCTTCACCATCATCGGCCAGATGCTCACCGGCGTCCTCCGCGTCATCGAGAAGCCGCAGGAGTCTGCCAACCTCATGACCGTCTCCGCCGTCATCGCCATCGCGTGGCTCGCCCTCGCCGTCCTCGTCCTCAACCTCGGCGTTCCCGGTGCCGGCGTGTATTACGGGCTTTCGATCGGCATCTGGGCTTTCGGCATCGTCTATTTCGTCGGCCCCAAGGCAGAGTTCAAGATCACGGCCAAGGAGATGCTTCCCGATCTCGCCATCTGGAGCGAGATCGTCAAGATCGGCTTCCCGTTCTTCGTGACCCAGGCCGGCACTTTCGTGTACAACACCGTTGCCAATAACCTGCTCGGCACTCTCGGCGGCGAGAACGGATCGCTCTACATCGGCGCTTTCGCCGTCATCAACGGCTACATCGTCTACATCATCATGATGTTCAACAACGCTCTGTCCTATGGTCTCCAGCCGCTTGCCTCCGTCAACAACGGCGCCAAGAAGTACGACCGCCTGAAGGAGTCGCTTACCTGGTCGATCATCGTCCAGGTCATCGTCTCCATCGTCCTCACCGTTGCCGTCGTGCTCTTCGCGACCCCCATCTGCAACTTCTTCGACGGTGGCGATCCCGTGCTCACCGAGGCCGCATCGCATGCGGTCCGCATCATCTGCCTAGCCTCCGCCCTCGGCTTCATGGGTTCCATGGTCAGCTCCTACCTGCAGTCCGTCGAGAAGATCGTCCTCGCCACGATCGTATCCCTGCTCCGCTACGTCATCCTCGCCTGCCCGCTCATGATCCTCGTCGGCAACATGATGGGCAACGTCGACGGCGTCTGGTACGGTTTGCTTGCGGCCGATATCCTTACCGGCGTCATCTGCCTCGCGCTCGTGGCCCGCGAGAACAAGCGCCTCTCCTCGCTCGCCTAGCCCGGTTTCTCCTTCTGGAGAGCCTGCGGCCAGGGGCACGGTCGCAGGCTCTCCAGAGCGGAGTGGCAGGTCGCTCGTCCCACATATGAAAGGGGTCCGTATGTTCGCAGATCTGGTCATCAAATCCAACGCCGTGTTCACGGGCGACGGCGCCCAGCCCTTTGCAGGCGGCGTGGCCATTGTCGGCGATACGATTCTCACCTGCGGCGATGAGCTCCATCTTGCCGCCTTCATCGGACCCGATACCGAGGTGCGCGACTACGGCGACAAGCTCGTCATGCCCGGCATCATCGACTCGCATACCCATTTCGCCCAGGGTGCCATGACAACCGATCCCGATTTCTGCGTCAACCTCATCGACTGCACGAGCTTCGAGCAGGCGATGGAGCGCGTCGTGTCCTTTGCGGATGCCCATCCCGACAACGAGTGGATCCTCGGTGTCCAGGTCATCCAATTCCAGTGGGCCGTTCCCGAGATGCCCACGGCCGAGATGATCGACGCCTACATCTCCGACCGCCCCGTTCTTCTCCAGCAGGTCGACCTCCACACCTTCTCGGTTAACAGCTGTGCTCTGGAGAAGATGGGCGTCACCCGCGATGTCGAGGATCCGGCGGGAGGCAGGTTCCTCCGCGACGAGAACGGCGACCTTACGGGCGTCCTCTCCAACAATGCCTCCGCCATCTTCATGGAGTCGGTCTACAACCCGCCCATCGAGCGGGCCAAGGAGTCCTTTGCCAAGACCGCTGCCTATGCCAACAGCTGCGGCATCACCTCCGTGGGAGCCGTCAATCCCACCTTCGTGAGCTTGGAGAACCCCTATGCCGTCTTCGCCGAGATGAACCGAGCCGGACAGTTCCCCCTGCGCGTGTTCATGTACACCGACCTCTTCGACCTCGAGACCATGACGCCCGACGAGATCGAGGCGGAGTACGACTTCCCCGATAGCACGATCGAGTGGAACGGCCTCAAGCAGTTCCTCGATGGCGTGTGCTCCGACCACACCGCTTGGATGCTCGAGCCCTACGCCAACGCTCCCGAGACCTGCGGCGAGCCGGCCGAGGATCCGGAGCGTATCCGCGCAAGCATGCTCAAGGCCATCGAGAACGGCATGGCCGTGCGCATCCACGCCATCGGAGATCGCTCCATCCGCTTCGTCCTCGATTGCTTCGAGGAGGGCGAGCGCCTGTACGGCAAGCAGGGCCTGCGTCACTGCATCGAGCACAACGAGACCGTCCAGCCCGAAGATTTGCCGCGCTACGCCCGCATGGGCATCTCGCCTGCGATGCAGCCGTGGCACATGCTGCTCGACATGGCCGATCTCGCCAAGGATGCCGCGGTGGGTCCCGAACGCGCCGCCCTCTCCTGGCCGCTCCATAGCCTGCAGACGAGCGGTGCCAACATCCATCTGGGGTCCGATTTCCCCGTGGTGGGCATCGATCCCATGGAGGAGGTCTACGGTGCCGTCTTCCGCATGCTCGAGGACCAGTCAAATCCCGAGGGGTGGTTCCCCGCGGAGCGCATCTCCATGGCCGAGGCCCTGCGCGCCTACACGCTGGGCTCCGCCTACGCCATGGGCATCGATGATCGTCTCGGCACGCTTTCCGCCGGCAAGGTCGCCGACATCTGCGTGCTCGACCGCAACCTCTTCGCCTGCTCGCCCGCCGAGGTCCTTGAGACCAAGTCCGTCCTTACCGTGCTTGGCGGCAGGGTCGTCTACGAGGCGTAGCATCTGGATAGGGCGTCGCGTCTGGATAGGCGGTTCAAGACAGAATCGGCTCTGAAAATGTCTCGAAACCCATATCCAGACGGGTTCAACCTGCCGTTAGCTTGCTGAAACTACGAACGAAAGCTATATTCTGATAAACGAAAGCAAAAACTAGCGACGGGAGCCGTTATGTCCAAGCGCGCCTCGCAGATTCTGGAGATCTTGACCCAGGAGCACAAGGTGGAGGTGGCGATGCTTGCCGAGAAGCTCGACGTCTCGAGCGTCACCATGCGCAAGGACCTCGACGAGCTCCAGTCCAAGGGGTTCGTGCGACGCGAGCACGGCTATGCGCTGCTCGCCAATCCGAATGACGTGGCCGGGCGCCTCGCCTATCACTACGAGGAGAAGCTCCGCATCGCGTCCAAGGCCGCCGAACTCGTCCCGGACGGCGCGACCGTCATGGTGGAGAACGGCAGCTGCTGCGCATTGCTCGCGCGGAGGATCGCCGACACGAGGGAAGATGTGACCATCGTCACCAACAGCGGCTTCATCGCAGACTACGTTCGCGATAGCCCGCATGTGAGCGTGACCCTGCTGGGCGGGAACGTCCAGCGCGACTCCCAGGTGACGGTCGGGCCGCTTGTCAGGGTCTGCGCCCAGGAGTTCTTGGTCGATAGGCTCTTCATCGGCGCCGACGGATGGGCGGATGGGGTCGGCTTCACCAATGCGGATCAGATGCGCGCCGAGGCTGTCCGCTCTATGGCGGAGTCCGCTTCCGAGGTGGTCGTGCTCACCGAGTCGGAGAAGTTCGGCAGGCGTGGCGCCGTGCCGATACGGGTCAAGAAGCCCATCACCGTGGTGACCGATGCCGATATCCCCGAGGAGGCGCGCGGAGGCATCGCGGAGCTTGGCATCCAGCTCATCATCGCGTAGCCGAAGCGCTGGAGAGCACTTTAGAAGAACGCCTCCACACCCTCATCGATGAACACCTGGCGATACTGATCGAGATCCTCGGGACGCAGGTCCTTGACGCCGCGCAGGGCGTAGTCCCTATCGAGCAGGGCATATTTGCTCTCCCCGAAGTTGTGGAAGGGGAGGAGCTGCACGCGTTCGGCGCCCAGCTCCCTGAGGCGGCGCGCCATCTGGCGGGCGTCCTCGGTAGAGTCGTTGAAATCGGGGACGACGGGCGTGCGTATGAGCACGTCCAATCCCGCCTCGATGGCCCAGCGCGTGTTAGCGCCGATGAGGTCGATGCCAACGCCCGTGGCCGCGCGGTGCTTTGCGGGGTCGGCATGCTTCATGTCGATGAGCAGGTGGTCGAGATGGGCCGCTACGGCTTGGAACACCCCTTGGGGCACGTAGGCCTCGGTCTCCATGCAGGTATCGATGCCTTCCTCATGAAGCCGGCTCAGAAGCTCGATGCAAAACTCCGGCCAGATCATGGCCTCTCCGCCCGAGAGCGTCACACCGCCCTGCGAGTCCTCGTAGAAGGGCTTGTCCTGCAGGCAGATCTCAAGGACCTCGCCGGCCGTCTTGGTCTCGCCCGTGCGCGTGATGGCGCGTCGAGGGCAGGCCGCAATCGCCGCCTCCGCCTCGGGGGAAGAAAAGCCTAGGTTGCGGATATCCACATGCCGCTTGCCCGCACGCTCCACTGCCCCTGCGGAAGGCGCTGCGGCACAACAGGCCCCGCAGCCGATGCAGGCGCTCTCCTTCCACTCCACCTGGGGATCTCGGCGCTGGCTCTCGGGGTTGGAGCACCAGACGCAGCGCAGCAGACAGCCCTTGAGGAAGACGACCGTGCGGATGCCCGGACCATCGTCCAGGCTGAACTTCTGGATATTGAACACGGTTGCGGTCTGCACGATGCTCCCCACTGCCGTCTCGCTAGATGCTATTTATGAACGGAAGCCTAATAACTTACGAACAATACTTGTAGTATGCCACATAAATAAACGCTTGACGATACGACGGATCCAGATTACAATAATTACGAACGAAAGTAAAAATGGTTATTTACATAAATCAAGGAGCGCGAACATGGAGAACAGCAGGCATTTCGGCAGGCTGACGGAGAGGATGCAGGCGTTCCGCGACGAGGTTCTCGATGAAAAACCCTGCATCGATGCCGAGCGTGCAGTGCTCTGCACCGAGGCCTACAGGGAGAACCTCAGCCAGCCGCCCGTCATGAAGCGCGCCCTCATGCTCGAGAAGATCCTCGACAACATGAGCATCTATATCGAGGATAAGACATTGCTCTGCGGCAACCAGGCCACTAAGAACGGCAACGCCCCCGTCTTCCCCGAGTACACCCTCGGCTTCATCCTCGATGAGCTCGACACGTTCGACAAGCGCGACGGCGATGTCTTCTACATCACCGATGAGACCAAGCAGCAGCTGCGCGACATCTACCCGTTCTGGAAGGACAACACCCTGCGCGATAAGGGGATGGCGCTCCTGCCGCCCGAGGTCGGCGTTTTCATGGAGACGGGCCTCTTCGGCATGGAGGGCAAGCTCAATGCCGGCGATGCCCACCTCGCCATCAACCACTCCCGCGTGCTCAGAGAGGGCCTCGAAGGTTACTATCGGCGGGCAGAGGAGGCCCAGGCGGCGCTCGATCTCGCCGATCCGGAATCGATCGACAAGTACACCTTCTACAAAGCCGTCCTCATCGTCCTCGATGCCGTGCGCCGCTTCTCGCTGCGCTACTCCGAGCTCGCCATCGAGCTCGCCGGGAGGGAGGCCGATCCCAAGCGCAAGGCAGAGCTCGAGCGCATGGGCGCCATCTGCGCGAAGGTTCCTTGGGAGCCGGCAAGCAGCTTCTGGGAGGCAGTCCAGGTCGCCTGGTTCTTCCAGGTCGTCCTGCAGATCGAGTCGAATGGCCACTCGCTTTCCTTCGGTCGCTTCGACCAGTACCTGTACCCCTACTACATGGCCGATCTCGGCAGGGGCGCGATCACCGAGGAGGAGGCCCTCGAGATCCTCACGAATCTCTGGATCAAGACCCTCACCGTCCAGAAGATCCGCAGCCAGGCCCACACGCTCTCCTCGGCGGGAAGCCCGATGTACCAGAATGTGACCATCGGGGGCCAGACCGTCGATGGCAAGGATGCCGTGAACGAGCTCTCATTCCTCGTGCTGCGCTCGGTCGCGCAGACCCGCCTCACACAGCCCAACCTCACCGTGCGCTACCATGCGAACATCGACCCGAGGTTTCTCGACGAGTGCATCGAGGTCATGAAGCTCGGCTTCGGCATGCCCGCCTTCAATAACGACGAGGTCATCATCCCGTCGTTCATCGCATGGGGCGTGGCTCCCGAGGACGCCTGCAACTACTCGGCCATCGGCTGCGTCGAGTGCGCCGTGCCCGGCAAGTGGGGCTACCGCTGCACGGGTATGAGCTATCTCAACTTCCCGCGCCTTCTGCTCGTCGCCATGAACGGCGGCGTCGACCTCACCACGGGCAAACGCTTCACCAAAGACTACGGCCGCTTCACCGAGATGGGCAGCTACGACGAGCTTTTTGCCGCATGGGACCAGACCATCCGCGAGATGACCCGCTACTCCGTCATCGTCGAGAACTTCATCGACAAGGCTTCCGAGCAAGATGTCCCCGACGTGCTGTGCTCCGCCCTCGTCGACGATTGCATCGGTCGCGGCAAGTCCATCAAGGAGGGGGGTGCCGAGTACGACTTCATCTCCGGCCTGCAGGTGGGCATCGCCAACATGGCAGATTCCCTTGCGGCCATCAAGAAGCTCGTGTTCGACGAGGGCAGGCTCACACCTGAGCAGCTCTGGGATGCCATCCTCGACGATTTCCAGAGTCCCGAGAGCCAGCGTATCCAGCAGATGTTGATCGATGACGCCCCCAAGTACGGCAATGACGACGATTATGTCGACGGCCTCGTCGTCGAGGCCTACGAGCCCTACATCGACGAGATCGAGAACTATCCCAACACACGTCACGGTCGCGGTCCCATCGGCGGTATCCGCTATGCCGGCACGAGTTCGATTTCGGCCAACGTCGGACAGGGGATGGGCACCGTGGCCACGCCCGATGGACGCCGTGCCTACGAGCCGCTGGCAGAGGGCTGCAGCCCCGCGCACAATTGCGACAGGCAGGGACCGACCGCCGTCTTCAAGTCCGTCTCCAAGCTTCCCACGGAGAAGATCACCGGCGGTGTTCTGCTCAACCAGAAGATGACCCCCCTGATGCTTTCCCGCGAGGAGAACAAGAAGAAGCTCGAGATGATGATAGGCACGTTCTTCAAGCGCCTGCACGGCTACCATGTCCAGTACAACATCGTGAGCCGCGATACCCTGATCGATGCCCAGAAACATCCCGAGGCGCACAAGGACCTGATCGTGCGCGTCGCCGGATACTCCGCCTTCTTCAACGTGCTCTCCAAGGCCACGCAGGACGACATCATCGATCGCACCGAGCAGGCGCTGTAGGACCGTCCGGCATCCGATACGCCCATCGGCCCCATCTAATCCGCATTAAAACCCGCAACGGCCTCGACCTTGCGTCACCATTGGTACTGGTAGCGCCTTAACAACTGCAAGAGGAGCGCCCATGGCCGAGGAGATCACCCCGGAAGTCGTCCAAGAGGAACGCGAACTCGGCACCAAGCCGATAGGGCCGCTGTTCGTCAAATATGCGCTCACCAGCCTTGCGGGCATGATCGCCCAGATCATCATGGTCGTACTCGAAGGCATGGTCATGGGCAGAGGCCTCGGCGCGCATGGCCTCGCCTGCGTCTCGATCATCATCTCGGTCGAGCTCATCAACCTCGCCGTGGGCGGGGCGCTCGGCATCGGCGTATCGGCTGTGGTGGGCGCGAAGCTCGGCGCGGGCGATCACGATGGCGCGCAACGGGCGTTCGGCAAGGGATTCTGGCTCACCCTGTACGTCTCGGTGGCGCTGATGCTGCTCATCGAGCTCTTCGCGGGTCCGCTCGTCACCATACTCGGCGCGACACCCGACATCTATGTCGACGCCCTTATCGGCGTGCGCATCTTCGTGGCGTTCTTCCCGCTCACCATTGTCGGCCAGATGCTTTGCGCCGTGCTGCGCGTCGACGAGAAGCCCAGGGTGGCGGCCGGCCTGCAGATCGCCTCGGCGATCATCGCAATCTCGTTTCTCGCATGTTCGACCTTCATCATGCAGTGGGGCGTTGCCGGTGCGGGCATCTACTTCGGTCTCACCATCGCTGTGTGGGCTGGCGCGTTCTTCTGGTTCGTCGGCGAAGGCAAGGGCAAAGCGAGCCTCAAGATCCGCATGCAGGGCAGAGGGGTCGATCCCGCGCTTGCCAAGGAGTTCGTCAAGATCGGCTTCCCGTACTTCTGCCTGCAGGCGGCCAGCTCCATCTATACGGCGGTCATCAACAATCGCCTTGCCGCGCTTGGGAGCTCGATGGACCTCGCCGTCTTCGCCATCATCAACGGATACGTCATCTACGTGCTCATGCTTTTCGTCATGGCGCTGGGCTTTGCCTCGCAGGCAATCGCCTCGTTCAACAACGGCGCGAGGAACTGGGGACGCCTGATCGAGCTCATGCGCGTCCAGCTGATATACGAGGTCGTGTTCATGGGAGCATGCTCGGCCATGGTATGCCTCTTCCCCGAAGCGTTCTGCTCGCTTTTCGCGGCGGGCGATGCCGAGCTGCTCGCAGCGGCTGCCCCTGCGGTCCGCATCGTGGTGGCGCTGTGCGCCCTCGGGTATACGGGCAGCGTCATGTCGAGTTACTTCGAGTGTGTGGAAAGGATCGGCGAGGCCATCGTCTGCGGCATCGCCCTCTACGTCATCTTCACGATACCTCTGGTCTTCGCCTTCGGTGCCCTGATGGGCGTCGACGGCGTGTGGTGGGCGCAGCTCGTCGCCAACATCGGTGCAGGGGCGCTCTCGATCGTGCTTGCCATCCGGGAGGTGCGGCGCTTGCGTATCCTTGCCACCTCGGAATCAGAAGAAGGCTGACCTTACGAAGCGTCTCGAGACATCGCATACGGCTTGCGAGTGAGGCAGCCTGGCACGGGAACCGCCCGAATTTGCCACGGAGGGCACTTATTCCGCAGCTTTTCGGTGCCGAATCGCCATCGGGCGGGGACTAGGCCCGCGTTTGCCCAGCTCGGTGGAGGCTGTGTACGGCCTCGATGGGCAAACCACACCCAAATCTTGCGGAATAAGTGCCCTCCGTGGCAAATTCGGGCGGTTCCCGTGCCAACACGCATCATGGGAGGAGAAGGAGTGCGCATGCCGCAGGTACACGCACTCTGCCGCGCCCTCCCTTGACGGGCTGGCAGGGGGCCGGCCGCAGTGCGTTGCCATCGTCCTAGTCGGCTGGAAAGCTGTGGAAACGCTGCGTAGACAGGCGATGATGGCATGCGCTAGTATTATTCCTTCTGACTATCTAAGTGCAGGTTATTATATGGAAACGAACGAGCCCGGCATGGACGGGCAGAAGACAGATGACGAGAGCATCCGCAAATCCGAGGAGCTCTTCGCGCATACACCCGTGAGGCGCCTCTTCCTGCGCGCCGCGATCCCCGGTGCCATGGGTATGCTCATCTCGTCTGTCTACGAGCTTGCCGATGCCATCCTCGTGGGCAACTTCCTCGGCGAGACGGCCTTCGCCGCCATCAACCTCGCGATACCCTTCGTCATCGTGGGCTTCGCGCTGGGCGATCTCATCGGCTCGGGTTCGGCCGTGCCCATCTCCATCAGCCTCGGCAAGGGCGACTACGATCACGCGAACGACGTCTTCTCGTATGCGTGCGTGCTCAACGTTGCGACGGGCGCGATCATGGGGCTCGCGCTCTTCTTCGGAGCACCGGTCATCATGGCGCTCATGGGCGCGAGCGGCGAGCTCGCCGCCCTGGCGACGACGTACCTCCAGGTCTATGCGGTCTTCCTCCCGTTGACCACCATCATGTACTCGGTCGATAACTTCATGCGCATCAGCGGCCATATCAGGCGCAGCTTCCTCGTGAACGCCTTCATGGCCATATTCGGCACCGTGCTCGAGATCGTCCTGCTCGGCGTGTTCCATCTCGGCGTGTGGGCGGCAGCACTTGCGTATTCCCTTGCCATGGTCGTCTCGATCGTCATCGCGTTCCGGCCTTTCATCCAAGGCAGGATGACCCTCAGATTCGTGAGGCCCACCATCTCCTTCGAGACCACTCGGGAGATCGCCTCGTTCGGCATGCCCGTGTTCCTCGAGAATGCAGCAGGCAGGATCTTCTCGATCCTCATGAACATGGCCCTTCTGCGCCTGGGCGGGGAGACGGCCGTATCGGTATACGGCATCATCATGTCCGTGCAGGCTGTCATCACCATGCTCATCTACGGCACCGTGGATGCGCTGCAGCCTGCCGTGGGCTACAACTGGGGAGCACACGACCTCTTCCGTGTCAAGGCGATCGAGATCCACTGCTTCGCCGCGAGCGCCGCCCTCGGCATCCTCGGATTCGCCCTCACGCGGCTTTTCCCCGAGCAGATGGTGCTCGTCTTCCTGCCGAATGCGGGTGCAGACTTCCTCGCGCTTGCCACGCATGCGCTCGGCCTCTATGCATTCTCATTCTTGGTGAAGTGGTTCTCGTTTGCGGCCCAGACCTTCATGATCGCGGTCGGCCAGATCAAGCTGGCGTCGTTCGTCTCCGTGGCCATGGTGCTCGTCTTCCCGGCGGCGGTGCTCTTCGCACTCTGGCCGCTGGGGCTCGACGGGCTCTGGCTCAACAGTCCGGTGACCCACGTGCTCTGCGCCATCTCCAGCGCACTCGTGCTCCTGCGCTTCCGCAAGACCGTGCGCGAGCGGGTGGAGCGCGCCTAGGGTTGGTTGCGCCCAAACACGTGCCCGATATCTGCCGCCCCGCATCCGTCGCATAGCGGCATATCGGTAATCGACGTGCATGTTACGACTTCATCCGCAGGAAAGTAAGCGCTTGCTGCCTGTGCTAAAGTGACTGAGTCAAAACACGAAGGGAGGCATGCTGTGGCGTTGACGACACCATCGGGATTCAGGGACATCCTGCCCCATGAGGCGCTTGTCCGCGAGCGCATCTCGGGCACCATCCGAGACCGCTTCTCGGCCCACGGCTACCTGCCCGTCGAGACGCCCCTCCTCGAGATCCGCGAGGTGCTCGAGCAGGGGAGCTCCATCGACGACATGCCCTTCCAGCTCTTCGATTCCGATGGCGGCCTTTTGATGCTGCGACCCGACAGCACGCTGCCCATAGCCCGCATGATCGCCGGGCGCATCGGCTGCGATGATCTGCCCCTGCGCCTGCGCTACCAAGCACCGGTGGTGCGGGAGGAGGCGGCTCTCGGCGGCCAGCCCCGCCAGTTCACCCAAGCGGGCATCGAGCTCGTCGGCGAGAAGGGCTCCGTTGCGGAGCTCGAGGCGGTCCGGCTCCTTGCCGAGGCCTTCGCGGCGCTCGAGGTTCCGGGCTGGCGGATCGTGCTCGGCTCGGTGGCGCCCCTCGAAGCGCTGCTCGCTGCCTGCGCACCCGACGATGCCTTCCGCAGGCAGGTGAGGCGTCTCGTCCACGGCTCCGACTTCGTCGGCCTCGACGAGCTCGTCGCGCAAACGGCCGCGCTCGCTCCGGAGGCCGCCCGCGCGCTCACGGGGATCGTCAGGCTCGCGGGGGGCGAGGAGTGCATCGCCACCCTCGACGAGCTGCTCGCGTCTGCCGGTGTCGCTGCGGGGGAGCGCGGGACCGGGGAGCTTGCAGAGCTCGCCCAAGGCGTCTCCGATCTCTTCGCGAGCGGTCGCGCGAGCTTCGATTTCTCGGTCATGAACTCGTTCGACTACTACACGGGCCTCATCTTCAAAGGCTATTCCGGCGCCATCGCCGCAGCGCTCGCCACAGGCGGCCGCTACGACTCGGTGCTGCGCAATTTCGGCCGCGACGGCATCTCGGCCTGCGGTTTCGCGCTTTCGCTCGAACGCTTGCAGGAGGTGCTCGGAGAGCAGGGGGAGTCCGGTATCGTGACCTCCGGTGCCTCGGGATGTCCCCTGCGCATCGCGGTGCCCAAGGGTTCGCTCTTCTCCGGTGCCGTCGCCTCCCTCGAGGCCGCCGGCCTGCCCGTCGACGAGCTCGAGCACCCCGGGCGCAAGCTCGTCATCTCGGCAGGCGATGTGGAGTACGTCATCGTGCGCGCCATCGATGCGCCCACCTTCGTCGCCCATGGCGGTGCCGATTGCGGCATCTGCGGAAGCGACGCCCTGCTCGAGGCCAACCTCGATCTCGTGCAGCTGCTCGATCTCGGGTTCGGGGGGTGCCGTCTCTGCGTCGCCGAGCCCGTCTCCGCCCACGGCGCCGTCGAGCGCGCGCAGGCTTGGAGGGGCACCGTGCGCGTCACGACCAAGTACCCGCACCTTACGCGCGCCTACTACGATCGCATCGGCCAGCAGGCCGACATCATCACCCTCCATGGCAACATCGAGCTGGGACCGCTCTTGGGCATGACCGACCGCATCGTCGACATCACGGCGACCGGTACGACCCTTGCCGAGAACGACTTGGCGATCGTCGATGAGGTCATGTCCTGCAGCGCCCGCTTCTTCGCGAGCCCTGCAGCGTATAGGTGTGACGGACGCATCCGCGCCCTTGCGGATCGCCTCGCCACCCGCTGAGAGGAGCCCGGCTTATGAGAATGCTCTACCTGAACGGCTCCGACCGTCTTTCCCGCTCCGACCTGCGCGCGCAGGGCACGCTTCCCGCCGATGTCTGCGCTGCTGCCGAAGCCATCGTCGCAGATGTGCGCGAGCGCGGCGACGAGGCGCTCCGTGCATACACGCTGCGCTTCGACGGATCCTGCCCCGATCGGTTCCGCGTTCCGGAGGAGATGGTGAGTGCCGCCTGCACCGCCGTCGACGAGGCCTTCCTTGCGGCGCTCCAGCATGCGGCCGCTCAGATCCGCGAATTCCACGAGCGCGAGCTCGAGCGCTCATGGTCCTATGAGCGGCCGAACGGCGTGCGCCTGGGCCTGCGCATCGCCCCGGTATCCTCGGCAGCCCTCTACGTTCCCGGCGGCCGTGCGCAATATCCCTCGACGGTCCTCATGGATTGCATCCCCGCCAAGGTCGCGGGCGTCGAGCGCGTCATCATGCTCACCCCGCCCCAGGCTGATGGCAGCATCTCGGCCTTCACGCTTGCCGCCGCCGCCGTCGCGGGCGTGGACGAGATCTACGCGGTGGGCGGTGCCCAGGCTATCGGAGCCGCCGCCTACGGCACCTCCTCCATCCCCGCCGTCGATAAGATCGTCGGCCCCGGCAACGCCTATGTGGCCGCCGCAAAACGCGCCGTCTCGGGCGACGTGGGTATCGATATGATCGCCGGGCCTTCCGAGGTGTGCGTCTTCGCCGATGCGGCGAGCGACCCCAGAATCGTCGCGGCGGACCTCATGGCGCAGGCCGAGCACGACCCCATGGCCGCCTGCTATCTGGTCACGCTCGACCAAGCGCTTGCGACGGAGGTCCTCTCGGCGCTCGACGATCTGCTTGCCGAGAGCCCGCGCGCCGAGATCACCCGTGCCTCGCTCGGCGATAACGGCGTCTGCGTGATCTGCGACTCTTTCGATGCCGCCATCGATACCATGAACCTCATCGCGCCCGAGCACCTCGAGCTGCACTGCGATAACGCGGAGGAGCTGCTGCCGCGTATCAAGAGCGCCGGCGCCATCTTCGTCGGCCCGTGGAGCTCCGAGCCGCTGGGCGATTATGTCGCCGGCCCCAACCACACGCTTCCCACCGGCGGTACCGCGCGCTTCTCGAGCGCGCTCGGCGTGTGGGACTTCGTCACCCGGACGAGCATCATCAGCTATTCGCCCGAAGGGGTGCTTGACGACGGCCCGTCCGTCGAGACGCTTGCAACTGCCGAGGGCCTGTGGGCGCACGCCCTCTCGGTCAGCCTGCGCTTGGAGCGCTTGCGCGGAGAGGCGGGCGACAATGCATGATCTCAAAGAGCTCATGAGGCCCGCTGCTGCGGTGCTCGAACCCTACGATCCTGCGTTTGCCGCGGTCGAGGTCAACCTCTCTTCCAACGAGAACAGCTTCGGGGCACCGCCTGCCGTCTGCGATGCGATGGCGCACGCCCTCGCCCAGACCGCTGCGAACCGCTACCCCGACCCGCTCGCGCCTGCGCTTCGCGCCGAGCTCGCGGTGTGGCATGGCATCGACCCGGAGCAGATCATCGTGGGCAATGGCGGCGATGAGCTCATCTTCAACCTCTTCCTCGCCTTCGGCGCCGCCGGGGCGAAGGTCGTGAACTGCCCGCCGACCTTCTCGATCTACAGGCTCTATGCCGAGCTTCTGGGCTGTATGGTCGCAGATGTCCCGCGCGACCCGAAGACCTTCGCGATCGATGAGGAGGCGCTGCTCGCCGAGGCGGCCAATGCGCGGATCACCGTCATCACCACGCCCAACAACCCCACGGGCACCCTCGCCCCGCTCGCCTTGATCGAGCGGCTCTGCGCTGCGACGGAGGGGCTCGTGCTGGTCGATGAGGCGTATCTCGAGTTCGCGGACAGCCCGAGCTCCCTCGCGCTTCTCGGCACCCTTCCCAATCTCGTGGTGCTCCGCACGCTCTCGAAGGCCTTCGCGTTTGCGGGCGGCCGCATCGGCTATGCGCTTGCGGCCCCCGAAATCATCGCTGCGTTCGCCGCGGTTCGCCAGCCCTACTCCGTGAATGTCTTGTCCCAGGCGGCGGCGGCGGTTGCGGTGCGGGAGCGTGCAGCCTATGAAGGCATCCTCCGGTCGATCATCGAAGGGCGCGCGTGGCTGGCAGAAGAGCTCTCCAAGATCGAGGGCGTGCGCGTCTGGCCGAGCTCTGCCAACTTCCTGCTCGTGCGCTTGCCGGATGCCCACAGCATCTGGGAGCGCCTGCGCGACGAGCACTCGATCCTCGTGAGGGATTTCTCGCAGACGCCCGATCTCGAGGATTGCCTGCGCATCACGGTGGGCACACCGTGTGAGAACGAGCGCGTGGTCGCTGCCATCGCAGAGCTTCTGGGAAAGGATCCATCATGACGCGGAGCGCATCGATATCCCGTACAACCGGCGAGACCTCTATCGACCTTTCGGTCGATCTCGACGGTACGGGCTCCTACACCATCGCTACGGGCGTGGGCTTCTTCGACCACATGCTCACCGCGCTCGCGCGCCATGCGCTCATCGATATGGACATCCATGCCGAGGGCGACATCTGGGTCGACGACCACCACACGGTGGAGGATACGGGCATCGCGCTCGGACAGGCCCTGCATGCAGCGCTCGGCGATTGCGCGGGCATCCGCCGCTTCGGCCATGCGATCGTGCCGCTCGATGAGGCGCTCGTCCTCGCATCCGTGGATATCTCGGGACGCGGGGCGCTTTTCTGGGATGTCCCTATCGAGCCCATGAAGGTCGGCACGTTCGATACCGAGCTCGCACAGGAGTTCTTCGCAGGCTTCGCGCGCGAGGCCGGTATCACCCTGCACTTGCGCAAGCTCGCCGGATCCAATGCCCACCACATCATCGAGGCATGCTTCAAGTCCTGTGCACGTGCGCTCCGCGCCGCATGCGAGGAGGATCCGCGCGTAAGCGGCATCCCCTCCACGAAAGGCGTGCTCTGATGGCCCCGCGCATCGTCCTCATCGACTATCACAAGGGCAACCTGCTCTCGGTCGCCCGCAGCCTCTCGGACGTGGGCGCCGAGATCACCATCACGGACGAGCCCGATAAGATCAGGGCCGCCGCCGGTCTTGTGCTCCCCGGCGTGGGGAGCTTCGAAGACGCCATGGGCTTCCTGCATGAGTCCGGTGTCGCGGAGGCTCTCGCGGATGCGCTTGCGCGCAAGGTCCCGTTCCTCGGCATCTGCCTCGGCGAGCACCTCATCATGGAATACGGCGACGAGAGCGCGGGCGGTTACTGCGCGGGCATGGGCATGGTGAGGGGCTCGGTCCGCAAGCTGGACGGCAGCACGCTCAAGGTCCCGCATGTGGGTTGGAACCAGCTCGAGCTCACCGAGTCCGGGCGCCGCTGCCCGCTTTTCGCCGGAGTCGAGGACGGTGCGCACGTCTACTTCACGCACAGCCATGCCCTCGACGATGATGTGGACGAGGGCATCGTAGCGGCATACACCAGCTATACCAGGCGGTTCGCGAGCGCTATCTGGGATGGATCCGCGCTCTTCGCGGTGCAGTTCCATCCCGAGAAGTCCTCCACCGTGGGCCTGCGCATCCTCAAGAACTTCGTCTCCCTCGTCCCGGGAGGCCGACCATGATCGTCTTTCCCGCAATCGACCTCATCGGCGGGAAGGTCGTGCGCCTCGAGCGCGGCGATCGCGCCCATATGAAGGTCTATTCCGATGATCCCGTGGCCGTTGCCGAGGATTTCCGCGATCGCGGTGCGCGGTGGG
The DNA here is from genome assembly GCA_029546925.1 of Actinomycetes bacterium. Taxonomy (GTDB): domain Bacteria; phylum Actinomycetota; class Coriobacteriia; order Coriobacteriales; family Atopobiaceae; genus RUG721. The sequence goes on from JAKPQM010000085.1 coordinate 36,393, forward strand.
TGCATGTGGTCGACCTCTCTGCAGCGCTCGAGGAGGACGCTGCGGCTCAAGCTGCCAATGCGGCGGCCATCCGGGGTATTTGCGCCGTGCCGGGAATCCGGATCGATGCCGGGGGAGGGGTCCGCTCGCTCGCTGCGTTCGAGCGGCTGCTCGCCCTCGGCGCGAGGCGCGTCGCGGTGGGCACGGCCCTTGTCCGCGACACCGCGCTCGCCGCCCAGGTTGCCCGCAGCTTCGGCGACCATGCCGTCGCCGATGTCGCGGCGCATGGAGGGCGGGTGCGCGTGAACGGATGGCGTGAGACCGAGGAGCTCTCTGCCGATGAGCTCGTCTCGCGTCTCGCCGATTTGGGATTCAGGCACCTGGTCTTCACCGACGTCGCGCGCGACGGCATGCAGACCGGCATCGATACGGACGCCTATGCCCATATCGCAAAAACAGCGGGTTTTCCCGTCGTGGCATCGGGCGGCATCGCGTCCGTCTCGGATATCGAGGCGCTTGCAAGCCTTGGCCCCCAGGTCATCGAAGGGGCCATCTGCGGGCGTGCGCTTCTCGAAGGAAGCCTTCTACTCGAGGATGTACTTGCTGCGGCAGAAAGGAAGGGCTGATGCTCACCAAACGTGTCATCGTCTGCATGGATGTGAACAACGGCCGTGTGGTCAAGGGCGTGAACTTCGTCGATTTGCGCGATGCGGGCGACCCGGTGGAGCTTGCCGAGGTCTACGATCGCGAGGGTGCCGACGAGGTCGTGTTCCTCGACATCACCGCCACGTCCGACGAGCGTGCGACCACGATCGATCTGGCCTCGCACGCCGCCGAGCGCCTGCGCATCCCCTATACCGTGGGCGGCGGCTTCCACAGCATCGAAGGCGCGCGCGCCATGATCGCCGCAGGCGCCGACAAGATCTCCCTCTGCACGGCGGCTGTGCGCGACCCCGAGCTCATCACGCTCGCGAGCAAGGCGTTCGGCAGCCAGGCGGTCATCGTGGCCATCGATGCCAAGCGTACCGGTGCGGCTGATTCCTGGGAGGCCTACATCCGCGGCGGCCGCACCCCCACCGGGCTCGATGCGGTTGCGTGGGCGCAGGAGGCGGCCCGGCGCGGTGCCGGCGAGATCCTGCTCACGAGCATGGATCGCGATGGAACCCAGGATGGCTTCGATATCGCGCTCACCCGCGCGGTCGCGCGCGCGGTGCCCATTCCCGTCATCGCCTCGGGCGGTGTGGGAAAGCTCGAGCACTTCGCCGAGGGCATCATCGACGGCGAGGCCGATGCGGTGCTCGCGGCGAGCGTCTTCCATTTCGGCACCTTCAGCGTCCGCCAGGTCAAAGAATATATGGCGGGGCAGGGAATCCCCGTACGGCTCGATTTCTAGGAGGAAGCGTGGAGTCTGTTCGCACATCCGAGGGGCTTGCCTTCGACGAGCGGGGCCTGATTCCCGCCATCGTGCAGCAGGAGGGTACCGGCGAGGTGCTCATGCTCGCATGGATGAACGGGGAGTCGCTGCGGCTCAGCTTTGAGACGGGCACCGCCTGGTTCTGGTCGCGTTCGCGCCAGGAACTCTGGAATAAGGGATCTACCAGCGGAAATATGCAGGAGATCAAGCAGGTGCTCGTGGATTGCGACAAGGACTGCCTGCTTGTCGTGGTAGACTCGCCCGGTCCTGCCTGCCATACGGGCAACCGCAGCTGCTTCTACCGTGTGCTCGAGGAGGCATGAGAGATGGGCGAGAGAACGGCCGCCGTTGCAGACGGCGATATCGGGCGAACGCTTGAGGGATTGGCGCAGGTCATCGCTGCGCGCCGCAGCGCCTCGCCGGAGGATTCCTACACCGCCCGCCTGCTCCAGGGAAGCGAGGACAAGCTCCTGAAGAAGATCGTCGAGGAGGCGGGCGAAGTCGTCATGGCCGCCAAGGATCGCGATCATGACCATATCCGCTACGAGCTCGGCGATCTCCTCTACCACGCGCTCGTGCTCTGCGAACGCTACGGCATCACGCTCGGGGAGCTTGCCGGCGAGCTCGATGCGCGCAGGCGCTAGGAAGCGCGCAGAACGATCGCCCGTGCAGGAGCGTTTGCCCGAGCGGCAAGCCGGCTCGTCTCCGCTCTAGCGCTTAGCGCGCTTCGATGAGGTCGTAGAGGTCGGCCGCATCGCGATAATCGATGATCACGTGGTCGACGCCGGGGAGATCGGCAAGGAAGGCGGGATCGAACTCGGCGGCTACGGCCACGATACGGCCCGCTTTCGCGCGGCGGGCTGCCTCGAGGCCCGCAGGAGCGTCCTCGAAAACGGTGCAGTCGCGGGCGGGCAAGCCGATCCTGTCCATCGCACGCTCGAAGATGTCGGGCGCGGGCTTGCTGGGGAAGCTGCGGTCGTTATAGACGATCGTGTCGAGCGAGAACCAGCGCGCCAACCCCAGATGCTCGAAATGGAACTCCATGTTCACGAGGGGCGACGCCGTGGCGATGTTGATGCCGATGCCGCGCGCGACAAGCTCGTCGAGAAACTCCGGAAGGCCCGGGATCAGGTGGTATCCATCCGCATGCTCGAGGCAGAGATCGCGGTAGTGCTGCTCCCGCTCGGCCTCCGCCGCGTCGACCTCCTCGGAAGAGGGCCATCGTCCGGTCATGAACTCGAGCACCTCCGCGATGCTCACGCCGTGGATACGGTAGGTGAAATCCTCGTCGCTGAGCTCGAGGCCGAGGTTGTCGCGCGCCCAGGTTCGCCAGGCCTCCTCATGGAATGCGCCGTCGTAGATCATGGTCCCGTTGAAATCGAAGATAGCTCCGCGCCGCATGGTAGGCTCCCATCATATGAAAAGAGCCCCGGAAGGGGCTCGTGTATTCGGTGGTGCGGCGTGAGGGATTCGAACCCCCGACCTTTTGATTCGTAGTCAAACGCTCTATCCAGCTGAGCTAACACCGCGTGCACCTAACCATCCTGCTACGAGTGAGGCCGTGCGTCAAGTCAAAACTGCGAAAACCTCGGAAAATGAATGCAGCCCGCGAGCGCCGCCTACGCTCGGAGCCACTCCAATCCTGCTTGGCCGGAAGCAGTGCCTGCTCTATCTGAAACGGTTTTCCGCTAGCGCCGCCTACGTCCGGGGTTGCCCTCGGCGCTCCCGCAGCTGGGGCAGAGGTCGGCGAGCGGACAGCCCCCGCACTTCGGTGCGCGGGCCGTGCAGATATCGCGGCCGAAGTGGATCCACTGCTCGTTGACGGGCCCCCAGAGCTCTTTGGGCAGCAGGGCGAGCAGATCCTGCTCGCATGCGAGCGGGGTGGGGGCGTCCGAGAAGCGCAGCCGGCGCGAGATGCGGAACACATGCGTGTCGACCGCGATGCCATCGACGATGTTGTAGGCCTTGTTGAGGACGATGTTGGCCGTCTTGCGGCCCACGCCCGGAAGCTTGGTGAGCTCTTCCATCGTGGCAGGCACCTCGCCGCCGAAGTCCGCGACGATCATCTGCGCGGACTCGACCGCATGGGCGGCTTTGGCGCGCCAGAACCCTATGGAGCGGATGACCTCGCCCACCTCGTCGGGATCTGCTGCTGCAAGCGAGGGCGCATCGGGCCAACGCCTGAAGAGCTCCGGCGTGACCTTGTTCACGGCTGCATCGGTGGTTTGGGCGGAAAGCAAGACGCATATGACCAATTCGAAGAAGTTGTCGAACCAAAGTGCGCTCTCTACCTGCGGATAGAGTTCGCCCATGCGACGACATGTCTCGACGGCGCGTTCCCGCTTCGATCGTTTCGATTCACGTGGCATTGCGGCCCCTTTCAGTCTACGATAAGGATACAGCCATTGCTGGCATCTCTATCGGAGCGGAGCCGACATCGGTTAGAACTTTGGTTAGAATAGGGGCATGCCGGAAACGACTCCCCGTCTAAGTAAGGAGCACAGATGATTTCACAAGATGCGTCTCTGTATCTCTCGCAGGACGATCTGTTTCTTCTTGCCAAGGGATCTTGGTTCAAGAGCTACGAGAAGCTCGGCGCCCACCCCGCGGAGAAGGATGGCCGACTCGGCTACCACTTCGCCGTATGGGCCCCCGATGTGAAGAGCGTCCACGTCATCGGCAGCTTCAACGGCTGGGATGAGGGCGCGCATCCCCTGTCCTGCAGTGCCACAGGCGGCGTCTGGGAGGGCTTCATCCCGGATATCGATCAGGGCGTTTCCTATAAATACCTGATCGAGACAAGGGCAGGCGAGAAGCTCTACAAGGCCGACCCTTACGGTTTTTGGGCCGAGGTCATCCCCGAAACCGCCTCGCGCACCTTCGACATCGCGGGTTACGAGTGGGGCGACAAGCGCTGGATGGCCGCACGCAAGAAGACCGACCACCTGAAGCGGCCCCTCAACATCTACGAGGTGCATCTCGGCAGCTGGAAGCGCCACGATGACGGCCTGCTGGGAAACGGGGGCAGTCCCGAGAAGCCCGAGGACGGCACCGGCTCCTACCTCAGCTATGACGAGCTCTCCGACCAGCTCGTCGCCTACGTCAAGGAGATGGGCTACTCCCACATCGAGCTCATGCCCGTGATGGAGCATCCCTTCGATGGCTCGTGGGGCTACCAGATCGTCGGCTATTACGCTCCCACCTCGCGCTTCGGCGATCCCAAGCAATTCAAGCATTTCGTCGACGCCTGCCACCAAGCCGGCATCGGCGTCATCTTGGACTGGGTTCCCGGCGGCTGCTGCCCCGATGCGCATGGCCTCGCGCGCTTCAACGGCGGCAAGCTCTACGAGGGCCTCATCCATCCCACATGGGGCACGCTCAAGTTCGACGTGGCGCGCGGCGAGGTCCGCAGCTTCCTCGTGTCGAACCTGCTCTACTGGATCGGGGAGTACCATGCCGACGGCGTGCGCATGGACGGCGTGACCTCCATGCTCTACCTCAACTTCGGCATCGACGAGCCCGCGAGGAAGCGCTTCAACAGCCGCGGCACCGAGGAGGATGACGACGCCATCGCCTTCGTCCGCCAGTGCAACGCCGCCGTGGGCACGTACTACCCCGATGTCATGATGATCGCCGAGGAGTCAACTGCCTGGCCGCTCGTCACCTATCCGCCCGAGGTCGGGGGCCTCGGCTTCAACTACAAGTGGGATATGGGCTGGATGCACGACACCCTGCACTACATGCAGACCGACTTCCCCTACCGCCCCGGCAACCACGGGCTCCTGACCTTCTCCATCATGTACGCCTTCAACGAGAACTTCGTGCTGGCGCTTTCCCACGATGAGGTCGTGCACGGCAAGTGCTCGCTCATCATCCGCCAACCGGGCGACAATTGGCGCCAGTTCGCGGGGCTGCGCGCGCTCGCGTTCTACCAGATGACCCACCCCGGAGCCAAGCTCAACTTCATGGGCAACGAGATCGGCCAGTTCATCGAGTGGCGCTACTACGAGGGCCTCGAGTTCTTCCTCGTCGATCGTTTCGAGGCGCATGCCAAGCACCAGCAGTTCATAGCCGAGCTCAACCGCTTCTACAAGGAGACGCGCGCGCTCTGGGAGATCTCCTACACGTCCGAGGGCTTCGAGTGGATCGACGCGGACAACAGGGCCCAGTCCGTCCTCACCTACATCCGCCACGCCAAGTACAAGAAGGATGACGTGGTCGTGCTCGTCAACATGGACATCAACGCCCATGAGGACTTCCGCATGGGCGTTCCCAGAAGCGGCATCTACGAGGAGATATTCAACACCGACGACCAGCGCTTCGGCGGTTCGGGGGTGTGCAACGGCGCTGCGCTCACGAGCGAGGCTGTGCCTTGGAACGGGCTCAAGGACTCGGTGGTGGTGCGCGTTCCGCCGCTGGCGGGCATCGTGCTCAAGCGCACGGCGCCGCTTCCGCCCAAGAAGCCCGCTGCCAAGAAGGCCGTCGGCAAGAAGCCCGTCGACAAGACGCCTGTGCGCACATCCAAGCGCACTTCCAAGTAAGCGCCAGCGCGCAGGGCACCTGCGCCGGAGAGGAGACATATGGCACCGATATTCTTGGGCGAACGCCTTCAGACGTTCGCGCGCAATTTCTCGTCGCGTAAGTTCTTTTCCAGCGAGGAGGAGCTCGAGGAGCTCTACCGCTCCACGTGCATCTCGAGCCTCGGCAAGACCTTCGAGGAATGCTCCGATCAGGAGCGCTTCGCCATCCTTGCCCGCCTCGTTGCCCATGCGGGACGCAACCTCGAGGTCGAGACCCACAAGCCCGGCGAGAAGAAGATCTACTACTTCTCGCTCGAGTTCCTGTTGGGACCGCTGCTCGACAACTACCTCATCAACCTCGATGAGCGCGAGATGGTGGAGAGCGTCCTCGAGAAGATGGGGACCTCGCTCGACACGCTGCTCGAGCAGGAGAAGGATCCCGGCCTCGGCAACGGCGGCCTGGGCCGCCTTGCGGCGTGCTTCCTCGACTCTATGGCCCATGAGGGCATCTCGGGCTATGGCAACGGCATGCGCTATCGCTACGGCCTGTTCCGCCAGGAGATCGAGGGCGGCTGCCAAGTCGAGAAGACCGATAACTGGCTTGAGAACGGCTTCGCCTGGGAGAGCCAGAAGATCTCGTCCTCGGTCGTCGTCCAGTTCGGCGGCGAGGTCGTGCGCCACGAAGACGAGACGGGCCGTTTCTGGTTCACGCAGGAGGGCGGCGAGAAGGTCCTTGCCGTTCCCTACGACGTGCCCATCATCGGCTACGGCGGCAAGAAGGTGAACAAGCTCCGCCTGTGGTCGGTCAAGCCCTATGAGGCGGGCTTCGACCTCGATGCCTTCAACGCCGGAGACTATGCCGGCGCCAGCAAGTTCCGCTCCGATGTGGAGGCCATCTCCACGATCCTCTACCCCAACGACTCGGGCGACCACGGCAAGCTTCTGCGCCTCAAGCAGGAATACCTGTTCGTATCGGCGGGCCTGCAGACGATACTGCGCAGCTACGAGCGCGAGTACGGTCAGGACTGGGAGCATCTGGCCGACCGCGTGTGCATCCACACCAACGACACCCATCCCGCGCTCTGCGGCCCCGAGCTCATGAGGCTCCTCGTCGACGAGAAGGGCGTGGACTTCGACCTCGCCTTCAAGATCTGCAACCAGACCCTTTCCTACACCAACCACACGGTCATGCCCGAGGCGCTCGAGCGCTGGCCCATCGCCATGTTCCGCTCGCTCATGCCGCGCACCTACATGTTCGTCGACGAGATCGACCGCCGCTACCGCGACTCCTTCCCGCACGATATCGAGAATTGGCAGGATCTGCTGCGCCAGACGACCATCCTCTGGGACGGCGAGGTGCGCATGGCCAACCTCTCCATCATCTTCAGCCATTCCGTGAACGGCGTCTCCGCGCTCCACACCTCCATCCTCGAGAAAACGGTCTTGAAGGCCTTCTTCGAGCTCGAGCCCGAGAAGTTCAACAACAAGACCAACGGCGTCACCCATCGCCGCTTCCTCGCCGAGGCCAACCCGCCCTACGCCAAGCTCATCACCGACGCCATCGGCAAGGGCTGGATGGACGACGCCTTCCAGCTCGAGAAGCTGCTCGCCTACCAAAACGACGCATCCTTCCTCCAGGGCATGGAGGAGGCGCGCCGCCAGGACAAGGAGCGCCTGGCCGCCTATATCGCCAAGACGACCGGCGTTTCCCTCGATCCCTCCACGGTCTTCGACGTGCAGGTCAAGCGCTTCCACGCCTACAAGCGCCAGCTCCTGAACGTGATGAAGGTGCTCGACCTCTATAACCGCATGCTCGCCGACCCCAGCTTCGAGCCCCAGCCCACCTCGTTCATCTTCTCGGGCAAGGCCGCCCAGAGCTACACCTTCGCCAAGGAGGTCATCCGCCTCATCAACTCGGTGGCCGATGTCATCAACAACGACGCGCGCGTGAGCGATCGCATCAAAGTCGCCTTCGTGCCCAACTTCGCGGTCTCGAACGCCCAGCTCATCTATCCTGCGACCGATATCTCCGAGCAGATCAGCATCGCCGGCGCCGAGGCGTCCGGCACCTCCAACATGAAGCTCATGATGAACGGTGCCATCACGCTCGGCACCTACGATGGCTCCAACGTGGAGATCGCCGACCTCGTGGGCGAGGAGCATATCCAGATCTTCGGCCTGCGCGCCGACGAGGTGGCGCAGCTCCAGGCCTCGGGCACCTATTGGGCCTGGGATATGTACCATGCCGACCGCAACCGCTTGGGCAGGTGCGTCGACATGCTCGTCGACGGCACCCTCGCGCGCCTCTCGGGCAACTTCGAGAGCATCCACGACGAGCTCATGGTCAACAACGATCCGAGCCTTGTGCTGCGCGACTTCCACGCCTATGCCGACGCATGGGAAGCCCTTACGGGGCGCTACCCCGACCGCAGGAAGTGGAACCGTTCGGCGCTTGTCAATACCGCCAAGGCGGGATACTTCTCTTCCGACCGAACAATACGTGAATACGCCCGCGAGATTTGGCATATTTAGGGTGTGGGATTATCAGCTCTTCGAAAGGAGTGGAACGTGGCCAAGAAGGAATGCATAGCGATGCTGCTTGCCGGCGGACAGGGCAGCAGGCTCGGCGCACTCACCAGCAATGTGGCGAAGCCCGCGGTGTCGTTCGGTGGCAAGTTCCGCATCATCGACTTCGCGCTCTCCAACTGCGCGAACTCAGACATCAGCACGGTGGGTGTGCTCACGCAGTACCGCCCCTACCTGCTCCACTCCTACATCGGGACCGGCGGTGCCTGGAATCTCGATGAGCAGGGCGGCGGTGTTTCCATCCTGCCCCCGTACGCCACCCAGACCGGTGGCGCCTGGTATGCCGGTACGGCCGATGCGGTCACGCAGAACCTCGGCTACATCGAGCAGAACGACCCCGAGTACGTGCTGATCCTCTCGGGAGACCAGCTCTACCGCATGGATTACCGGCTCATGCTCGAGAACCATATCCGCCATGAGGCCGACCTCACCATCGCGGTCATGCCCGTGCCCTGGGAGGAGGCCTCGCGCTTCGGCATCATCACCCAGGACGACGATGAGCGCATCCTGAAGTTCAGCGAGAAGCCCAAGCAGCCCGATAGCAACCTCGCCTCCATGGGCATCTACATCTTCAACACCGCCCTGCTCGTCGAGAAGCTCAAGGAAGATGCCATCGACCAGACGTCCACGCACGATTTCGGCAACGACATCATCCCGAAGCTGCTCGCCGAGAACAGGCGCCTCTACACCTACACGTTCGAGGGCTTCTGGCGCGACGTGGGCACCATCTCGAGCTACCACGAGACGAGCATGGATCTCCTCGGTCCCGAGCCCGCCTTCGACATCTTCTCCAGCAAGTTCCCCATCATGAGCAATGCCTCCACGAGGCCGCCCGCCTATATCGGCCGCAACGGCAGCATCGACGACTGCCTCGTGGCCAACGGCTGCCAGATCTTCGGCACCGTGCGCCACTCCATCGTCTCCACCGACGCCTGCGTCGGCGAGCACGCGGTGGTCGAGGACTCGATCCTGCTGCCCGGTTCCCGCGTCAAAGACGGCGCCCACGTGGTGCGCGCCATCCTCGGCGAGAACTCCACGGTCGAGGAGAACGTCAACCTGGGCTCCGTGGACATGACCAAAGACACGGCCGTTGTCGGCAACGATGTCGTTGTGGGAAAGGGTGAGTAGGAATGCCTAAGGTTATCGGTCTTATCACCTGCAACTATTCCGTCAAGCATCCGGGCGTCCTCTGCGCGAGCCGCCCTGCCGCCTCCATGCCCTATCTCGGCAGGTACCGCCTCGTCGACTTCCCGCTGTCCAACATGGTCGATTGCGGTATCCGCACCATCGGCATGGTCATGCCGTTCAACTACCGCTCCATCATCGACCACGTGGGCTCGGGCAAGGAGTGGAGCCTCGACCGCAAGAACGGGGGCCTGTTCTTCCTGCCGGGCTCGGCGTTCGGAACGTCGCGTGCCGGCGCCCGCTTCCTGCTGCGCGACCTCATCGCCAACAAGGTCTATTTCCAGCGCTCCTCGGCCGACTACGTGATCTTCTCCACGGCGAATTTCGTGTACAACCTCGATATGAGGCAGCTCATCGACGCGCATTGCAGCTCCGGCGCCGATATCACCGTGCTCGCGCGCCCCTCTGCGGGCACCGATGAGGACATCGTGGGCCTCAAGATCGACGGCGAGCGCGTTGCGGGCACCTATCAGGGCGTCTCCTACGGCGATACGGAGTTCCTCGATTGCTTCATCGTCTCGAGGAGCCTCCTGCTCGATATGCTCGACTGGTACGCCGCCAACGATTACCTCGACCTCTTCGAGGCCATGGCCGACGACTTCGGCCGCGTCGACGTGCGCCCGCTCTTCTTCGAGGGCTACGTCAAGCCGGTCTTCAACCTGAGGAGCTACTTCGAGGGCAACATGGATCTGCTCGATCCCGCCGTGGCCGCCGAGCTCTTCCCCGAGGGCCGCGAGGTCAAGACCAAGGCGCACGACACCTCGCCTGCCAAGTACGAGGCGGGCAGCCGTGTGAGCAACAGCCTCGTCTCCGCAGGCTGCCGCATCTTCGGCCAGGTCACCGACTCGGTTCTCGGCCGCAACGTCATCGTCGAGAGCGGTGCCACGGTGCGCAACTCCATCGTGATGCAGGCCTGCATCATCAAGAGCGGCGCGCGCATCGAGAACGCCATCATCGACCGCAACAACCTCATACCTGCAGGCACCGAATTCAGGGGCACCCCCGAGGAAGTGCTGGTCAAGGAAAAAGGCAGCAACTAGGGGGTCCCATGGCACACGCGACGAGAAGAAAGCTCCGGGTGCTCCTCGCAACCACGGAGGCCGTGCCCTTCGCCAAGACAGGCGGTCTCGGCGATGTCGTGGGCTCGCTTCCGCAGGCACTCATCGCCGAGGGCGCGAAGTGCGCGGTGATCATGCCCAAATACGCCACCATCCCCCAGGAATACCTGGACGGCATGGAGCATCTCGGCGAGATGTACGTGCCGCTGGCATGGCGCAGCGTCTACTGCGGCGTCGAGCATCTCACCCATGACGGGGTGGACTTCTACTTCCTCGATAACGAGGACTACTTCAAGCGCGACGGCCTCTACGGCTACTTCGACGATGGCGAGCGCTTCGCGTTCTTCTCGAAGGCCATCTGCGAGGCCATCGAGCTCTTCCCCGAGCTGCAGTGCGATGTCGTGCAGTGCAACGATTGGCAGACGGCGCTCGTGCCGATATTCTTGCGCGAGCTCTATCGCGAGAGCGATGCCTGCAACAACGTGAAGTGCGTCTTCACGGTGCACAACGTCAAGTTCCAGGGCCAGTTCAGCGATGCGCTGCTCGACGACGTCCTCGGCGTGGGGCACATCCCCGCCGCCGCCGACCAGCTGCGCTGCGACGATCGCTCCATCAATTACATGAAGGGCGCGCTCTGCTACTCTGACCTGCTCACCACCGTGAGCCCGAGCTATGCCATCGAGCTGCAGATGCCGTTCTTCGGCGAGGGCCTCGACTACATGTTCCGCCGCCGCGCGTCCATCCTCTCCGGCATCTTGAACGGCATCGATCAGGGCATCTGGAATCCCGAGACCGATCCGCTCATCGCCTTCCATTACAGCGCCGGCAACCTCGATGACAAGAAGGCTGCCAAGCGCGCGCTCCAAGAGGAGTGCGGCCTCTGGGAGGATGAGAACATCCCGCTCATCATCATGATCGGGCGCCTCACCAATCAGAAGGGCCTGAGCCTCGTGCGCTATGCCATGGGGCGCATCATGGCCGATGGGGCGCAGATGATCGTGCTCGGTACGGGCGACGCCGATCAGGAGGAGGCCTTCCGCTTCTTCGAGAGCTGCTATCCCGGTCAGATGTGCGCGCGCATCACCTTCGACAATGCGCTCTCCCACCGCATGTATGCAGGCGGCGACATCCTGCTCATGCCCTCCGAATTCGAGCCCTGCGGACTCTCCCAGATGATCGCCATGCGCTACGGCACGCTGCCCGTGGTCCGCGAGACGGGCGGTCTGCGCGATTCGGTCCAACCCTATAACCGATTCACGGGCGAGGGCACGGGCTTCTCGTTCGCGAACATGAATGCAGACGAGATGGCGGATTGCCTGCTCGGCGCCTGCCAGCTCTACCGCGACGACAAGGAAGCCTGGCGCGTCCTCCAGCAGCGCGGCATGACGACCGATTTCTCGTGGAGCCGTGCAGCTGTGGAGTACCTCGACCTCTTCCACTCGCTGCATCCTGAGATCATCCCCTGGAAGAAGAGGTAGTTTTTTGCACGCACGTCATATAACGTCGGATTCCGACTACAGAACCCCCTTCGGTGCCGTCCAGTTGGGCGGCACCGTCAAGCTGGCCATCGATGTCTGGGACGAGGAGCCGCAAGGCGCCGAGCTGCGCCTGTGGATCGAGGGCAACGGCGAGGCCCTCATCCCCATGGAGGCCGAGGCGTGCGGCGATGCCACGCGTTTCTCGGTCGATTTCATGCCCAGGTGTGCCGGCATCTTCTGGTATACGTTCAAGATCCGCGCCGCCGACGGCTCCGTCTGGAGCTATGGGGCACGCGAGGAGCACGCGGTGGGGGAGGGCGCCTTCCATTACGGCGAGACGCCCTCGTTCCAGATCACGGTGTACGTTCCGCGCAAGACCCAGCCCACATGGTACCAGCAGGGCGTGGTCTACCAGATCTTCCCCGACCGCTTCTCCCGCGGGGATGACTGGCGCGAACGGGCGGAGACGCTCGAGATGCCGCGTGAGGGGCCGCAGCGGCGGCTCGTTGAGGATTGGGATACGCCGGTCTCCTACGAGCGTAGCGAGGGGGGCGGGATCGCCGCCTGGGACTTCTACGGCGGCACGCTCGAGGGCGTCCGCGAGAAGCTCGGCTACCTCGAGGCCCTGGGCATCACGGCGATCTATCTGAACCCGATCTTCGAGGCGGCGAGCAACCATCGCTACGATACGGCCGACTACACGCGCATCGATCCGCTGCTCGGAGACGAGGAGTCCTTCCGCGCCCTCTGCGCAGATGCCGAGGAGCATGGCATCTCCATCATCTTGGACGGCGTCTTCAACCATACCGGGCGCGATTCGCGCTACTTCAACGCCTTCGGCAACTACCCCGATGTGGGTGCCGCCCAGAGCCCCGAATCCCCCTATCACCTGTGGTACAAGATGGAGGAGGACGGCTCCTACAGCAGCTGGTGGGGCGTGGCCGATCTGCCCGATATCGACGAGTGCAATCCCGATTACCGTGCGTTCATCTGCGGCGAGAACGGCATCGTGAGGAGGTGGCTGCGTGCCGGGGCGCGTGGATGGCGCCTCGACGTGGCCGACGAGCTGCCCGATCCCTTCATCGCCGAGATCAAGGCCGCAGCGCTTGCCGAGCGCGACGACGCCCTCGTCATCGGCGAGGTCTGGGAGGACGCGACCCACAAGGTCGCCTACAACGAGCTGCGCCGGTACTTCGAGGGCGAGGAGCTCGACGGCGTGATGAACTACCCGTTGCGCGCGGGCATCCTCCGCTACCTTACCGGCGAGGCCACGGCCACCGAGCTTGCCGATACCCTCGAGCAGCTGATTGAGAACTACCCGCCCGAGGCGCTGGCCAATTGCCTGAACGTGCTCGGCACCCATGACCGTATGCGCCTGTTCACCATCTTGGGCGGGGCCCCCGATAAGAGCGAGCTCACCGACGAGCAGCGCGCGGGCTACAGGCTCTCCGAGGGCCAGGCGAGCCTTGCGCGCTCACGGCTCTGGCTGGCGGCGCTCCTGCAGATGTCGCTTCCCGGCGTCCCCTGCATCTACTATGGCGACGAGCTGGGCCTCGAGGGCTACAACGACCCCTACAACCGCGCGCCCATGCCCTGGGATGCGCCCGACCCGTATTGCCCGACCATCTACCGCAACGCCATCGGCCTGCGCAAGGCCCTTCCCGTGCTGGTCGACGGCAGCTGCGAGCCCTTTGCGGCAGGCGATGACGTCTTCGGGTTCTGGCGCCGCAGCGAGGCGGGATGCGTCTGCGTGCTCGTGAATGCGAGCCTCGAGGAGATCCACGAGGTCGAGCTGCCCATGGCGGCGCCCCAGGTGAGCGATGTCATCTCCGGCCGCGCGGTCGCGGTGGAGGACGGCGTATGCACGGTCACCCTCTGGCCTTTGGGATCGAGCGTGCTGCACTTCCATGAGGAGGCGCGCCTGCAGAAGCCGCTCGGGGCGGGCGCGGGCGTGCTGGCCCATATCACGAGCGTGCCCAACGGCGGGCGCCCCGGCACGCTCGGCGAGCCGGCGATGCGCTTCCTCGAATGGCTGCATAAAGCGGGGGTGCGTTACTGGCAGATCCTGCCGGTGAACCCCACCGATGCCTACGGGTCGCCATATGCGGGCCTCTCGGCCTTCGCGGGCGATCCCGCGCTCCTGGAGCCCCGCACCGAGAGGGACTACCGCTTGGCCGAGAGGGACATCGCGCGCGGCTGCCGCTTCGCGGATGAAAACGCCTCTTGGCTCGAGCCCTACGCCCTCTTCCGCGCCCTCAAGGATGCGATGGGGGAGGAGCCGTGGTGGGAGTGGCCCGAGAAATACCGCAGCTTCGATCGCGCCCTCCTCGGCGAGCGGTCCTTGAGGCTGCGCGTGCGCCGCCACATGGCCGACCAGCTCCTCTTCGAGAGGGCGTGGGAGCGCATCCGCGCCTACGCCGCCGAGCGCGGCATCGCGATCATCGGCGATATGCCCATGTACGTGGCAGCCGATTCCGCCGATGTCTGGGCTCATCCCGGCATCTTCGATCCGGCGCTTCTCGCAGGCGCGCCCCCCGATCCGCTCGGCCCCCAAGGCCAGCTCTGGGGCAACCCCACCTTCCGCTGGGACGTGCTCGGGGAAAGCGGCTACGCATGGTGGCTCGAGCGCTTCGGACGCATGTTCGCGCTCTACGATTATGTGCGCCTCGACCATTTCGTGGGCTTCTCGTCCTACTACGGCATACCTGCCGGCAAGACCGCCTTGGAGGGCGCCTGGCGCTTCGGACCGGGCAAGAAGCTCTTCACGGCCGCATACGACCGCTTCGGTCCGCTGCCGCTTCTGGCGGAGGATCTCGGCACCATCACCCCTGCCGTGCGCGCCCTGCTCGCCGAGGTGGGGGCGCCGGGCATGAGCGTGGCGCAGTTCGCGGACGAGGACGTGCTCGAGGGCTTCCACCCTGCGCCGGATACCGTCGCGTTCACGGGAACGCACGACACGACGACGATCCTTGCGTGGTGCGGGGATCGCGCCGCATCTGCCGAGGAGGCGCGTGAGCTCGCCGCCGAGCTCACGGAACGCGTGATGGGTGCCAAGGCCGATGTCGCCATCCTGCCGCTTCAGGACGTGCTGCTCCTCGGCGCCGAGAGCCGCATGAACGTGCCGGGCGTCGCCGAGGGCAACTGGAGCTGGCGTGCCGATGCCCAAGCGGTCATGGCCGCGGGCGATCGCCTCGCCAAGCTCGTCGGCATGCACGGATAGGCAGCCTATCGGCGATGCGCGCTGTCCGGGCGGGGCGATGGCCCTCCAGATATGGAGAGGCTATCGCCCGTGCGCCCGGCCACGCGTTTGGGCTATACTCATATGGACTGTGCCTACTCGTATCCTCGCAGGTTGCACGCCTATGCTCGCTATTCCGTACAACGTCATCGTCACGCCGCTCATCTACCTCATCGAGCTGGTCTACGCGGTGCTCAACCGCTTCTTCGTGAATCCGGGCTTCTCCATCATCGGCGTGAGCCTGGCCGTGAACTTCCTGGCGCTCCCGCTCTACCGGCGCGCCGACCTCATCCAAGAGGAGGAGCGCGACAAGCAGGCGTCCATGGCGCGCTGGGTCGATCACATCAAGGCGCATTTCAAGGGCGACGAGCAATACATGATGCTCTCGACCTACTATCGCCAGCAGGATTACAAGCCCACCCAAGCGCTCAGGAGCTCGTTGTCGCTGCTGCTCCAGATCCCCTTCTTCATGGCAGCCTACAGCTATCTCTCCAACCTCGGCGATCTCGAGGGGACGCGCTTCCTGTTCATCGACGATCTCTCGCAACCCGACCAGCTGATCTCGATAGGCGCCTTCGCGCTCAACGTCCTGCCCATCGCCATGACGCTCATCAACTGCCTCTCGACATCCATCTACACCAAGGGCCTGCCCCTGCGCGATAAGATCCAGGCGTATGGTTTGGCGGCGGCCTTCCTCGTGCTGCTCTATCAGAGTCCGGCGGGCCTCGTCTTCTACTGGACCTGCAACCAGATCTTCTCGCTGGCCAAGAACGTCTTCCTCAAGGTGCTCGAGAATCCGCGCAGGGTATTCGCCCTGCTCGTGCAGGCCCTGTTCGTGGTCGTGGGGATATATCTGTTCCATGCGGGCCGCCTCGGCTCGCCGCGCCGCATGCTGGGCGCGTGCGCGTTCGTGGCGCTGGTGGAGGCCTTCCTCTTCCTTCCGTCTGTCTTGGAGGCCCGTAAGGGGGAAGATGGTGCGGAACAGCCCGGGGGACCTTCCCCGACGCGCTCGTTTCTGCTCGCCGCGGTGCTCATCACCGTCATCCTCGGCGTGCTCATCCCGTCCGCGCTCATCAGCGCCTCGCCCAAGGAGTTCATCGACGAGTATGCGGTGGCGAGCCCGCTGCGCCATATCGTCACCACGAGCTCCATCATCGGCGGCCTCGTGATCTTCTGGGGCGGCGTCTTCTTCTACCTCGGCAACCTCAAAACCCGCCGCCTCATCGCGTGCGCCTACTGGCTCCTTGCGGGTGCCTGCCTCGTCGACTTCCTCTTCTTCGGGCAGCATCTCGGCACCATCACCAAGGATCTGGTATTCGAGGCCTATCCCTCCTACCCGCTCAGGGAGAAGCTCCTGAACCTCGCCGCGCTTGCCGGGCTCGCTGCGGCCATGCTCGTCCTGTGGCGCAGGAAGCGCGATCTCGTCAATGCGGCGCTCGGCATCCTCATCATCGTGGCCGCAGCCGTGGCGGTGCCCAACCTCGTCTCCATCCAGACCGCAACCGCCGAGATGGAGGCGCACAGCGCCCAGATCGGCCAGGGCACGTCTGCGGGCCATGCCGACGGCGCGACTGCGCTCTTCGATGCCGATGGCAGCATCATCCCCCTCATCCACCTCTCGCGGGAGGGGAGGAATGTGGTGGTGCTCTTCATGGACCGCGCCATGGGCACGTACATGCCCTATATCCTGGCCGAGCGCCCCGAGCTCCGGGAGCAGTTCGACGGATTCGTCTACTATCCCAACACGCTCTCCTTCGGCTCCTGCACCGTCTATGGCGGCCCCCCGCTCTACGGCGGCTACGAGTACACGCCCACCGAGATGAACAAGCGCGATACCGAGCTGCTTTCCGAGAAGCACAACGAGGCCATCAAGGTCATGCCCACGCTCTTCACCGAGGCGGGCTTCTCGGCGGTGCAGTTCGATCCGCCGCTCGTCTCCTACACGTATGGCACGCGCGATTTCAGCATGTTCGATGCCATCGACGGCTTCTCCACCTATCGGGTCGAAGGTGCCTACAGCGCCTACTACCTCGAGGGCGGGCGCAGCCGCTCTGCGGAGAACCTCACGCGCAGCTTCGTGTTCTACAGCCTCTTCAAGGCTGCTCCCGTTGTGCTCCAGACGACCGTCTACGACCAGGGCAACTACTACTCGACGCTCGTCAGCCACGCCACCAACAGCGATTTCATCAACAACTACTCGGTGCTTGCCCTGTTGGGCGAGCTGACCTCGATCGAGAGCGGCGGCAGCGACAACTTCGTGATCCTGCACAACGATGCGACGCACTCGCCGCAGATGCTCCAACTGCCCGATTACGAGTTCTCGGAGTTCGTCAACAACGAGGGCCTCGAGGATTACGGCCGCTTCACGATCGATGGCCGCACCATCGACATGGGCAACCCCACCTATCTGGCCAGCTACCACTCCAGCATGGCCACGTTCATCCAGCTGGGGACGTGGTTCGATCTCCTGCGCGAGAGCGGGGCCTACGACAACACGCGCATCATCATCGTCTCGGATCACGGCTATCCGTACGCTCAATTCCAAGATCTCCTCATCGACGGCGATCAGGATATCTGGAACTTCATCCGCATGAACGTCAACAGCGTCAACCCGCTGCTCATGGTCAAGGATTTCGACGCGCACGGCTTCGAGACCTCAGGCGAATTCATGACCAATGCCGATACGCCCCTCATCGCCATGGAGGGCATCATCGAGGATCCGGTGAACCCCTATACGGGCAAGCCCATGACCGACGAGGAGAAACATGCCCACGATCAGCTCATCACCACCTCGTGGCACCACAACGTCGGCGACAACCACCACGGCACGGTGTTCGAGACCGGTGATGGCTACTGGTACAGCGTGCACGACGACATCTTCGATCCCGATAACTGGACGCTCGTCCAAGGTCCCACGGAGTAGGTGAGCGACCATGATATCCGCCCACCTTTCCCACTACATCGACCCCGGCACGGGCAGCATGCTCTTCACGCTGCTCATCGGTTTGGTGACCACGGGCTTCTTCTTCCTCCGCAAGGTGCTCATCAACGTCCGCGTCGTGCTGTCGGGGGGCACTGCCAAGCCGGTGGACGGGGGGAAGCTCCCGTACGTGATCTTTGCGGATCACAAGCGCTACTGGAACATCTTCAAGCCTATCTGCGATGAGTTCGAGCGGCGCGGCGTGGAGCTCCACTACTGGACGGCATCGCCCGACGACCCCGCGCTCGATGAGGGCTACGAGCACGTGGTGCGCGAGTTCATCGGCGAGGGCAACAAGGCCTTCGCACGCCTCAACATGATGAGCGCGAACGTGGTGCTCTCGACCACGCCCGGCCTCGACGTGCTCCAATGGAAGCGCTCCAAGGATGCGGACTGCTACGTGCATGTCCTCCACGCCCTGGGAACCGCCGCCGGCTACCGCATGTTCGGCCTCGACTACTACGATGCGGTCCTGCTCTCATGCGATCTCCAGGCCGATGAGATCCGCACGCTCGAGGAGCTCCGCAAGCTTCCCCCCAAGGAGCTCGAGATCGTCGGCTGCACCTATCTCGACATCATGGCCGAGCGCGCCAAAACCCTCGCGCCTGCTCGCAACGAGCCTCCCTGCGTTTTGCTCGCCCCATCGTGGGGCGAGAGCGCCATCCTCTCCGTCTATGGCAAGGAGATCATCGACGCCCTGCTCGATACCGGCTACGAGATCGTCATCCGCCCGCACCCGCAGTCCATGACTGCGGAGAAGAAGCTGCTCGATTCCCTCATGGCCGCATACCCCGACGGCGAGGCCCTTAACTGGAACTTCGACAACGACAACTTCGATATCCTCAATCGCGCCGACATCATGATCAGCGACTTCTCGGGCGTCGTTCTAGACTACGCCCTCATCTTCGACAAGCCCGTCATCTCCACGCAGAGCACCTTGGATGAGGCGGTCTACGATTCCGCATGGCTCGACGGGCCGCTCTGGACGTCCGCCATCTATTCCTCGCTCGGCCCCGAGCTCTCGAAGGACCAGTTCCCGAGGATGCGCGAGGTCATCGACGAGGTCGTCGCAGACACCACGCTGGCAGAGGGCAGGGATCGTGCCCGCCGGCAGACATGGGCCTTCCAGGGCGAGAGCGTTGCGCGCACGGTTGACTATCTCATCGAGAAGCACGACGAGCTGGTGAATCCATCCGAATAGAGAGCACAGGGGAGACAGATGCAGGCTATCATCCTCGCGGCGGGCATGGGCAAGCGGCTTAAGACGCTTACCGCCGACAACACCAAATGCATGATCGAGGTCAATGGCGTGACCCTCATCGAGCGTGTCCTTTCGCAGCTCGATGAGCTGAGCCTCGATCGCATCGTCATCGTCGACGGCTACCAGTCGCAGAAGCTACGCGACTATGTTGCCACGCTCGATGTGGAGACGCCCATCGAATGGCGCCTCAACCCGTTCTTCGACAAGACCAACAACATCTACTCGCTCTCGCTCGCCATGGGCGACCTCGAGGAGGACGATACCCTGCTGCTCGAGAGCGACATCATCTTCGAGGAGGGGATCTTGCGCGAGCTCGTCGAGGATCCCCGCCCCACGCTCGCCCTCGTGGACAAGTACGAGAGCTGGATGGACGGCACCGTCGTCAAGGTGGACGAGAACGACGAGATCGTCGCCTTCGTTCCCGGCAAGAAGTTCAAGTTCCAAGATATCGGCGAGTACTACAAGACCGTGAACATCTACAAGTTCTCGAAGGAGTTCTCGCGCACCCACTACGTTCCTTTCCTCGAGGCCTACGTCAAGGCGCTCGGCAACAACGAGTATTACGAGCAGGTGCTCCGCGTCATCATGCACCTCGACGACTCCGAGCTCAAGGCCAAGCGGCTCAGCGGCCAGCTCTGGTACGAGATCGACGATCTCCAGGATCTCGATATCGCCGAGTCCATGTTCTCGCCCGACGAAGACGAGCGGCTCAGCATGCTCGAGGGCCGCTATGGCGGCTACTGGCGCTATCCCGGACTCATCGACTTCTGCTATCTCGTGAACCCCTACTTCCCGCCCCAGCGCCTGCTCGACGAGATGCGTGCGAGCTTCGATGCGCTGGTCACCCAGTACCCTTCGGGTATGCGCGTGAACGCGCTGCTGGCCGCCAAGACCTTCGGCGTGGGGCAGGACCGCATCGTGGTGGGCAACGGCGCCGCAGAGCTCATCAAGGCCCTCCTCGAGCGCTTCGCGGGCAACGTCGGCTTCATCCGCCCCACCTTCGAGGAATATCCCAACCGCTATCCCGAGGAGCGCTCGGTCGTCTTCGTCCCCACGCGCGAGGACTTCTCCTATACCGCCGACGAGCTCACGGCCTTCTTCGCCGGCAAGGGCCTCGAGGCCCTCGTGCTCATCAATCCCGATAACCCCACCGGCTCCTACATGCCCAAAGCCGACGTCGCGCGTCTGGCCGCATGGTGCGAGGAGCAGGGCATCCGCCTCGTGTACGACGAGTCGTTCTCCGATTTCTCCGACGAGCCCGCCAATACCTTCCTCGACGACGGGCTGCTCGGACGCTATCCGCACCTCGTGGTGGTGAAGAGCATCTCCAAGTCCTACGGTGTGCCGGGCGTGCGCCTCGGCGTCGTCGCCTCCGCCGATGCCGCGCTCATCGATGCGATCAAGCGCGCGGTGTCGATCTGGAACATCAACTCCTTCGGCGAGTTCTTCCTCCAGATCGCCGAGAAGTACCAAGGCGATTACCGAAGCGCCCTCGTCGGCCTGCGCGAGGCCCGCGCCGCGCTGGCCGATGACCTAGCTCAGATCGAGGGGGTGCGTCCGCTGCCCTCCCAGGCGAACTACCTCATGGTCGAGCTGACGGACCCCGTGGGATCGCGCGAGCTCGCGCGGAGGCTCTTGACGAGCCATCGGATCCTCATCAAGGACCTCTCCGGGAAGATCAGGTGCGGTGAGCGGCAGTTCGTGCGCGTGGCCGTGCGCGGCGCTGCGGATAACGCCCGTTTGGTCGCGGCCCTGAGATCTGTGCTGTGTCGATAGGGATCCGGGGGGCGACTATGGAAATCGCTGTCATCGGCGGGGGGAATATAGGCACGCTCATCGCAGCGGAGTTCGCCGCGTGTGGACATGCCGTGCGTCTGCGTGCATCGGAGCCGCAGATATTCTCCAAGACGATAGGCGTGTTCGATACCGACGATGGGCTGATCCTGCAGGGAACGCCTTCTTGCATCACCGACGACCTAGCCGTTGCCGTCGACGGTGCGGAGATGATCTGCATAACCTACCCGACGTTCATGTTCCGTGATCTCGGGGAGAAGCTGGCGGCTTGCATCGAAGCCGGTCAGACGATCTGCGTGATGCCCGGTGCGGCCGCCGAATTCTTCTTCGGCGCCTGCATCGATAAGGGGGCTGTCCTTCTCGGCCTCCAGCGCGTCCACTGCGTGGCGCGTTTGAAGGAGCGCGGGAAGAGCGTGTACATGCTCGGACGCAAGGCGGAGCTCCAGCTTGCATCGGTGCCCGTCCGGATCGCGCAGGATCGCGCTCCTGTAGTCGCCGAGCTCTTCGAGATGCCCGTCCGGGTCCTGCCGAACTACCTTGTCGAGACGCTCACCCCGTCGAACCCGATCCTGCACACCACGCGCCTTTGCTCGATGTTCTCATCGTGGGAACCCGGCATCGTGTATCCCGCCAATATCCTGTTCTACGAGAGCTGGGATGATGCCAGCTCTGAGCTGCTGATCGCCTGCGATGACGAGCTGCAGCAGGTCTGCCGCGCTCTTGAGAGGATGCTCGATATCGATTTGTCGGAGGTCCGGTCGCTCAAAGCGCATTACGAAAGTCCCGATGCTGCGGCAATGACCGCGAAGATAGCGCATATCCCCGCTTTCAAGGGTTTGACCTCCCCCATGAGGCAGGTCGCACCCGGGCAGTGGACGCCTGATTTCACTTCAAGGTATTTCCGAGCCGACTTCCCCTACGGTCTCAAGATAATCAAGGATTTCGCCGCGTTCGCTGGGATCGGGACGCCGCATATCGACCATGTGTGGGAATGGTATCTCGGCGTTTCCGCTGCCCGTGAGTTCTTCGAGGATATCCCTGCGGAT
Organism: Actinomycetes bacterium; assembly: GCA_029546925.1. Classification (GTDB taxonomy): domain Bacteria; phylum Actinomycetota; class Coriobacteriia; order Coriobacteriales; family Atopobiaceae; genus RUG721. The sequence goes on from JAKPQM010000085.1 coordinate 58,932, forward strand.
ATCGAGGGGCTCAAGGCGCTCTACCATCTGTAACCAAGTCCGCACTATCTCTGCGAGGCGCACATGAACGTCTACGAAGGTTCCGTTTTAACCGTCAACGCGCAGGATGAGGTCTTCCGCTATCTCGTGGAGGATCGGGGGCGCATCGTATTCGTGGGAGACGAGCTCCCGCCCGCATACGCCGGCCAGCCCGTCATCAGCTTGGGCACCCGCGCGCTCGCGCCCAGCTTCGTGGACACCCACGAGCACTTCGCGAGCTTCGCCACGTTCAACGCAGGCCTCAACGTCATGGATGCGCGCTCCAACAGGGAGATCATGCAGATGGCCTCCGATTTCGCGAAGCGCTCCAAGGCCAAGATCCTCATCGCCTTCGGGGCCTCGCCCTATTCGGTGGCCGAGGGGCGCCTGCTCTCCCGCGAGGAGCTCGACGCGGCCTGCCCCGGCAAGCCGTTCATGATGGGCAAGTACGACGGCCATGCCTGCGTGGTCAACAGCAAGCTCCTCGAGCTCGTGGACGATACGGTCAGGGACCTCCGCGGCTACCATCCCGATACGGGCGAGATGAACCAGGAGGCGTTCTTCGCCGTCTCGGACTTCATCACCGCATCGCTCTCCATCCCCGAGCTCATCTCCAATATGCTGCATGCCATGGACTACCTCGCGTCCAAGGGCATCGGCATGGTCCACACGGTGTCGGGCATCGGCTTTGCCGGCGACCTCGACATCACGCTCGAGAAGATCGTGGGCAGGGGAGCCCAGCATGGCTTCCAGATGCGCGTGTTCCCGCAGTCCCTGGACGTCACGGTCGCGACCTCCCGCAAGCTCCCGCGCATCGGCGGCTGCTTCGCCTGCGCCCTCGACGGCTGCTTCGGCTCCGCCGATGCCGCCCTCATCGAGCCCTATGCCGCAAGCGGGGGCTGCGGCGTGCTCTACTACACCGACGAGCAGATCATCGACTTCTGCAAGCAGGCCGACGGCCTCGGCCTCCAGATCGAGATGCACGCCATCGGCGATGCGGCCTTCGCGCAGGCCGCCCGCTGCCTCAAGGCCGCGCTCGACGCCACGGCGCGCGCGGATCACCGCCACGGCATCATCCACGGCTGCCTGCCCACCGCAGAGGGCATCGAGATCTGCGCCGAGCACGGCATCCAGATGCCCATGCAGACCTCCTTCATCGATTGGCCGCAGGAACCCGACAGCTACCTCGAGTCGCTGCTCGGCCCCGCGCGGGCCGCCCGCCTCAATCCCATCCGCACCCTCTGGGACAGGGGCATCGTCATCTCCGCAGGCTCCGATGCGCCGTGCACCGACCCCGATCCCATCATGTGGATGGACAAGGCGGTCAACAACCCCAACGAGGACGAGCGCCTCACGCGCCGGGAGGCCCTGCGCATGTGCACCTACAACGGGGCGTGGACCAGCTTCGACGAGCGCGAGCGCGGCTCGCTCGAGGCGGGCAAGATCGCCGACATGGTGGTGCTCTCCGCCAATCCCTACGAGGTTCCCGCCGCCGATCTCGGCGCCGTCGAGGTCGAGCGCCTGATCCTATCGGGCAAGCCCTACCGGCCCCAGTCAAAGAACATCGCCGCCGCCCTCATCCGCGGCCTTGCAAGCAAGGCGAAGATCTAGATGGCGAAACGCGCGATCATCCTTGCGGCGGGGGCGGGCAAGCGCATGGCCCCCCTCTCCTACGAGCTGCCCAAAGCCCTTTTGACCGTGCGCGGCGAGGTGCTCATCGAGCGGCTCATCCGCCAGCTCCATGAGGCGGGCGCAGACGATATCGTCCTCGTCGTGGGCTATATGAAGGAGTCGCTCTTCTACCTCGAGGATGCCTTCGGCGCGCGCATCCGCATCAACGCAGACTATGCCGATACGGGCAGCGCGGCATCCCTGTTCCTCGCACGTGATATGCTTCCCGGTGCCTGGGTGTGCTCGTCCGACCAGTATTTTCCCGAGAATCCCTTCGTGGATGCCGAAGACGGCTCGCTCGCCACGCTCATCGAGCGCGAGGGTTCCAAACGTGAGCCTCGGGCCGAGGTCGATGGCGACGGGATGATCCGCGCGCTCTCAACGCAGATCCCGAGCGGCCTCATCTTCCAAGGCCCCGCCTTCTTCTCGGTAGAGGACGGCGCGGCGTTCGCGGGCATCCTCGAGCGCGAGAGCCATGCGCCCCTTTTTGCCTCCCTGCTCTGGGACCAGATCTTTGTCCAGCACGCAGACGAGATCAGCATGCGCGCGCGGGTGCTTCCCGAAGATGCCGTGCGAGAGTTCAAGAGCTTCAACGATCTTGTCGCCTACGACCGCGATTTCGTGGAGAACGTCGATCTTGCCATCTTGGATAACATCTGCGCCACGCTGGCATGCGAGCGGCGCGATATCACGGATGTCACCCCCATCAAGCAGGGCCTCACCAACCTCTCGTTCCGCTTCGACTGCAAGGGCACGGCGTACGTGTACCGCCATCCCGGTGCGGGGACCGATGAGATCATCAACCGCGCCGCCGAGGCGCATGCCCTGCATATCGCTCGCGAGCTGGGGCTCGACGAGACCTTCGTGTACGAGGACCCCGATGAGGGATGGAAGCTCTCGCGCTTCATCGATGGCTGCGAGCCGTTCGACTACGGCAAGCGCGATCACGTGAAGCGCGCGCTCTCGCTTGCGCGGCGCCTGCACGAGAGCGGGGAGATCTCTCCCTGGTCGTTCGACTACCGAGCCGAGGCCGAGAAGATCGCCGGCATCCTGCGCGCCATGCACTATCCGCTCCCCCGCGATTTCTCCGAGCTCGCGAAGCGGATGGGAAGGCTCGCGGATCACCTTGCCGCCGATGGGGGAGAGCCGGTGCTCTGCCACAATGACTTCTACGGCCCCAACCTGCTCGTGCACGGCGATGATATGTGGCTCATCGACTGGGAATACTCCGCCATGGGCGATTACGCGTGCGATCTCGGCAACTTCGTCGCGCAGGGTTCCAACTACCCGCCCGATGAGACCCTCGAGGTCATCGACCTCTACTATGGGCGGAAGGCTACCGCCGCCGAGCAGCGCCACTGCCTCGCGGCGGTTGCGCTCGTGGGCTGGTACTGGTATGTATGGGCGATCTACAAGGGGGCGAAGGGCAGCCCGGTGGGCGAGTGGCTCTACGTCTGGTACCGCGCCGCGCAAACCTACTGCGATGCCGCCATGCCCCTGTACGAGGAGGATATGCATGGGTGAGCTGACGCGCGCGGAATTCGACCGCTTGGCTGCGCGGGTGCATGAGGGTGCCGCTACCGCCGAAGAGCTCGATCTTCTCGAGCCGTATCGCGCGAGGCGCGCCGTCATGCTCGCATCAGGCTTCGGTGCGCGGATGATGCCCGTCACGAAGGCCTGCCCCAAGCCGCTGGTGAGGATCCACGGCGTGCGCATCATCGATTCGCTCCTCGACGCTCTTGTCGACGCTGGCATCGAGGAGATCTATCTCGTGCGCGGCTACCTTGCCGAGCGTTTCGACGAGCTGCTCGGGAAGTATCCTTCGCTCCGCTTCATCGACAACCCCGACTATGCCTCGACGAACAACATCTCGTCGGCCGTGCTCGCTGCGGCCCATTTCGAGAACGCCTACGTATTCGAGTCCGACCTCTTCCTCAAAAACCCCGCGCTCATCACGCGCTACCAGTACCAGTCGAACTATCTGGGAGTTCCCGTGGAGCATACCGACGACTGGTGTTTTACGACCGAGGGCGGCGTCATCCGCGATCTCAAGAAGGGCGGGGACTGCTGCCATCATATGTACGGGATCTCCTACTGGAGCGCCGAGGACGGCCGCCGGCTCGCCGATGATCTGCCCCGCGCGTTCGAAGACGGGCCGACCAAGCAGCGCTTCTGGGACGACGTGCCCTGCGTCATATGCCGCGAGAACTACGAGGTCGTCATCCGTGCGTGCAGCTTCGACGACATCGATGAGATCGATTCCTTCGAGGAGCTGTGCGCAATCGACGAGAGCTATAGGGGCTGGGAATAGGGTTCCGTTTCGGCCGAGGTGCCTTCCGGTGGCCCGGCCTGCGAGACGCAGGCCCTTGGCGACTGTTCGGTTGCACGCTGGCGGTTGCACGCTGGGGACGGTCCTCCCTGTGCATTAAAATGCACAGGGAGGACCGTCCCCAGCGTGCAACCGAACCACCCCGGCTCGGGCTTCTCGGCCGGCGCTCCGTTTCGCGCGGCGCCATCGGACCACCCGCAGGGCAGGTGGTCCGACCGATCAAGGTGCGTGCCTATGGAGCTAGGGAAGCTGGTAACCGCAAACCCCGCAGAACTTGGAGCCGGGTGCGACGGCCGCGCCGCACGCGGGGCACGCAATAGGCTGCTGCGGCGCAGGCTGGACGGCAGCAGGATCCGGGGTGGGAGCCGGAGCGGGCTGGGGAGCGGGAGCAGCCGCATAGGTCGTATAGGTAACGGGCGCAGCAGGATCCGTCTGGAACGTGTTGGCGGGTGCGGAGGGGCTCGGGCTGGAGATGCCATCGGCATCGGCCGCCTCCCCGCCGCATACCGTGCGCTTGATCTCGCTCGTGTTGCGGGCGATGATGACGGTAAGCATGACGAGCTCATAGCCCACGCGCAGGATAAGCTCGAAGACTACCAGCGAGATCGCGCCGGAGATGAGCGCAACGAGGAAGACCCTGATACCGCCGAACAGCGAGGCGATGGCACCGGAGACGAAGGCCAGCGCGACGAAGATGGCGAGGAAGAGGTAGAGCACCTTCATGATCTTGTCGATGATCAGCGTGTCGAAACGCAGGAAGGGACCCCAGGCGGCCTTGTCTTGCGGCTTGAAGCGCGGGGCGCTTCCGTCGCGTAGGTAGCGTTTGTAGCCCATGACCGTGAGCACGATCGAGGCGATGAACGAGGCCAGGATGAGCGCTCCGAAGAACGCGCTGCCTTCATAACCGTAACCGTAGTACGACATCTTTCCTCCAAACGATCCAGGATGCGCGAACGACTATAACGATACCGTAAATGCGGTGGCGCGTCGGCTGGAATAGCGATGTTGCGAGCATCTGATAGCATGGTGGATATGGGGCGGAGATGCCGCGCGCCCGCCGAGAGGAAGGAGGCTCCTTGAAGAATCTGCTGGTGACAGGCGGCGCGGGATTCATCGGATCCAATTTCGTCCATTGGGTTGTCGAGCATGCGCCCGAACTCCACGTGACGGTGCTCGACAAGCTGACCTATGCCGGCAGGCGCGAGAATCTCGCGGGCGTGCCCGATGGGCGCCTCACCTTCGTTGAGGGCGATATCTGCGACGGCGCGCTTCTCGATGAGCTCGTCGCGCGCACGGATGCGATCGTGCATTTCGCTGCGGAGACGCATAACGACAATTCCATCTCGGATCCCGCCCCCTTCGTACGCGCCAATGTCGAGGGGACCTTCCATGTGCTCGAGGCGGCCCGAACCCACGATGTGCGCCTCCACCACATTTCGACCGACGAGGTGTTCGGCGACCTCGCCCTCGACGATCCGGCCCGATTCACCGAGGATAGTCCCTACCGTCCCTCGAGCCCTTACAGCTCCACCAAAGCCGCCTCCGACCTGCTCGTGCGCGCGTGGGTGCGCACCTACGGCGTGCGCGCCACCATCTCGAACTGCACCAACAACTATGGCCCGCGCCAGCATGTCGAGAAGTTCATCCCGCGCACGATCACGGCCCTCCTCTGCAACGGGAGGCCCAAGCTCTATGGCGACGGGCGCAACGTGCGCGACTGGATCCACGTCGATGACCACTCCTCGGCGGTCTGGGAGATCCTCACGCGCGGGCGCCTCGGCGAGACCTATCTTGTCGGCGCGGACTGCGAGAAGAGCAACCGCGAGGTCATGCAGGCCATCCTCTCTGCCATGGGATGCCCTAGGGATGGGTTCGACTGGGTTCCCGACCGGCCCGGGCACGACCTGCGCAGCGCCGTCGATACCTCCAAGCTGCGTCGCGAGCTCGGGTGGAAGCCGCTGCATACGGACTTTGCCGAGGGTCTCGAAGCTACGGTGGCGTGGTATCGTTCCCACGAGGCATGGTGGCGCCCCGACAGGGAGGCGGCCGAGCGCAGATATGCCGCCCAAGGTTCCTGACTGCGCGGCGCCCGTGCCCCGCTGCCGCAGGAAATCGCCCGACTGGCGAATCCGCATGACGCGGGCCCGGCGTGCAGAACGCCTCGGGTTCGCCACACTTTCCCTTGAGACGGTTACCCATCAAGCTTCTGATCTGGGCGAATAGGAATCCCACCACATTTCGGTCGACAAAATGTGGTGGGAGCGGGACAGCCTAAGGCCAACAGATAGGGCGGGCGACGATCCCGGACTTGGTGACCCCCCTGCTGGACCAGGCCAGCAGCCCCGCCTATGCTGCGGAGCTATCGATGGGCCTCGGGCTTGAAAACCATGCGATGTGGAGAAACCAAAAGGTTTTCCGCCCGACGTGCGATGCGTGGGAAATTATGTGCATAATCCTCGATTGTTTTGATAACATACCTTATATGGTTTAACGGCTTTCCGACTCCGCATGGAGAAGGAATGTTTTCAAAGCGGCTACTCGTCTCTCCGGAAAAACGCATTGGAGAGGGGTCGCTCAAAGAATACGTCTTGGGGACCCTTAAGGACGGGGAATGGCAAAGCACATCGCACAGAGAGGCGACGGGCGAAACGGAGCCGGGCAACAGGTTTTGCCTCATGCCGAGCTCGTTCCCGGAATCCCCGCCGCCGCACCCGATGCCGCCGCCCACGCCGCAAATCAACATGACAACCAGAAGCCTGCCGAAGAGGCCGGCCTCATCGCCGACGCTGTCGGCACCTTGGCATAACCGCTCCGAGAAGACGAGGAACCACGACCCGATGACCCTGTTAGAACTCATAGAGCTGCTGAAGAAGAGGCTTGTGCTGGTCGTAGCGCTGCCCTTGGCCCTCGGGCTCATCGCAGCTATGTACTGCTTCCTGTTCATGCCCAACGAATACACGGCAACCACCAGCATGTACGTGCTCTCCACCCGCACCGACGATGCTGCCAACGTCGCCAGCTCCGACCTCTCCGCATCGCAGATGCTCGCCAACGATGTGGCCAAGCTCTTCACGTCGGACCGCATCACGCGCGAGACGCTCGAGGCCACCGGCCTCGATTCCCTCTCCGACTACAGCGTGGGCGTGGAGAGCTCCACCACCACGCGCGTCATCACCCTGCGTGTGACCGGCCCCGATCCCCGGAGTGCCGCCGGCATCGCCAATACCATGGCGGACAAGGTGTCGGACATCGCGCGGGAGGTCATGGGCATCGAGGCTGTGAACGTGCTCGACTCGGCCCAGATCCCCATCAACCCCAGCGGCCCGAGGCGCCTCATGTACGTTGCCGTGGCCTGCATGGCGGGGCTTTTCGCGGCGGTTGCCGTCGTGGTGCTCGCAGATACGCTCGATACCCGGGTGCGCAGCGCCGACGAGATCGCCGACCTTATAGGCGTGCCCGTCATCGGCAGGTTCCCGGTTATGAGGAAGGGGAGGTAGGGACATGGCCAAGGGTAAGCCGGACGGCGGCGAGGACCGCACCATCCAGAACGCCGCGCAGACGCTGCTCGCAAACGTCCGATTCGCAAGCGTGGACGATCCCATCAAAACTATCGTGATCACCTCCTCCGTTCCCAACGAGGGCAAGACCACCATCTCCATCGAGCTCGCCCGCGCCATCGCCAAAGGCGGCCGCACGGTTCTTCTGGTGGAGTGCGATATGCGCCGACGCTCGCTCGCAGCCGAGCTCAACCTGCATCCGCAGGTCGGCCTCTACGGCGTGCTCGCCAGCACGAGCGACCTCAACTCCAGCGCCGTTGCCGTCGAGAAGAACTTCTGGTTCCTCGACGTGGAGCCGCACATCCCCAACCCGCCCGACATCATCGCCTCGAAGCGTTTCCGCCGTTTCGTGGAGGATGCCAAGAGCCGCTTCAACTACGTGATCTTCGACACGCCTCCTCTAGCCGCTTTCGTGGATGCCGCCGTGCTCTCTGCCGTGGCCGACGGCACGGTGATGGTGGTGCGCGAGAACTTCGCCAAGCGCTCGGAGGTCATCGATGCCCACGCGCAGCTGGAGAATGCCGGCGCCAACGTGGTGGGCGTGTGCATGAACTACTGCCACGAGGAGCGCAGCGAGTACTACTATGCCTACTACGACAAGCAGGGAAACCGCATGAGAACCGCCGGTGCCGATGATGGCGATGAGCCCGGGGGGCTCCTGCCGCTTCCCACGCAAGGCCACGTGCACCGCGTGCACCAGCACGCGCAGACGCGGGGCGAGCTCGAGGCGTCGTTGCGGCGCAACGCCGCCGGCTCCGGTACGGGCATGCCCGTCAACCGCACGAGGCCGTCGCAGCAGCATGCCGCCTCGCCCAACATCGCAACGGGGGAGGACCGCTAGCCGTGCGCGATATCCACAGCCACATACTCCCCGGCGTGGATGATGGCGCGCGCGATCTCGACGAGAGCCTCGCCATGATCGCCGCTGCCAAGGCTGTCGGCGTGACGGAGATCGTCTGCACGCCCCATGTGCGCGATCCCTATTTCGATTACGACGCAATGTGGGGCGCCTACGACCTGCTCGTGGCCAATGCGGGCGGGTTCCCGCTGCAGATGGGCTTCGAGGTGAACCACGCCAAGCTCATGAGCTTGGGCATGCAATGGGTCGATTACCTGCACTTCGACGGTTCGAACGAGTTTCTGCTGGAGCTTTCGAGCCGTGCCACCGAAGTGGAGTTCGCCGACTACGAGCGCACCATCTTCGAACTGCAGGGCAGGGGCTACGAGGTCATCATCGCGCATCCCGAGCGCTATCGCGCCGTGCAGAAGAACGTGGAGCTGGCGGAGCGGCTATCGCGCATGGGATGCAAGCTGCAGGCGAGCGCCGACTACATCGACGGCGGCAGGCTGGGACGCGAGAAGAAGCCCGCGCGGCGGCTGTTCGAGCAGGGCCTCTACGACTGCATCGCGAGCGACGCGCACTATCCGGCCCACTATGACAGCCTGAGGCGTGCGCTGGAGGAAGATGGGAGGAGCCTGACGAACGCATAGTGCCAGTTTCTTTCCCCGAGTCCACGGGCAGCATGCGCTGCACGCGGCTTCAGCGCAGGAAACTGCACGCCCGAGAGGGCACCGACATATCCATCGGAGCGGGCAATCGTCGCTATGCGCGTTGCCAGACCGAGCGGAGAACGATTCTTTTCCATATGGCTGCGGCCTCAGGCGGAGCGCGCGTGCGATTCGCCTGTTCGCCGTGTTTCGAAGGGAGGCGGGTGTGCCGAAGCCCCGGCTCTATGTGATCCATGTTGCAGGCGGGCAGGAGGAGCACACCAAAGCGCTTGTGCTCAAGCTGCTCGCAGACATTGCGAGCGATTGCTACACGCCCGCCTACGAATGCGCCCGCAAGGTGGGCGGCGTATGGCGTCGGGTGGCCAAGATGCTCTTCCCGGGCTACGTGTTCGTGGAGACGAGCGATCCCGTTGCCCTTCGCGACCGGCTGGGCGAGATCCCTGCATTCGCAAGGCTGCTCGGCGCATCGGATGAATCGTTTCTGGCGCTCACAGACGATGAGGTGGCGTGGCTCAACGCGTTCACCAATGTCGAGACGCACGTGGTGGAGATGTCGGAAGGGGTCATCGAGGGCGATCGTGTCTTGGTGACCAAGGGTCCCTTGAGGAGCTACGAGGGGCTGATCCGCAAGGTCGACCGCCACAAGCGGCTGGCCGAGCTGGAGATTCACATGTTCGGGCGCAACAAGCGCGTGAGGATTGGACTGGAGATTGTCCGGAAGAGAAGTGATTAAGGAAGTATGAGGCCAACAGAGCAGAACAAGAACTACTTAAGGTCTTCAAGAGGGACCTACATCGCTCAATCTGTCGCTTCGCTTATCGATCGTACTCAGGTTATCGAAGTAGAGACCATCAATCTTGCGGAGCTTCCAAAGAAGCCTCTCTACCGCTTTGCAAAGCGTGTTTTTGACATCGCATCGTGCGGTATCGCTCTTATCATCCTACTTCCACTCATGCTTGTTTTGGGGATAGTGATCAAGTTAGATTCCTCTGGTCCCGTAATCTACAGACAAGAGCGCTTGGGCAAAGGAGGCGCACCTTTTATGCTGTATAAATTCCGCTCCATGCGTGAGAATGCAGAGGCTAGCGGTGCGCAGTGGGCGGCAGATGACGATCCGCGAGTGACTCGTGTTGGAAAATTTATACGTAAGACGCGGATGGATGAGCTTCCCCAGTTTTGGAATGTCGTGAAAGGTGATATGAGCTTGGTCGGACCGAGGCCAGAGCGGGCAGTGTTCTATGAGCAGTTTGAACGTTATATTCACGGGTTCAAACAGCGCCTGCTGGTGTTACCTGGTATTACCGGTTTGGCGCAGGTTTCCGGAGGATATGATTTGGGGCCTGCTGAGAAAATCGTCTATGACATAGAGTACATAAAGCACCAGGGTGTTGTCATGGATGTCAAAGTCATTGCTAGGACATTTGGGGTTCTTATCTCACACGATGGAGCTAGATAACGAGATGAGAATACTAGTTTTGACAGACAGCTATTATCCGGGCAGGACTGCTTGTGCCATACGCATGAAAGTCATGGTTGAAAAGCTGAGGGAGCTGGGCGATGAAGTCCACGTATTGGCAAGCGATACAAGCTTAGAGGGAAAGACAGACTACGTTGCCCCAGATTACGTCCATTTCTTTCCTGTGGTAATGATGGGAAAGAAAACTGTTATCAACAGACTTAAGAATAACCTCAGCGGATCGAGCGGCGCTGTAAAAGCGGCGAGAAAACTGGGAGCTTTTGATGTTGTTATAGTAACCTCGCCACCTCTTCTGATGGCTAGCGCTGCAATGAAGATTGCACGCACGAAAAATGCGAGACTGGTCTTTGATGTAAGGGACATTTGGCCAGACGTAGGGTATGAGATAGGGTCATTCACTGAGAGCAGCATTTACGGAAGAGTCTTCGCCTGCGTTGCTTCCAGAGCTTATAAAGAAGCTGATCTCATTACTACTGTTTCTGATGGCAAAGCCAAGAGAATAAAAGAACTGGTTTCCGGAAGCAATGCGGGCAAGGTTCAGATTGTTGCAAACGGACTTGACCTTGATTTTTTATCGCAAGAGTGCGATTCCCTAACTATAGAGCGCTTTCATCTCGATCGCGGTCCTCTCTGTGTCTATGTTGGCAATATCGGGCTCGCTCAAGGACTAGAAACTGTTTTTTTACTCGCGGAGCATAGGCCCGATGTGAGGTTCCTACTTTTTGGCGATGGCGCGAGTAAAGAAAAACTTGAAAAAGAAGCGCATTTGCTTCACTTGTCGAATGTCTCATTCTGCGGGCAACTTGACTCTAGGGGTGTCTATACCGTCCTTCAAAATGCCGATCTTTCGTATGTCCCACTCGTTAATTCCAATCTCTCGGATAGTATCCCCACAAAGATGTTCGAAGCTATAGGATGTGGATGTCCAGTTCTCCTTGCAGCAGTAGGAGATTCTGTTCAAGTACTAAACGATATTGGCTTGGGTGTTTCTGCGGCTCCAGAAGACATAGCAGGGTTGAAGAACGGCATTGATAGGCTGATCGGCGCTCCATACAAGGTGATCGACAGATCTAATGCCGCAAAGTACGTTGCAGAAAAATACTCTCGGCAGGCTGAAATCGAAAGGCTAAGTATGCTGATTCATGGATTGTAGGAGTATGAAAACTATGGTTAACGTTATTGGACTCGGCTATATCGGTCTTCCAACAGCTCTCATGATGGCATCGCATGGAGTGGAGGTTGTTGGTACGGACTACGATTCCGAGCTGGTCGCCACTCTCAATGAGGGGCGTACCACGTTCAAAGAAGAAGGATTAGATGAACTCTTCGCCGAGGCGATAAAAGCTGGGATCACCTTTACAACCGAGTATCAGGTTTGCGATACCTACATTGTGAGTGTTCCGACTCCTTACGACAAACAGACCAAAAAAATTGACTCAGCATATGTTGTTGCGGCAATGAAATCGGTGCTTGAAGTAGCTCCAGACGGTGCGATTGTGGTTATCGAATCTACTGTCTCTCCCAATACAATCGACCGCTTCGTGAGGCCGGTCATCTCTGATGCGGGGCGATCTGACGTCAATCTGGTCCATGCTCCTGAGCGCATTATCCCAGGCAATATGGTATATGAGCTTCTTCACAATAATCGGACCATCGGAGCAGATGATCCGTCTGTTGGAGAGATGGTCAAGGAAATTTACGCATCGTTCTGCCAAGCGGAGATTACTGTTACCGATATTCGAACGGCAGAGATGACCAAAGTCGTTGAAAATACCTATCGGGATATCAATATTGCTTTCGCCAATGAGCTTGCCAAGATTTGCCATGTTGGGGGGATGGATGTCTATGAGGTGATTCGAATCGCCAACAAGCATCCTCGAGTGAACATCCTCAGCCCTGGGCCCGGCGTCGGGGGTCACTGCATCTCAGTTGACCCTTGGTTCTTGGTGGGAGACTTTCCAGAAACAGCAAACTTCATCCGTCTGGCTCGTCACACGAATGATTCCATGCCTGAATGGGTACTGGAGCGTGCGCTAGAGATAATGCGTGCCAAGGGAATCGACGACGCTTCCAAGGTGGGTATCTACGGTATTACATATAAGGAGGATGTGGATGACGTTCGCGAATCGCCGACCCTGCAGATGCTCGAGAGCATGGAGCATCATCTGGTTGCCGATCCGTGCCGTGTGTACGATCCGTGGGTGGACAACGACATCGCTCCCAACCAGGTTCACGACATGGATGAATTCCTCGACGGGCTCGAGATGGTCATAGTGATGGTCGGTCATTCTCAGATAAAAGGCAGACCCGAGCTCTTTGGAGACCGCATCCTGCTCGATACACGCAACGTGCTTGGCAACGGCGATAATGTCTTCAAGCTGTAGGGACCCGCAAATGAAGAAGATAATGTTCGTTTTCGGGACCCGTCCCGAAGCAATAAAGATCTGCCCTCTTGTAAGAGAACTAAAGAATAGGCTCGATGAGTTTGAGACAGTGGTTTGCGTTACTGGTCAACACCGGGAGATGCTGCAGCAGGTCCTTGACGCCTTCGAGATCGCTCCGGATTATGACTTGCATGTTATGAAACCCGGTCAGACACTCTTTGATATAACCTGCGACGTGCTCAAAGGAATGAAGCCGATACTTGAAGCTGAGCATCCTGATATAGTCCTCGTCCATGGTGACACTTCAACCTCCTTTGCCGCTATGCTAGCGTGTTTCTATTTGCAGATACCTGTAGGCCACGTGGAGGCTGGCCTACGTACACGCGACCTTTATTCGCCATGGCCAGAGGAGTTCAATCGTCAGGCTGTGGATATAGTTTCACAGTACTACTTTGCTCCGACTGAGTTATCGCGGCAGAATTTACTCGATGAACAGAAGCCTGCCGAGCGCATTTGGGTCACGGGCAATACCGGTATTGATGCCCTCGCCACCACGGTGCGTGAAGACTATTCGCACCCGCTGCTCGACTGGGCAGAAGGGAGTCGCTTAATCCTTATCACCGCTCATCGCCGCGAAAACCTAGGCGAGCCCATGCATCGGATGTTCCGTGCCATCCGATGTGTAATGGAGAAGCATCCTGATACGAAAGCGCTCTATCCAATTCACATGAATCCGCAGGTACGTGAAGCAGCGCATGAGGAGTTGGATGGGTTTGATAGACTCCGCATAGTAGAGCCCATGGATGTGCTCGATTTCCACAATTTCCTTGCTCGGTGTTACCTCGTACTTACCGACTCTGGCGGTATCCAAGAGGAGGCACCCGGTCTAGGGAAGCCGGTCTTGGTTATGCGCGACACAACCGAGAGGCCCGAGGGGGGTAGAGGCAGGCACTCTTAGACTCGTGGGTACTGGAGAGCGCTCGATTATTGATGTTTTCTCAGAACTTCTTGACAATAAGACTGCATACGATGCAATGAGCCATGCATCAAATCCCTATGGCGACGGTCATGCGAGTAAGCGTATAGCCGACGTCTTGTGTTCTAGGCTCAGATCTAGATCAAGGGAGGGGTGGAGCTTGGATGAGGATCTGTTACCTCTCAAATGCTAACAACTACCATACAATCAAATGGTGCCGCTGGTTTGCCGAAAGAGGCAACCAGATTCTCGTGCTAAGCTTAGATAAATGCACGAACAGCGAAATGATGTCGATAAAAGGGGTGACTGTACACTGGCTCAAAAGCCCTGCCGATCGAAACAGCGGAGAGGCAAGAAAGCTGGGGTATCTTCTCACCGTTCGCCAAGCAAAGAAGGAAATACGGGATTTTAGCCCCGATATCATTCATGCTCATTATGCGTCAAGCTATGGATTGGTGGCAGCGTTTGCATGCAGGAGGGGCTACTATCTTTCCGTGTGGGGATCTGATATTTATGATTTTCCAAGGAAATCGCTCGCCCATCGTTTAGCTATTATGTTTTCCCTTAAACGGGCGGAATGGATACTGTCGACAAGCCGGGCAATGGCTGTCGAATCGTCTAGATACACAGATAAGACAATTGAGATAACGCCCTTTGGCGTTGATATGAGCCTGTTCTCTCCTGAAAAACGTTTACGTTCAGCAGGAGATGGCCGTTTTGTAATAGGTACAGTGAAAGCACTCGAGGCTAAATACGGTATAGATGTATTGCTTAAAGGAGTTGCGAAGGTTTTTGAGCTTCGTCCCGATATACATCTTGAGGTCCGGATTGCCGGTACGGGCAGCCAGCGTCAGAGTCTGGAGTCGTTGGCTGCCAACTTAGGATTATCGGATTGTGTGACATGGCTGGGGTTTATCTCACAGCAGCAGGCGGCGATAGAATGGGCAAACATGGATGTTGCCGTAATGATGAGTGAAAGCGAGAGTGAGAGCTTCGGAGTTTCGTCTGTTGAGTCTCAGGCTTGCGGCACACCGGTTATCTACTCTGATATTCCCGGCCTAATGGAGACCGCAAACGATTGCGGGACCGGCATATGCGTAAAGCGAGGAGATATCAACTCTTTGGCTGATGCAATTATTCAGCTGCATGATGATGATGCGATGCGTCTCCGCAAGGGTGAAGAGGGCCGTGAGTTTGTTAAAGAAGCATTTGAACTCAATGGTTGCTTCGAAAGAATCTTGGCATCATATCATCGGAATGCGGCTTTTCAGAATGGTCTTGCATCGTGACGAGCTTCTTCCTCATCTTGGTGGGGGGTCTAATTCTCGCCTCATTACTGCACACACAATCTGTGTATAATCTCTTCACGGTATTTGCAGCGCCGTACTTTTTTATCGTGTTATTGAACCAGTTTATTGCAAGCCCTCGATTCGGATTCTTCCTGATTAGCGACGATACGCTATTAATGCTGCTGGAAGGACTCATTGCTTTTTTTGTGGGGAGCATCCCCTTCTCAAAATTCAATCAAAGCTTAGGGCAGCTTTCCTTTGATGAGAAGGCAAAGCTATACAATATGAAGGCGATGTCGGCGTTTATTTTCGTCATGGGTGTGATCTGCTTTCTCTTTTCATTGCTCACATTGATCAGGCAGGGAGTGAGCCTCGATCAATTCGACGAGACGACCTCGTCTCTGAGCGGGGGGTTGCTGTCGCATCTCAAGCTTGTGGGGTTGTCGGTTGTCCCAATAACGATGTACTACGGGATAAGACAGCGCAACTTTATAGCGCTGTCGGGAACAGCGCTCATTTTCGTTTCGGTATTTCTGTCGTTCACCAAGTACAACATCATCTGTCCTGTTGCGGCATCCATTATTTTTATTGGACTGAGTAGTCAAAAGGCTGAGAGACGGACAATTGCGGCACTGCTGATAATTCCAATCAGCTTGTTCATCATTAACTATGTCGTTGGCTTCGCCCTAAGGGGAACAAGTTCGAACGTATCCTCGTCTTTTTATGGCAACCATCTATGGACGTACCTAGGGGGCTCGCTTATCTATGACAATTACATCTTTTCCGTAGGTATTAGGGTCGGGCAGGGTACTCTAGATAAAGTTTTGATTTTCTTATTTGCGTTTCCGAACATGATTATCAATAGACTATTCGGGATCCGTTTCTTCGAACATCAGAAACAGCCTCACCTGCCTATATCTCATGGAATTGAGAGGGCAAATGTCGTGGATGCTATTGGGTACCTCTATCCATCTCAGGGAAAAATAGTCGATATTATGGTATTTATTGTGGTGATGCTGTATATCGGTTTTATTTTTTCCATATTGGTTAGGATAATGCTTCACCATGCAAAAAATCGCTTCAATACGACGCTCCCCTTCTTTCTCGCGGAATTTGTCCTCATGTCCTTTTTCGGAACGTTTTATATCAATCCGGGACCTTGGGAACAGCTAATCTACTGTGCCTTGGTTCCCAGCCTATTTCTAAACAGAAAGCTTATCAGCGAGCATATGCAAGGAACTATTGGCCCAGTGAGTGAAGCCAAAAGGTGTAGCCCGCCCGTATACGAAAGGCTCAACGATGCATGAAAATTTAAAAGAGCTGATGCCGCAAGCCCTCATCTCTTTTTTGCGCAATCGCAAACATGCACATAATCTCGGCGTACTCATGCGTGAGCAATCTCAAAGATTTATAAAACAGTCAGGTCTTTCGTTAGTATCAGATCAGGCCCGGCTTGCAGCAAAGTTGATTTTCTACAGCCATAGGATTGAGAAGGGGTTAAGTCATAGCAAATTTCGAGCTGGTTTCGGTACTGCAGCCCTGAAAAACATGAGTGAGTTGCTCAGGAAATGGAATCATAAGGGTTATTCGAAAGAGGCCTTCGAATATACGCTGGCCCTGTCAGCGCTTGGTTCATATTACGACAAGCACATCTCGTCAGGCACATCGGTACCAACTGAATTCGGGGTTCTTTTTCTGGGAGTCATGGAAGAGATAATGGCTTCTGATCGATCTCTTTCTGGAGTTCGCAAAGCTGGATTGCTCCACAGCCGTGGTAATGGTTCTTATCCCGATACCCTATCAACAAGGTCGAGCATACGGGAATACGGCTTGGGTGAGGTTGACGAAAAAGCGCTATTCGAGGCAATGAGGATTGCAATGTCAGCTCCTTCGGTCTGCAATAGGCAGCCCCAAATGGTGACTGTGGTCAATGAGGTAGAGAAAATCCAAGCAATACTCGATGCACAGGGCGGTTGGAGGGGATACGAATATCCTCCAATATTGCTGATTGTGACTTCTCGGCTGTCTTCATTTCTAAACTCCACTGAGAGAAATGAACCCTACACAGATGGCGGAATATTTCTGATGGCCCTGCTCGGAGCGATTGAGTGGGTGGGACTTGCAGCGTGCCCCCTCAATGCCATGTTCGAACTTGGAAACGAGGCTTTTATTCGGAATCAAGCCGCTATTCCAGACGATGAGGTGTTCATCGCACTGGTCACGGTGGGAAACATGCCTGATGAGGTACTTTGCCCTCGTTCTGCGCGTAGGCAAGTGGAAGACGTGGTTCGTTTTGTGTAGTTTTTTCAGACGTACTCTGCTGGCAAATACGAGCGATCGTAGGCGGCCTGAAATCATGAAGACACATTCCATTGAGTACAACGTCTTCATGAACATGGTGCTTACCAGTTCGAAACTAATCTTTCCCCTATTAACGGTTCCATATGCCGCGAGGATCTTATCCACGTACGGGACGGGTGCCGTCGCCTTCGCCCAGAGTGTGGCAAGCTATTTTGGCCTTGCAGCTGTGCTTGGCATGACTAATTACGGTATTACTACGTGCGCCAAGGTGAGGGACAACCCAGCGGAACTATCAGCGACAGTAAGGGAGCTCATGTCGATACTTGCGGTATCGACCGCCCTCTCCACAGTTGTGTATATTTGCTCGTGCTTTACGGTACCTCGTCTTGTCGAAAATAGATCGTTATTTCTTCTTTTCGGATGTACCATTCTTCTTACCTCGATGGGTGTTGAATGGCTTTACCAAGCGCTGGAGCAGTACACCTATATCACTATAAGGAGCATCGTATTCAAGTTCTTAGGACTTGTACTCATGTTCCTATTGGTACGGGAACGGAGCGATTATTTTACGTATGGAGTTATCGTTATTATTTCCGGCTATCTTTCCAATGTTCTCAACATGGTCAGACTCAGGAGATATATTTCCACGCCTCCTGAAAGAAGGATTAGCCCTCAGAGCCATCTAGCTCCCATGGCATGGTATTCAATTGCCGCAGTCTCGTCTGGAATGTATACGCAGACCGACATTGTGCTGTTAGGTTTTCTCGGGACCACCGATATGGTCGGACTATATCAGCTGGTTTCGAAGATAAAAAGTCTTGCAATAACAGCCATGAATTCAGTTGGCAACGTTCTGCTCCCTAGGCTCTCCTACTATGCTTCGAAAGACCGTGAAGCGGATGCGAACCGTCTTATTGGGAAAAACGTGAACTTTGTCGTGATAGCTGCTTCAGCGTGGATTGCGTTCTGCTTACTCTGCGCAAAACCGGTGATACTCATTCTCGGAGGAAGCGATTTTTCAGAAGCCGCTACGCCACTCATTCTCGCGAGTCCGTCTGTAGCGTTCTCTGCTCTCAATATCGCATTTGCTGGATATCTGATGTCACACTCGAGAGAGCGCGAATGGGCAGTCATCAATGTGATTGGCCTGATTCTGGCAGCAATATATAACAGCGTGCTTATTCCTCGTTTTGGAGTCCAAGGTTCTGCCATCGGAGTGACTTTGACCGAGCTCAGCGTTCTCGTTTTGCGTGCATCAAGGTGCGGAGGACTTGTCAAAGAAGTATGGCGGCAGGCGGAAGTGCATAAGGTGCTGTTGTCAATTTGTCTCGCGTACGCTGTCTCCCTGCTCGCGTCAATGATATTTTCCGAGATGGGCTCGATCCAGCAGATTCTAGTTTTGGGGGTAATTCTTTGTATCACCTACATCCTCCTGCTTCTTGTCTTGAAGGACAAATTCGTGATGAGCTATTATCTGCGAATCACAGGAAAGAAGCATGCTCGTAGCACGCATGAAGGAGGTTCAATCAAGTGAGCCGCAAGGTGAGCCTGATGACGTTTCACGGATCCCATAATTTCGGTTCCGTCATGCAGGCATATGCTCTTAAACGTACAGTTGAAGACTTGGGTAACGAGTGTGTGATCATCAACTTCCGGCCTGTGGCGCAACTCGATAAGTATTCGCTGTTTCCAAAGATGTATGGCATGAAATATTTTGCGAAAAGTGCAGCCCAATTACTTGCCCATCCATTGGCAAGGAGCCGGACCTTCTTCCAATACGAGGAATTCATTTCAAAGAACCTAACAGATGCTCCGGAAATAAACTATATAAGAGATCTTATTGCAGTTGAAGGAGACATACTACTTACTGGTTCAGACCAAGTCTGGGGATATCAGATTCCCGAATTCATCAAATCGAAGGAAGATATCCGGCCTGCATATTATTATTCATTTGCTAACGGTCGCAAAGTGTCTTATGCACCAAGTACGGGAACAGCAACTGCTGCGCAACTTTCTTCCTATGCAAATCTAATCCAAGAATATTCGCATGTCTCCGTCCGTGAGAAAAAAGCGACGAGTCTTGTATCCGCGTTATTTGGGCGCCCGGTTGAATGCGTTCTCGATCCGACGTTCTTGGTAGGTGAAGACGTATACCAAAGTCTAATCGATTCCGATATTGCTGGAAACAGAGCGAGCGAAGGATACTGTCTGATCTATTCATTGCAAGGATTGAGAGCACGCAAAGACTGGCAAAAACTTGTCAGCCTTATTCAGGATGATATCGGACTTCCAATGATCTCCGCATCGCATTTTGTTCCCTTGAAAGGGGTCGGAATCAAACCGGTTTTCGATATTGGTCCGATAGATGTACTGGCTCTGTTTAAAAATGCGAGCTATGTACTCACTGATACTTACCACGGAACACTCTTTTCCATTCATTTCGATAAGCAGTTTGTAACTTTTACTCCGAATAGAGATGATCCAAGGATCGATGATATTACGGATAGGCTCGGCCTTGCTAATAGGGTGGCTCGTACTGTTGAGGAAGCTGTCAAAGCAGCAGGAGAAAGAATTGAATATGGCGAAGTCGCCAGAACCCGATCTATTGAGATTGGGAGCTCAATGCAATACTTGAAAAGCGCATTACAAGGATGAGGTATCTAACATGGAGAAAATGCAATACAGCATCTTTCGCCGCGATACGCAAAATGCTTCTGGAAAAGCAAAATGGGATGCTGCTGACATATTCCTTGAGCTTGGCTTTTCGGAGCTCTATAGGCCGTCACGGTATAGGATGGTGCGGGTTATTCAGCAGCTTGTCCACACGATCACTCTCGGCAATGACGTAATGCTCTCTGTACAGTACCCCGCCAACAAGAAGTTCTTCTATAGGATCCTCTCAAAAAAGAACAACCGCTCCTTTGCGCTTATACACGATATTGAGTCCCTAAGGATGCAGGCTGATTTGGCGAATGATATAGAGGTATTGAATTCCTTTGACTGTATCATCTCGCATAACCCGAATATGACGGGGGCTTTGAGGAGTGGTGGTTATGCGGGGAACATCGTTGAGCTTGGTCTTTTCGACTATCTTGGCTTTGAGGGAGAGGTTTCGGAAGAAAGAGATAGATCAGTCGTCTCTTTTGCAGGCAATCTAGCCAAGGCTGGTTTTTTGACAAAGATTGCGGAAACGGGTCTTAAACTCAATCTGTTCGGTGCTCCGGAGCCTAGTTCCAGTGGGATCAGCGATAATGTCCAATTCATAGGTTCATATCCATCTAATGCTGTTCCCGGAATGATATCGGGGGGGTGGGGGCTTGTTTGGGATGGAGATTCGACGAAGACATGCTCTGGATTGACTGGTAACTACCTTCGGTATAACTGCCCTCATAAGGCATCCATGTATATTGTCGCCGAAAGGCCGCTTATCGTTTGGAAAGAATCTGGGATTGCGCAATATGTGCAAGAAAACCGACTGGGCCTTGTCGTTAGCAGCTTAGCCGAGGCTGCTGATACGATTGGTACTATTGGCGATGAAGACTACGAGCAATTTCTCTGTTCAGTAAAAAAAGAGAAGCGGGATCTTTGCGAAGGTAAGCACCTGAAAACGGCAGTAGCGAATGTTATTCAGCGCATAGTCTGAGACTGCTTTGAGCCAATGTACACCCCAGCTTGAAATAATCACATCGCCGGTAAAACATGTTACCGTCTACAGTCGATCGCCTAATCCATGGCTCCGTGCGTACAGCGCGCCCTAGCGACCACCGTTCCACACATCACCGGTGCAACGTTCCAAACTCCACCGACCGGTCGTGCACGGCGTGCCGACCACAGCTGCACGCCGTGCACGACCATCAAGCCTTCGCGCCTAAACCATCGTCGACATTCGCTTGCGCATAGATTCCGCACCGTCTATGTGAATCATGACTATTGCAGCTGATTCACCACACCGTTCCACGCATCACTGCCACAGCGTTCCACACGCAACTGCCACGTGGCAACGCGGCTCTTGCACTTAGCGAGGGGCGCGAATGCGCCCCTCTTGCATTGAATGGGCAGTGTCATTTCTCCTTAACCGATGCGTTTGCGCATCGACTTGTCACCCTCGACGTGGATGATGTCCGAGCGATAGACGATTCTGTCGATGACCGCATCGGCAATCATCGACCGCATCGTCCACCACTGCAGGCTCGTGGAGTTCGGCGGCCCAGCCACCGGCTCGGGGAGCCGCCCATGCTCGGCAAGCCAGGAAGCTGGCGGCTCGCCGTGACCGAACCCGAAGAAGTCGCGTGCCCAAACCCGAAAGATTTCCGTGACCATTCGGGACTGCGGCGGGAATCCTGGACCAGAACGGGACCGGGAAGGAAGCCGCATGTGCAGTTACGAGCAGGGAAAGCTGGCGATGGAAACCTTCATCAAGCTCGACCATGGCTGCGCCGACACGATAGCGGAGCTCGGGTATCCGACGGCGCATGCGTTGCGAGGTCGGTGGAAAGAGCACGGGAGGACCCGCGAAGTGCCGGCGAGCAGATCCGAGACCAGCCCGCGATACGCCGACGGGCAGAGGCGGACCGCCGTTGGGCACCACCTTGGGCATGGCAAGGGGCTGGCGGGGACGATGGGGGCGCTTGGTTATCCGAAGAGCCGGGAGATCCTCGGCGAGCGGGTCGGCGGGATCGCCCCCGGCCGGCGCAGGCACCGTGGGCCGAACCCCAGGAAAGACGCGGTTCCCATCGAGAAGGAGGTGAAGGTCGTGGCCGAGCTCGAGGCGAGGACCGGGCCCGCGGCGAAGGTGGCGGGGAGGCACGGCGTCTCCGGGACGGCGCCCTACGTTCGGCGCGGGGAGGTGATGGGCGATAACGGCGGGGAGCCCGAAGGGAGAGGCGTCCCCGTGGGCAAGGGGTCCGACGGCCCGCCCGATGACGTCGAGCAGCCGCGGGACATGCTGCGAGAGGCCAGGATGCGGCTCAGGAAGGTGCAGCTTGAACTCGACGTGCGCCAGGCCACCCTCGAGATGGTAAAAAAAGACCCGGGCGCCGACCCGGACCGCCTGGCCAACGCGGAGAAGGCGGCGATGGCGGCGGCGCTGAGGGCAAGGCATGGACTCTGCGAGCTGCTCCCGGCGGCGGGCATGGCCGAGAGCAGCTGCGGGTATGCCGGGAACGCCCAGCTCGAGGGCGAGGCCGAGGAGCGCGCCGCCGCCAAGAGAGCCGCGGCGGAGGCGCTCGGGCCCAGCGGCGGCACCTGCGGATGCAGGCGCATCGCCGCCGGGATCGACGCCGGGTCCGAACCCGGGGGCCGCGTCGGCGAGTGGGCCGTGCGGGCCATCATGGCCGAGGAGGACTCGGCCGCATGCGCCGCCAAGGAGAAGCGCCGATGCAGCCCATACGGGGGCGAGACATCCGCCGCGCCCCCGGACCTGCTGCCAGGCGGGCGGGGAAGGCGCCGCTTCCGCGCCGGCGGCCCGGATGAGGAGTGGATAACGGACGTCGCGGAGTCCCGGATCCCCGCCGGCAGGGCCTGCCTCCCGCCGATCGTCGACTGCTTCGACGGGATGCCGCCGGGCCGGCCGATCTCCACGTCGCCCGACGCGGAGACGGCCAACCCGTCGCTGCTCGGGGCGGTCGAGCGGCTCGGAGGGGGCGACCATCCCGTGATCCGCAACGGCAGGGGCGGGCATTGCCGATGGCCGGGGTGGATAAGGATATGCGGGGGGAACGGCCCGGCCAGGCCGATGCCGGGGAAGGGCTGCAGCCCCGGCAACGCGAGGTGCGGGGCCTCTTCGGAAGAATCGAGATAGGATTCTTCTGCGGGCGCGATTGGGATGGTGTTGGAATAGAGGAGTTCATCGCCATGCCCGACGCATACCTGAGATGGTATCCTGGCATCAGGATCAAGAGCGACCTGGATTACAGGAGCCCCATGCAGTACCGCAGGGATCTGGGTTTAGCAGCATAAGATGGATCTGGTCCAGGATTTCCACCGCAGTCCCTTTCCTAAAGAGATGCTTGACCAAACACAAAGGAGGAGCTGGAGGCGTACATCATCCACTGGAACACCAAGCGAAGGCAGGTTGAACTGAAGGGACTGACGCCGGAGGAGTTCCGATGCCAGTCCCTAGCTGCCTAGGCTCTTACTAACCGCGTCCAAGTTTTGGGATGCAGTTCACGTGCGGGACGCGGCCCCTCTTGACCAAACTGCTCGAATCCAAATGACCGCGGCGCTCAGATCCCGGTGATCATTCGGGACAGTTTCTAGTGAACATCAACAGAAAGGAGGGGCATCCCTGACAGGACAGCTTGTGCGGGGAGCTCCCACCTCGGAGGCAAGCTCTCCGGCATGTTTGCCTCCGGCCACCTCCCGCTCGCGCTGGATTTCCCTCGGGATGGTCGAAGGAGACCTCTCGAGCATCCCAGCCATCTCCCGTATCGAGCATCTTCGCTTTAAGGCCTCCTCGATTCTTTTTCGCTCGGACAGGTCGGGCCTTCTGTAGGAAGCCGCCCTTTTCCTTCCCATGTCCGCCGATCCTTTCGCATCCAAGGCGAAGCCCTATTGCCTTGTCTTCTCAAGAAAGGATTCTCGAACTTATTGCATCATGTTGCGCTGAGTTTAGGAGCTGTTGCGTTGAGGTTGGGAATCAAGTCTTTCGTCGATACCAAGTCAATCAAACAGGGTACTTTTGATTATCTAACAACAAATACGATAGAATTACTCCATAATTTATTTCCTAGCTTAGGAGAAAGCTATGAGGATAACGTTGCCAACAAATGCATGCGATGATATTCATAATTTTATCCACTCTTTCGTGAACAACGAAAGCTTATATCAGTTGGTTAATGCTTTTGGAGGACAATACAAGAGCACAAATGCTACTGCTAATCTTAAATATTTGTTGAGATTTAGTGATTGCTGGGATTATAGGGGTAGCACAAGGGCAAGGACAGAGCACGACGAGAATGCACGCTGGCTGGTTGGGAAAGAAAGTTTTACTGATAATCAGATTATGCATCTAAAAAAAGCAAAAAAGGATTTAGGATTAGTCGATAATGCTACACCCAAGCGCAATGAGTACGACTATATATGGGTTCTTGGGGGTGCAAAGCTTTCTTGTCTCCTCAGAACGAAGCTTGCAAAAAAAATATATGATGGTCTGAATTGCAGGCCACGAAAGCTGTCTTTGTTGGGCTCTTCAAGACCGATCAATGACTCAGAGCGCAGAGCAACCGATACTTATGCACAAGGTGCAGACACAGAATTTGATCTATTTGTTGCAGCACACAACAGTATTTTTTCACACTGTGATTCAACCGTTAAAATGGGAAAAAGGGACAATACACACAGTAGCTGGATTATTATGGAATTCGAAGATGGAACTAGCGTCTTGTCTGCACCTTCAACCGACCCAAAAAGAAGAAGAGCAAATTCATTAGATACGTATCTATTTTTTATGAAGCAATATAATGTGCAACCCAAATCAACTATTTTGCTTGTTACAAGTGAGATATACGTACCGTACCAGCATTTAGAAGCATTTCGTTCGGTCGTTTTACCCAACAATGTTGAGATTGAAACAGTAGGGTTTCCGTCTGAATGGGGAGGGGAGCTACAGGGGATGAATTCGGACGAAAATTATCTTCAGGAAATCAGATCGGCCATTCAATCTCTTAATCGATTAGTAGATAGCATATCTTAACTTCTGCCGGGGTATTTAGAAATGAAAGTTACAGATGTTGCACTTCTTGTTGGCATTATCGCTGATATAACTATAGTAGTATCGCTTTTACAAATTCATTACACCGCGAAAAACCTTAAACTAGAGGCCTTTCTTGAAATAAAAAGGATTTTTAAGGACAATCAAAAAATTTTTGACAGGATATATGAGTTTCCTGTTGAAATGCTATGTAGTTCTGAACAGTTTTACAATAATCCGCCCAAAAGACATAGAAACACAAAACATACAGAAGGCGAGAGACGTAGATGTGAGCTGAGGGATGAACAGAAGACAGCCGTAAGCATGCTCTCGGAAGAACAGATAAAATGCGCGAAAAAATGCATCGATGCACTAAATGATGTAACGGCATTAATAGAGTCTAGATTTATCTCATATGATGATGTTTTATCAATGTATCATACGCTTATACTCAGACTGGTATATGTAATAGAGCCTGTTAGGAAACAGATAGAGTCTGACAATCTAAATTCAATTGGTGGAAATTACGGCAATCGTCTATTACGCCTCCGACATCAGGCGTTCCATTATAACCGAATGCATCCTAAGCATAGAGATGTAAGCATACGGATTGTGATGTACAATGACGGAATAGAGTATAGCCGTGCTATTATACCTGCTCTAACTGGGAATGTAATTTTTCGTTTCACAATAAGCCTTATTTCACAGGTAAAATATGCTAAGGTGAAGTTTTTTTATTAATCCTTGATTATTACGCCGATTTTGCTGATTATTCCGACGTAATCGGTCGTCTCCTCCAATATTTGATGACACCCATTCCAGACCATCGGCACCCTCTTCGCCCCGTCGGCACCCCAGCTAACGATCGTGTCGGAAAAGTTGGTGTAAGCCCGGGAACGGCCCCTCGCTTACACCAACTTTTCCGACACGATCAACCATTGGAGACCGAGATGAAGGGGATGAGGCTTATAGGACTTTGATTTGTTTTCCTCCTAATATGAGCATACTGGGCGCAGCATAACTCGAGGAAGCGCCTGGTGCTGAGCGCCGGCGGATCCGGTGCGGCCGTTATAGGCTGTCAGGGTTTCCCAGTGTCCCTACAATGGCTGCATCGGACACAGGGAAAGAGGATGGTCCGACGCTGGTGGCCGACGAATCCGGTTTGGCCATGTGCGGCTGTCCATATGATCTTTTTTGTCATGCCGCCGGGTTCGCTGGCGCCGACCGATGGCCGATAGGTTGATGCCGGGGCGCGCTTGGCGCAGCCTGCTCTCCCAAGGTAATGCCGCGGCCGAACGCCAGCTCCTCACAAACGAAGGGGGCCGAATGGAAAGAGAGTTCGACATCAGCTGCGGGGTCGACGTGGGCAAGTGGTCGCACCACTTCACGGCCATCGACGGCCGAACGGGCGAGGTCCTGCTGGACGCGAGGGTCGGGCAGGACGAGCGCGAGATCCGCGATGCCCTCGGCGGGCTCGCGCGCGCCGGAAGGACCATGGTCGTGGTCGACCAGCCCGGCAGCATGTCCGCCCTGCTCCTCGCGGTCGCCGACGACATGGGCATCCCCCGCGGGCTCATCACGCCCCGGGCGATGGCGCAGGCCATCGGGATGTGCGGCGGGGAGGTGAAGACCGACGCGCACGACGCGTTCGTGATGGCCGAGGTGTCGGCGGGCCTGCCCCGCCTCGTCAAGCCCGTGGGCGCCAAGAGCGGCGCCTGCCTGCGCCTGGCATCCCTCATGTCGTACGACCGCGAGCTAACCGAGGAGGCGACCAGGGCCGGAAACAGGCTCCACGACCTGCTGCTATCTACCTGCCCCGCGCTCGAGGCCCATCTCGCAGGCAAGCGCCTACAGAGCCAGCTCTACCTGACCGTGCTTGCGAGGTACGGCGGATGCCACGGCCTCAAGAAGGCCGGCCGCGGCAACGTCAGGCGCTGGGCGAAGGCGCGCAGGGGCATGGGGCCGGCTGCGCTGACGAAGATAGACGAGCTGTTCGAGGTCGTCTCCCGCCAGACCGTGTCGCTGCCCGGAACGGCGGGAACCGAGGAGCTCGTCAAGCTCGAGGCATCCTACCTCCTCGCGACGCTGAAGTCGCGCAAGGAGGTGGCCGCCAAGAGGGACGAGGCGCTCTCTGCGATGCCCGAGGCCCAGATCCTGATGACGCTGCCAGGATTGGGCGCCGTGACGTGCGCGACGTTCCTCTCCGAGGTCGGGGACGTCTCGAGGTTCGGCTCGGCGGCCAAGCTGGCCGCCTACGCGGGCCTCGCGCCGCGCGTCAGGCAGTCGGGGACGACGGTGCGCTCCGTCACCAAGCCGCGCGGCGGCAACCGCAGGCTCAAGCGGGTCCTCGTGCTGTCGGCGAGCAAGTCCATACTCTTCTGCGGCGAGTCAAGGGCGTACTACGACAGGAAGAGGGCCGAGGGGCGCAGCTACGGATCGGCCATCACCGCCCTTGCGAGAAGGAGGCTGAACGTCATGTACGCGATGCTGCGTGACGGGAAGCCCTACGAAAAGAATAACGGCTAGCCCGATTCCACCCGATGCCAGCCGTATCCTTGCAGGCCCCATTGTAGCAGGGGCTGGCGTCAGCATGCCCATCGATGCGCCTGGGACGTTGCATGGGGATCTTGCCCGAAAACTCGCAGAAAATAATAGGTTGACAAAAAGTGTGTATAGATTTGGGGTGTTGACGCAGGTCAGCACCCTTTTTTTGGCCGTTTGAATTTGTCGGGGCAATTTGAACACTCGGACAAAAAGTGTGTATGAAAAGGCACCAAAACCGCAGGTAGATAACCAAAAATGAAGCCGTTGAATCTGTCTCTGAGAGAAGATGTTAGCGCCGGGCGAATTCAACCACAAACGGTCGGGCTAAAACAACCAATCCGGGTCAGATGAAAGCAGCCACCGCACTGTCCCATGTCCCCTAAGCCGGTGTTGTCGACGCGCCGGCGTTAGGAGGACGGATGGATGGGCGACAAGCACGATGGCCTGCAACAGATTATAGACGAGGCCCTGGAGTCGATGGCCGCCGAGGCCACGGGCGAGTTCGACCCGCAGCACCGCAACCTCGCCGAGTTCTGCCGCAGGACCGGCCTCTCCAGGCAGAGGGCCAGGACGATCAAGGCCGACGGATTCAAGGTGAGGCCGCACGGGCGGCTGGGAACCAAGGCCGCCAGGACCGTGCTCAGCGGCCACACCGGCCTGGTGGACGACCAGCTCAGGAAGGGCGTCACCAACTCGCAGGTGATATACGAGGGGCTGCTCGGCCAGGGGCACGAGGGCGGCCTCACCAGCGTGAAGGTGTACGTGATACCGCTACTCTGAAAACAACCAGTCGGACCAACACACCGTGCCGTTCGCGACAGCGTTCCCACGCCAGCCGCACCAACGTTCTTTCACCGACCGCACCAACGGAAATACGCTCTTCCCGTCACACGCAAACGCGAGGGAGGAGCGGCGATTGGAGAGGAACGTGATGGGAGAGCCGAGCATGTACAGGCAGCTCGGCACGAGGTCCAATTTCAGCGAGATCGGCAGGAGGTACGGGCTCGACAGGCACACGGTGGCCAGGTACTGGGAGTCCGGCGAGGAGGTGGAGGACCGCAGGTCCGATCGCCCGAGCACCTTCGACGCCTTCGGGGATGCGATCGCCGCGAAGGCATCGCTGCCCGGCGTCACCAAGAAGGCGGTCCACGAGTTCTTGCTCGACCGGCACCCCGATGCGGGGCTGGCGGGCTACAACGTCTTCACCCAGTGGTGCCGCTCGCGCGGCGTCGGGTTCGGCGGAGGGGCGGGGTCCGAGCCCCACCCCAGATTCGAGACCCCTCCGGGCCGCCAGCTGCAGTTCGATTGGAAGGGGTCGCTCGCGATGACCGACGCGCTCGGCGAGGTCTTCGAGTCCGACGTGTTCACCGGCACCCTGGGCTACTCGAGGGTCCACCGCCTCGTGTACTCGCCCACCCGCACCGAGGACGACCTGCTCGCGTGCCTGCTCGCGACCTTCGTGCGCCTCGGGGGCGTCCCCGAGGAGGTGCTGACCGACAACATGTCCGCCGTCGTCACGATGTCCGGCGGCAGGCGCCGCAGGTCCGAACGGGTGCTGCGCTTCCTGCGGGAGGCGGGGGCGGAGCTCGTGCTCTGCGCGCCGCGCACGCCGGAGACGAAGGGCAAGGACGAGAGCGCCGACCGCTTCGTGGGCAGGCTGCGCGCCTACGATCGCGACTTCGTCGGCGAGGCGGGGCTGATCGCGGCGATCGCCCGCATCGAGGCGCGCCCGGACGCCGAGCCCAACGAGACCGCCGGCCTGCCCCCGGCGGCGCTGTTCATGTGCGAGAGGGAGCGCCTGCGCCCGATCGGCAACCTCCGGCTGCTGAGGGAGATGGTCGGCGACGTGAGCGTGCAGGTGGTGCCGCCGACGATGCTGGTGAGGGCCGCGGGCAGGCAGTTCTCCGTGCCGCGGTCCTGCATCGGCAGGAGGGCGACCGTCACGGCGATGCCCTCCGGGCAGGTCAGGATCGAGGTCGGCGGCGAGCTCGTCGCCGTCCACGACGCCTCCTCCGCGCGCGGGCCGATCGTCTACGACGAGCGCCACTACGCCGAGGCGCTGGAGGGCAAGCGCTGGGCCGGCGACGCCGATATACGGGAGGCCGCCCGGGCCGACCTCGAGCTGCTCGAGGGGCTGGGAGGGGGCGGTGCGCTGTGAGCGCCGTGGACGAGTCGAGCCCCTACGTGAGGGCGCAGGCCAACCTCTCCGAGCTCGGGCTCCACGAGATGTGCGCGTCCCTGCCCGACTACGTGCGCATGTGCGGGGAGGGCGACCGCGATCTGTGCTCCGCGATGGCGGAGATGGCCGAGTCGGAGGTCGCGGCCAGGAGGTCGAGGATCATGCGGCAGCGCATACGCTCGTCGGGCTTCCCGTACGTGAAGACGCTGGCCGACTTCGACTGGTCCTTCCAGCCGAGCGTCCCCAGGGCCCAGGTGGAGGAGCTGGCGACGCTCAGGTTCGTCGACCGGGCGGAGAACGTGCCGCTGGTGGGCAGCCCGGGCGTGGGCAAGACCCGCCTCGCGGTTGCGATAGGCGTGGAGGCGGTGAGGGCGGGCCGCGAGGTGCGCTTCTGCGGCTGCGCACGCCTCGTCGAGGACCTCGGGGACGCGCAGTCCAGGGGCATCCTCGCGAAGCGGCTCAAGTACTATGCCCACTCCAAGCTGCTCATAATCGACGAGCTCGGGTACCTGGGCATCGACGCCGAGGGCGCGGACCTCATGTTCCAGCTGGTCTCGACCCGCTACGAGCAGCGCTCGACGATCATCACGACCAACGTGGGGATAGGCGGGTGGGCGAAGGTGTTCGGAGACGAGGTCGCGGCGAGCGCGATAGCCGACAGGGTGTGCCACCACTGCACCCTTCTGAGGATAACGGGCAGGTCCTGCCGGCTGAAGGACCTGCCAGCGGAGAGGAGGCGGGAGGAGTAGCCGGAAACGGTGAGAGCACGTTGGCAGACCCGGCGGATTCGCATTGGTGTGTGCGGCGCGTGTAGATTGGTGCAATCGGCACATTTCTCAGTGGTGGTAACAGTACGTGGCCGAGCACAGGGACCTCGTGCCGGCCAAGAGGAGGGCGGTCGCCCCGCAGGGCAGCCGCGGCCAGCGCTTCCGCAGCGGGCCCGGGGAGTCCTGCCAGATGGACTGGGGCTTCGTCACGGTCGTCGACTGGGAGGGCAGGGAGTGCAGGATCGCGTGCTTCGCAATGTGCCGCCACCACTGCGGCGACTTCTACGTCGAGTTCTTCCCCAACGCGCGCCAGGAGAGCCTGTTCATGGGGATGGTCCACGCCTTCGCGTACATGGGCGTGCCGGACGAGGTCCTCACGGACAACATGAAGAGCGTCGTGACCAGGCGCGGCGCGGACGGCCGCCCCGTGTGGAACGCCGAGTACGCGGCGTTCATGGAGGCTGCGGGATTCCGGACGCGCCTCTGCAAGCCGAGGCACCCCTTCACGAAGGGCAAGGTCGAGCGTCTCGTCCGATTCGCGAAGGACAACTTCCTCGCCGGCCGCGAGTTCGCCGACCTCACGCGGCTCAACGGGGACGCGCTGCTCTGGTGCGCCAGGCAGGCAGGCCGCTACCGCCGCGCGGCGGACTGCGTGCCGGCCGACGAGCACCGCGCCGCGTGCATGGGGCACGCGCGCGGCATCCTCGACCCCGCCGCGGCCGAGCTCTACCTGTGCCCCAGGCGCAGGATAACCTTCGACGGGTTCGTGAGCTTCGAGGGCCGGCGATTCGGCGTGCCGTGGTGGTACGGGGGGCGGGAGCGCAGGGTCAGCCGCGAGGGGCGCACGCTGCACATATACTCCGACGACCTCTCCCGCGAGCTCGTCTGCCACGAGGTCGCCTGGTCGCGGAAGGACGCGTGGCGCGAGGACCAGCGGAGCGCGGCCGCCCAGCCGGAGGAGCTGCCCAGCCAGCCCGTCACGGCCACGGTGACGTGGGCCGCGCCGCCGGCCACCGACCCCGCCTTCGCCAGGTTCGACTTCGGAAGGGCGGTGAGCTAGCCGTGGGCGGTGCCTTCGACGGCCTGTACGCCCGCGCCTGCGAGGCCGCGGCCGCGCTCAGCCTGCCGCTCGAGCCCGCGGAGCTCGCCACGCTCGCCTCTGACCACGACATGGGCGAGGCGGAGCTCGAGGCCCTGGCGACGACCCTCTCCTACCTGGGCGAGAAGAAGAGGCTCGCGTCGATAGAGACGCTGCTGAGGCCCTCCCGCCTGCCGAGGAGGGAGCCCAAGACGTTCGACGACTTCGACTTCTCGAGGATTCAGGGCCGCGACGCCGGCGCGCTCGCCAAGCTGCCGGCGCTCGCGGACCTCTACGCCGGGCGCAACGTCGCCTTCATCGGCCCGGGCGGGATCGGGAAGACCCACCTGGCGCAGGCGTACGGACGCGAGTGCTGCCTGAGGGGCATGAAGACGTACTGCATAAAGGCCAGCGAGCTCAGGGACAGGCTGTCGGCCGCCGTCAGCCGCGGCAACGCTCCGCGCGTGGTGGGCACGCTGGTAAAGCCCTCCCGCCTCATCGTGGACGAGGTGGGGCGCTGCACGTTCGACCGGGCGTGCACCGACCTGCTCTCCGACGTGGTCGACCGCCGCTACGAGAAGGAGGGGCCGAACACCATGATCCTCACGAGCAACGCGGTGGCGAGCGACTGGCCGGAGTTCTTCACCGGCGACGACACGTTGCTGTGCACGCTCGACCGGATCTTCGACAAGGCCCCGGTCCTCATGATGCGCGGGCCGAGCTACCGCGGGAGGGGCCTGGACACGTACTCCGTCGAGGCGGTGCCGCAGGCGACCGAGCAGCGCGGCATGCAGCCACCGGCGCTGTAGCATTGACAAGGTAAAGCGACTGGAGCCAGGCGCGTCGACAACGTCCGGCTGGCCACTGTGGGCGTGGCATGCGCGGCAATCGACCGCCCTGCGTCTGGTTGGTTGTTTTGACCCGACTCGAATTGGTTGCTATGAACCGACGCCAGATGGTTGATTTAGTCCGTCGCTAACACCGAGCGCCTCGTAGGCGTCGTTGAGCACGATCTCGCCCTCGCGCGGGTGCTTGACGACCCCGGTCTTCAGGTTGTCGCAGACGGTCCTTTCCGGCACGCCGCCCCAGAACTCGCACATATGCACGTGGCATCGCAGCCAGGAGCGCTCCCCCATGTCCAGCGTGGGCTCGAAGTAGGCGTTCTGGCTGAAGGGAAGCACGCCCACGAACAGGTAGATCTTGGAGACCTCGCCGGTCGTGGGGCCGGCCAGGCCCTTGCCGAGCGTCGGGCCGGACCAGTCGACCTCGCAGGACTGGCCCGCCTTGTGCTCGATGCGCTTGGTCAGGTCGTTCGCGACCGTCCAGGCGCCGTAGCCCTCGCAGAACTTGGTGTAGCCCATCGCGACCCTGTGCCGTCTTGCGCATTCCGCCCTGTACTCGTCGTGCAGGAGGCGCAGGTTGACCCCGACCTTCGCCATCTCCCCGTGCACGTGTTCCCAGTCGGGTTCCTCGAAGACGCTCTCGTGCACGTGCCTGTCGGGGCAGGACAGGCGGTAGACCTCGTCGTCGGTCATTCCCTCCACCTGCTCCTAGGTTATGCCGCGCTCGGCGGCCATGTCGAAGACGTCGCAGACCGACTCCATCGACATGTGCCGCGTCCGCGCTATCGCGCGGCGAGACACCCCTTGCTCGCGAAGCTCCATCATCGGCTTCGCCCGTATCTTCCTTGCCATGTCTGGGTTCTCCTTTCTCTTGGTCGGTTGCATGGCATCCCGATTGTAGAAAGGAGGCGTCGGGCGATACGGATTGGGTGAAACGGGTGATACGGAAGCCGTGAAACGGTCAAGTGGCAAGGTGATACGGAAAGCGCGAAACGGGTGCTACTCTGAGCGTGCAATACTCTCTCCTTCGCCGAGTTCATGCAGGGCTATGGAGGGGAGCCGTATCGGGGATGGATCGAATACTCCACCTTTGGGGGAATGTCCTACCTCACCTACATACAGACTACCTAGCGGAAAATGGACTGTCTAACTTGCCTTTTCCGAGAGACCTACTTCAAGGACATCATCGAGCGCAACAAGATTGCGAAGATCCAAGAACTCGAGGATCTGATCGACATCCTCGCCCCTTGGTGGGCTCCCTCACAAACCCGCCCAAGATAGAGGCTGCCTTCAAGAGCGCCGTCAACTCATCGATAAGCCTACATACCATACGAAGCCACATCGACTACCTCATCGAAGCCTTCCTCGTGCAAGAGGCGAAGCGCCACATCGGGAACCCCATGAAGTACTACTTCGAGGACGTCATGCTGTGCTAGGATAAATCCAAGGGCGAAGGCATCGATCATGGAAAACAACGACAAATCGAGGCCGCATCAAGGCAAGCCGGTCCGACGCTGCACCGGCTATTTCGCCGTCCTGATGATCCTGATCGCCCTGACCGATGTCCTGGACAACATGGGCACCAACATCGGCGGCAACATCACCTCCAGCTTCATCACGGAATTCTTCGTCAACGGGACCGTCTTCGGCCGCAGCTACACCTATGAATCCGGTTTGGCCCTGCATAATACGATCGGCTTGCTGGGCTACGTAATCGCCCTGATGGCACCGTTCTACAAGGCCCTGGCTGATAAGATCGGGAGGAAGCCGCTATTTGTCATCTCCTCGCTGGGAATGTCGCTGGGCCTGCTGATCATCTTCCTCAGCAGCTCGTATCTGATGTTTCTGGCGGGCAGCTTCCTCCTGTCCTTCTTCACTGGCAGCGACATCCAGATCCTCTATGTCCTGGAGGAGGCTCCCAAGGAGAAGCGGGCGACGATCTACAGTTTCCTGAAAGGATTGGGCGGCCTGTCTTCCGTCGCGATCCCGATGATGCGGGCTACCCTGATGGACAACGATCCGGCGAAGTGGCGCAATGTGTACCTATCGCCGGCGCTCTTCGGCTTCGCGGTCGTGATCCTGATCCTCCTGTTCGCAAAGGAGACGAAAGCCTTTGCGGACGGCAGGGCCCGGGCGGAGAAGGACGGGAAGCCGGCCAAGTCGGGGATCATCTCGGCGATCGGGTACATCTTCCACCGTGAGGATCTGAGGACGCTGTTGCTGATCAAGATGCTGTTCGACGCAGCGATGATCGCGATGACCAGCTACGAGTCGATCATGTACCGCGCCGACATGAGCACTGCGGATATCACGACCGCAGGGTATTTCTATCCGTTCCTCTACTGCGGCTCCGTCATCCTGTCGGGCATCTTGGCGGATAAGATCGGCCGGAAGAAAACGGTGCTGATCTTCGGCACGGCCTGCGCCGTATCGTTCGTCCTGTTCATCCTGGGTGCCAACCTGCTCTGGAGCCCGGCGTTCGTCGGGATCGCGTACGGGCTGTATCTCGGCAGCTTCTGGATCGGCCGGGATTACATGGAGATCATCTCCACGGAAATGGTGCCGACGGATATCCGGGCCTCGGTCATCGGCGCGCAGGGGCTGTTGGTCTACATCGGGATGGGATTGGGCTTCGCGTTCGTCAATGTCGGGATCCTGTTCTTCCCGATCTGGGCGGTGTGCTTGGTTTGCGCGTTGCCCTGCATCCTCGTGTCCATTATCCTGCTGAATTCCAAGGTGGAGGAAACGATGGGCGTGGATTACGAGACGATTCCGGAGGACGGGCTATGAGGGGGCGGAAGATCCTGATCATCGGCGCCGGCTTGGGCGGTTTGACTTTCGGGGCCTTGGCGGCCCGGGATGGCCATGAGGTGGTCCTCTACGATCGCAACCACGAGCCCGGCGGCGTGGTCGCCTTGGCGCGCGAGGGGGGCTTCTCCTTCGAGCAGGGGCCGCTGATCCTATCGGACCTCCTGCCCTCCGAGTCGATCCACAGCTTCCTGCAGGAGCTCGGCATCTGTTTGGAAACGGTACGGGACGACCGGGGCTTATCGACGCGGGATTTCGACTTGATCCGGCCGAAGGAGTACGCTGGTCCGAACTGGCGCGGGGAGAAGCTGAAAGAGCTGTTCCCAGAAGAGGCCAGGGGCATCGACGCATACTATCGCTTCTACGACGCCCTGATGGAGATCCGCTACCAATCGTCTCGGCGGGACTCCCCGACGAAGAGGATCCGGATGGGGCTGGCATTCCTGAAGGTGAGGAAATACCGGGATATGACCTGCGAGGAGTTCACGGATCTCCTCTTCCACGGCAACGCGAAGCTGAAACTGGTATTCAATGGGATTCTGGCGGATTTCTGCGCCGATCCGGCTGAAGTGCAGTGCTTCACCCTGCCATTCGTCAACACGGAGACCGCTTTCGACAAGCGCATCCCTTTGGACCATAAGGGGAGGGAGCACTACTACGGCGGCTTCGCGTACTTCAAGGACGGCTGCCAGAAACTGCCGGAAGCGCTGCTGGGCTCTATCGAAGCCCACGGCGGCACCTTCGTGCCGGACACCATCGTGGAGAACGTGCTGGTCGAGAGCGGAAGGGCGAGGGGGATCCGCCTGGCCGACGGCACGGAAGCGGGCGGCGATGTCGTGGTCGGCTGCGGCAGCGCCAGGGACTTCTTCGAGAAGACTGTCGGGCTGGAGCATCTCGACGAGGGCTATCGTCGGATCTTGCGGGAATGCCGGCCGATGGAAGCGGTGTTCATGGTGCATCTCGGCGTGGACTACGATCCCCGCCGGTACCAGGAGCAGTCCTTGGTCTATTACTACCTCGGCTACGACCTCCATGGGGCGATCGACCGTTTGCGCAACGGCGTCTACCACGAGGGGGCGGATGGCTATCTGATCTATTTCCCAGACGCGCACGCGCCGGGTTTCGCACCGGAAGGCTATCACTGCGTGACGATCTACACGGTCTGCCCGGATACCCTGAGGGAAGGGGACTGGGAGACGATGAAGGAAAGGTATGCGGACCAGCTGATCGCGTTAGCGGAAGAGCACCTTCCGGACTTATCGAAGCATATCGTCGCGAAGAAGATCATGACGGCGCTGGACTACCGGGAGATGACCCATATGTCCAAGAGCTCCTTCGGCGGGCTCGTGCCGATCTGGGGGCAGAAGAACCCGCCGCACGTAACGCCGGTGAGGGATCTGTACTTCGTCGGCCAGCAGAGTGAGAATGGCGGCGGTGTGCCGATCGTGATCAACGGCGCCCGGGAAGCCTACCGGAAATTCCAGAGCGTGCACCGTTCTTCGCAATGATGCCCGGGCCGCGCCCGAGAACGGTAGGAGCAAGGGGCGGGTGTGCCTGTTCCTGCGGCCAGCAAGGGCGGAACCGCTATCGGGAGGCTCCGGCAAACGGCGCTGTGGTAAGGCTGTACGGGTATCGAATGCTCGATAGAGAGGCCATCTATGTCTGAGACAACCCGAGCCCCCAAGCACGCGGCCCGCCTTGCCAAGACCGATGGCTTGGAACGGGTGCCGTCACAGCTTGGAATAATCAACCTGAACGGTGATGGACGCTATTATCGCACGCCACTGCTTGATAGGCATGAGTACTCTCTTAATTAGGATGGCGTCCGTTTTACTGTTTCCGTATCGCTCCACGGTATGGCTGATTCGCGCGTGGAGAGATTTGCACGTGAGCTGCATCGCTTCTAATGTTGGCCTGCTTATCCCGTCGCCCTAATAGATATTTTTCCTGTGTCCTATCCCAAGAACCAATACGACGATTTCATCGTCTTGTATTTCTGCGATTATCCTATAATCGCCTACTCTGTATCTCCATTGCCCGCTTCTGTTGGCTGCAAGTCCCTTTCCGTGTTGCCGTGGATCAGAGCACCCCTCTATGTTTTTTCTCAACCAACCTGTAATAAGTGAAGCTGTAGGCTTGTCTATCTTCTTTATCTGCTTCAATGCTTTTTCCGAAAAGACAACCCTAAAACTCATCTCAAGCCCAGCTCTTTCTCGACCTCATCAAGAGAATAGGTTACAGGGTTTGCCCTGAATTCTGCCGCGGCTTCTTCGTAAGCATTTAGATCGTACTCATCTTCGATACGCTCGAGTACGGAGCGTCTCACCAATTCAGATAGGGTGATTCCGTTCAGCTCGGCGTACTTCTTAAAAAGTACGGCGTCGGCTTCATTCAGCCTTAAAGAGATGGTCATGTCGGCGCTCCTTTCTTTGTGTAATACATTGTATTACAATCTTTGCTTTTGTCAAATCGAATCTCCTTATCCCACAGCCTGAGCCCTTGCGTAGTCTTGTGGCTTCCTGCTTGCCGATGGTGACGATACCGTAGTTGTCTTTGGCAATCCCGTATATCTGGTCGAGATGCTTCATGGAGGCAGCGCTGATTTCTCGGCTGCCTGAACTTTGTCTGTCAGATCGCCATTTCCCCAGATACGTCTCAATCCATTGGACGGTAGGGGAGGAGAGTTCGAGGATCTGGTCGACATCCTCGACTCCTCGGCGGGCTCTCATGTGGCCCGTCCCGTCCGGGTATGCGGTTCCAGACAAAACGACACCCGATTTTGTCTGGAACCGCATACCCAGACGGGACGGGTGGGAGCTGCGGGCATCTCGCTATGGCTGCACATCTTGTGAGGGCTCTCTAGCGACCGCAGGTGCAGATGCGTCCGCTGCCGTCTTGCTGTCCAAGCGGGTTTCCGGCAGGGGTTACGCTGGGGATGCGCGCGAGACCCCCGGCTGGTCCGAGATTTCTGACACGCGACCGGGTGAATCGCACGGATAGCGCCAGCATCCCTCCCGGCAGTCAGTCGCCGGCAGGTGAGCATGACGCATATACTCGCCCGCGACTACAAGAAGTTCAGTTACGCCGTTGTCGAGAAGAGGGCGTGCGCACGCAAGTACGGGGACAGCCTGCAATGGCTTCACGACGCCGGGATCGTCAGCTTCTGCCACAACCTCGAGGCGATCGGCCTGCCGCTCGAGGGGAATGCGATGGAGGGCAACTTCAAGGCGTACATGCGCGACACGGAGCTCCTCGTCTCGACGCTGGAGGATGGCTCCCGAGCAGACATCATGGGCGATAACCTCGGCATCTACAAGGGCGCCATCTACGAGAACATCGTGACGGACATCCTCGCCAAGCAGGGCAGGAAGCTCTAGACCGCATCCAAAAAGTTGGTGTAACGGTTGTTTGCTAGCGTGATTGAGTAACCCCTCGCGGTGCCGGCAGTTAGCTGATTTGATACCCCGATCAGCTAACTGCCGGCACCGCGACCGAACGCATCTGCCGCATCTCTGCTTGCGGCAGATGCGTTCGGATTTCCGCTTGAATTGCAAAGTCAGCGCACGCTTTGAGGTCCTAGATGCTTTCCAAAGCTCAGCGCAACGCTTCTTGCATCTTCTGCTCCTCCCCCAGGGAGTTCGCCGCTCTCCATGCGTGTTGCGATGAGTTTCAGAACATGCGGAATCTTGCTGTTGGCACCCAGTCTCAAGCTCAGTGCAACGGCCCTAAAAAAATCTGTGCAGCGCCTAGGCCTTAGAAGAGGGGCTCCTTTCCCAAGCGCCGTCTGTTCCTGTTGAGCGCTCGGTCTGTCAGGCCAAGTTCATCTGCCGGGAGTTCCTCGATGCCGAGGGCATCTAGGAGCGCCTCTGCCAACCCCTTGAAGGCTGCCTTGAGGATAAAGATGGGGGATAGCCCTGAGAGGCTCGGTCTGGGACTCGAGTTCACCCGGCTCATGGGATGGGCGCAGTCAGCCTCCCCGAGCCGATCGAAGCGTATGCCCTTTCCTTTCGGCAGGAGCTCTCGCACTTCCACGTGATTCTTCTCGCAAGCCCCTTTTCGGTTGGAAGCGCGCACATCGCAGCAATAGACTTTGAAGCGACGCCTGCCGCTTGGCGGGCGCTCAAGCTTGGGGATGGGCTCGTGTTTAGATTCCTTCTGGTGGTCACTTCGGCGAGGCCCGCCAGAAGGAGGAAAGGAAAGATGGCCATGTTTCCGGACATCCAGCAGGATGTAAAAAATATACATTTTATATATATAAATATGCATTATAAAAATCTATGAGTAAAAACTCACTACCGTCTTTATTATTAGATACAGTGTGTGAGCGTCTAGTTTGAATCAGTATAACAGCTTATTTATCTGCAAAAATACCGTTCAGAAAAAATATGTTGCACGGTAATGAATCCTATGCATAATAAAATGTAGGAAATATGAACACATAATATAAATTATGCATTTGGAGGTCCTATGGGAGATTTACTCATTCCTAAAGTAACCGTCATCCTCCGCGGATACGACACCAAGCAGGTATTAACAGTCATCGAGCACCTTGTTGGGACTAGGCTTTCATCTGTTGAGGTGACGAGCAACTCGCCCAACTTTCTTGAGAGCATCCGTATCGCCTCACGGGAGTTTGGCGAGGATGTTCTCATCGGCGCGGGAACTATTACCGATTTTGAGCTTGCCAAACGGTCAATCGACGCGGGCGCCTCGTATTTGCTCTCGCCGATAATGCTTTCAGAAAGAACCCTCGCCTATGCGAAAGAGAACGGTGCTATAACCGTTCCCGCTGCATTTACCCCGACGGAGATCATGCAGTCATTCAAGGCAGGGGCAGACATCGTAAAGGTGTTTCCCGCATGCACGCTTGGACCCAAATACATCACGGATGTCCAAGCACCTCTCGGACGGATGCCTTTGATGGTGGTCGGCGGCATCAATGCGGATAACGTTCAGGACTACTTCGATGCCGGTGCTACTTACGCGGGCATAGGATCGGGCATTTTTAATCCTTCCGACATAGTTCAGCGCAATGTGGCCAATATCCGAAATTCGATCAAACGCCTCGAAAACAGTATTGCGTGGTAGACAGCGAAGGGAGGAAGGCATGCTGGCGGAGCATTTCACAAAGGATCTCGTTGCCCTTGATGTAGGGGCGCGCACCCCCGAAGAGGCCATCCGAAAAGCAGGCGAACTGCTGGTGCGAGCGGAAAAGGCAAGTCCAAAGTATGTGGATGCCATGGTAGACGCCTACGTCCGGCTTGGCCCATATATGGTTATCGCTCCGCATATTGCAATGTCCCATTCGCGGCCAAGCGACGACGTTTTCGAGC
This sequence comes from Actinomycetes bacterium, assembly GCA_029546925.1. GTDB lineage: Bacteria > Actinomycetota > Coriobacteriia > Coriobacteriales > Atopobiaceae > RUG721. The sequence continues at coordinate 99,684 of JAKPQM010000085.1, forward strand.
CGTGTATCGCTTATGTGCGCTTGGCTGAGCCCGTCGCTTTCGGCCACCCCGAAAACGATCCTGTAATCCATTTATTTGCGCTTGGCAGCTGTGAAGGCTCGAGCCATATAGAGCTTCTCCGTGATCTTGCGGAGTTTCTCGCCGACGAGACGCATATCCAATGTCTTGGGACCCTCAAGACAAGTCGTGTATTCCTTAACCTTCTCAGAGGAGGGAGGCGAGATGAGATGAAGGAGCTGAGAGTACTGTCTGTATGCGGTATGGGATTTGGAACAAGTCTCATGACATTAATGAACGTTCAAGAGCTGGGCGAGAAATACGATTGCAAAGTTATCGGCGAGGCCTGCGACCTTGGTTCGTGGCAGGGAAAAGACGCCGATCTCATTGTGGCATCTTCGGAGATTGCCTCACAGATCGTCAATACCGATATCCCGGTCATTTCCATTGCCAACATCCTGGACAAAGAAGAACTCGAAGAAAAGATCTACCCGTACCTTACAGGCGAGTTGTAGATGAGCGGATCTGCAAGAAGAGAAGTTGGGTGCATTCCATCGTAAAGAAAGGAACGGTATCAGGCCATGTTAGATATTCTTGTTAGCCTACTCGATAACGCCTACATAGTCCTGGCATTTGTAGCGGCGCTCGGCCTGATTCTTCTCAAGAAGAGTCCATCCGAGGTGCTTCAAGGCACAATCAAGACCGTGCTCGGCTTTTTGATTCTTAATGCCGGTGCGGGTGTTATCATGGGCGCCCTCACCCCGTTTGCCAATGTGTTCACCGAAGCTTTCCATTTGTCCGGCTTTATCGCAGAAGATAACTCGCTCGTTGCCGCCGTGCAATCGATGCTTGGCTTTGAGACCTCGATGATTATGGTGCTCTCGTTTGTCATCAACGTCGTTCTTGCGCGTTTGACTCCCTGGAAGTACATCTTCCTCACCGGTCATATGATGCTCTCCTTTGCAGGCACGATGGCAATCGTCCTCCACCAGATGGGCATCACTGGCTGGACCGCCATCATCATAGGCTCGGCTGTACAGGGCGTATGCTGCATTCTCTTCCCGGCGCTTGCCCAGCCCTTTATGCGTAAACTTACCGGCAACGACGATGTGGCCTTCGGCTTCTGGGGTTCCTCCGCATGCTGGGCATGCGGTTGGGTCGGCGGCCTCCTTGGTGACAAAGAGAAATCCGCCGAAGACATCAAGGTGCCCGCGAGCATCGGCTTTTTGAAGGATATGTCGATCCTGATGTCCATCGTCATGGGAGTGGTGTACCTTATCACCTTCCTTTACGCAGGACCCGACGTAGTCGCCCAGTATTCTGGTGGCTCGAACATGGTTGTTTACGGTCTTACCCAAGCGCTTACTTTTACCGCCGGCATCCTGATTCTTCTTCAGGGCGTCCGCATGTTCCTCGCAGAGCTCGTTCCCGCATTCAAGGGCATTTCTACCAAGCTTGTTCCCGGTGCAATCCCCGCGCTCGATGTTCCTATCATTTACGCATACGGCCCCGTTTCCACGACCCTTGGGTTCCTGTTTGCCGTTGCGGGCGGCTTGCTCGCCACCGCGATCTCCACGCAGATGGGTGCGGTTATCCTGCCGTCTGTCATCGGCCTATTCTTCATGGGTGGCGCAGCCGGCGTCTTCGGCAACAAGATGGGCGGGCTGCGGGGCTGCATAATTGCCGGATTCTTGCTGGGTTTTGTGTTTTCGATTATGCCGGTTGTCTTTTACAACATGGTCGACCTTACTGTTTATGGAATCGAGGGCCTTTGGTTCGCGTCTACCGATGCAATTATCGTTCTCGTCATCATGCGCATAATAGGCATGATCTTCGGTGTGTAGCAGCGCCAAACAGTTGCCCTATGCCTAGGCCTGTTGGCGTGGGCATGCCATCGCATAAGGAGTGATCTCATGAAAAAGATGAGGGCGGTTACAGGAGATGTAGACGCTGACAAAATCGGGTTTACCTATACACACGAGCATCTCTATTGCATTCCCCCCGCCCAGCAGAAAGATCGAGATTTCGAGCTTTCGGACTACGACTGCTCTGTATATGAGTTGGGCGAATTTGCCGCAGTCGGGGGCAGGACGCTTGTCGAGGGATCGTGCATCGATTATGGGCGCAACCCTGAGATGTATAGGCGCATGTCGCTCCAGACAGGAGTAAATGTGGTATGTACCACTGGCTTCAATAAATATTGGTACTACCAAGAGTGGATAAAGGAAGCCACGATAGAAGACCTCGCTGCATATCTTATCCGCGATATCACGGTCGGCTGCTACGGAACCGATATCAAGGCAGGGCAGATAAAGGCGGGCGGATCGTATAACGTATTGCATCCCGATGAGGTTAAGACGGCACGCGCGTGCGCACTTGCCCACTTGGAAACAGGAGCCCCCCTGTGGTGCCATACCGAGTTCGGAACTATGGGTGTCGAACTTCTGGAGGTTTTTGAGAGCTACGGGATAGATACATCGAAGATTGTGATAGGTCACTCCGATCGAAATTGCGACCCGTATTATCACCTGCAGCTCGCCGACAAAGGCGCCTACGTTGGCTTTGACGGTTGCGGAAAAATCAAGTACTACACCGACGAGCAGCGCATCCGCGCCCTTGTCAGCCTGAAAGAGCATGGATTTACCAATCAGATAATGATTTCCGGCGATATGGGCCGAGCGAGTTATCTGAAGGGGTATGGGGGAGGTCCCGGCTTTAGATATATCAAAGAGAAGTTCATCCCCCGCATGATGGATGAGGGTGGATTCACGCAGGATGAAATCAACCAGATCTTTATCGTGAATCCACGTGACTGGCTCGCTCAGTTCTAACATTTGGAGGCAACATGCTGGCACGCGAAATGACGCGATTCGAGGTGCAGGAACGTATTGAAGCGGGAGATTGGGCGATTCTTCCGGTCGGTGCCTGTGAACAGCACGGCCCCCATCTGCCGCTCGGTACCGACGTGTATTTAGCCGAGTACCAGGCGGAGGAGATCGCCGACCGCGTGCCAGCTGTTGTTTTCCCCTCAGTCAACTTTGGGTATTCGTGGGTGTGGAAGGGTTTGCCCGGCACCCTTACCCTCTCACAGCAGACGTTCAACCTTCTCATATACGAGCTCCTTGAATCTCTTATCGAGCAGGGTTTCGACAAGATCATGATCACCAATGGACATGATTCAAATGTGAAGGCTCTTCGGTACGTGCAGCGCGATATCGTCGATGCCCATCCCGATGTGGAGCTGCTGATCATTTTCTATCCCAATATGAAGGATGTCTATCAGCGCTATATGGAGTCACCGATGTGGCACGGCATGTTTCATGCTGAGGAGTTTGAGACATCGCTTATGCTTGCCTATCGGGATGATTTGGTGCATATGGATCGAGCGGTATGCGAGTATCCCTCGAAGCCCGCCCTTTATGGACTCGACGCCTCTTCGCTGGCAACCATCTCTGCTAGCGGTGTATATGGCGATGCCACATACGCATCTCGTGAGAAGGGCAAGGCGATGGCTGCAGAGTTTGCCGACTACGTTGCAGAGATTGCCCGTAGCTTGTAGCGCAATCGAAAGCACGACAACGCAGCAGGCTTTCGGTAGGATCTGGCGCCGCTGGTCGCAGGTACGCTATTCTCAGTCTGTCATAATGAGGAGGGGTATGGGCGACGAGGGGGAGCGGGATCGCTCCGTTAGATTGGTGTTGACTGGTAGATGGCCGATTGGCTTGTTGTTTCGACAGCGGTGACCTTTGGTAAATATGCGCAAGAACCTGTGGAGCGTTTACGCGCTGCAGGGTGTGAGGTTCGCCTCAATCCATACGGGCGTCCGCTTACCGCAAGCGAAATGATTGAGTTCGCCGGCAAAGCCGACGCTCTTATCCTTGGCAATGACAACCTTTCTTCAGGTGTTATCAAGCGCCTGAAGAACATGAAGATAATTGCGCGCTACGGTACCGGATTCGATGGGGTTGATCTTAAGGAAGCAGAGAAGCATGGGATTACGATTACGTTTACCCCTGCCACCAATCGAGAGGAAACCGCAGACTTTACCTGGGGCCTCATCCTCGACCTCGCGCGCCATATCACGCGCATGGTCAACGCTACCAAAGCAGGGGAGTGGAAAAAAGACCCCGGAATCAGTTTGTATGGTAAGACGATAGGTATTATTGGCGTAGGGCAGGTGGGAACGGCAGTCGCTCGCCGTGCCATGGGTTTTGGCATGGACATTCTTGGCTACGACATTCTTGAGCGCACTGAACCCACAGTGTATGGGTTGATCTACACCACCTTGAACGAGCTGCTGAGGCGCTCGGATATTGTGACCCTGCATGTTCCCTTAACCAACATTACGCGCCACATGATTAACGCACGTGAGTTCCGCATCATGAAGGGCTCCGCGCTGCTCGTAAATACGGCGCGCAGCTGCGTCGTGAACGAAAAAGCGCTTGGGGAAGCATTGGGGAAAGGCCAGATTGCAGGATACGCCGTAGACGTATTTGACGAAGAGCCGCCCGCATATAATCCACTCTTCGATTTGGACAACTACATTATCACGCCCCACGTCGCAGGGCATACGCTGCAATCGAGTTTGCGTATGGGTGATGTCACCGTTGATAATATTCTCGCAGTTAAAGATGGTATCACCCCTCCTGATATTGTGACGCCCTATCATCTGGTCGAGCATATTCTAGGGCGTGCATAGGGGTATTCGCACCGCTTGCACTCATAAGGAAAGGGTGTCATAGGGATTTGATCGTTTTTTGATCTGCTTGCAGTTCGGAACCAGCGCTACGATCTTGCCCTTATTCACCCCGGCTCTCCCGACTTCTTGAGCTGGACGGGAATCTGCAGTTTGAGTGTCCAAATTCTGCCTTCAGGTCCGCAGAACTCGTCAACCACCTCGCAGATATAGTCACCGGCGATCTTGTAGCCCCGCGTATCGATCTCTGTTCGCATGGCTTCGATATACTCGAGTTCGCGCTCGCTCTTATCGCATACCATGCACAGGTAGATACCCGATTCAAGAAAGCTCGATCCCTCAAGCTCGCCATCGTCGGAAAGGGAGATGAACAGCACCGACTCAACATAGCTGCCGCTGCAAAGATCGGCCTTCTGCATGATGCCGCCTACATCGCAGAAGTATTCCATCGGTATCCCGCGCGAGATGAGGTATTCCTTGAAGTCGCGACAAGGAAAACGCCCGAAAGGGGCGGGTCGGGTCATAAAGGATTCTTCTGGGCCCGGCTATTCAACTGCGGGACAATAGGGCCGCTGCGGGAGCGATTGCGGCCACATGGGGAAAAGCCATTGACGGGTTTTCGGGGGTGCTCTACACTCTCTAGGCGAAAGTGGAATACCGTTATCAGGCAAACCCGTCGAAAGACGGCGACGCAAAGCTATAGGGCCTTAGCTGGCAGCCAGTTGCAACGTTATGTGAGGACGATGCGATTGGCTGCCTTGTTCCGTCAGGGCTTGTGCACGGAGGCATTTCTGCAGTGAGGATGCTCATGAAGACAAAACACGTCGCGAGGTTCCTAAAGAAGGCGCAGAGGGCGCATCTGATGTCGTGCCTTTCCAAGGGTCTGGCCGTCATCCTTACGGCCATCCTTCTCGTCGAGATGCTCCCCTTGGACGCCATTACGGCGTATGCGGACGACGTCTCCCAGGAGCTGTGGGCAGAGCAGCCCTATGCCGAGCTGGGGGGGGGGTGTGTCCCTGCCTGAGGGGGCTGTCCCCGTCACGGATTCTGCCGACGCCGCCACGGATGCCGCCGTCTCCGGCGAGGGCGTTGAGGATGGCATAGGCGGCATCTCCGATCCTTCCAGCGACGACGAGGTCGTCCCCGCTCCCCAAAACGATGCCATACCTGTCGAGCCTGCCAGCGACCCCGTCATCCTCACCTTCGAGAATGACGAGATGACCGTCACGGTGACCGCCGTGGCCGATGGCGTCATCCCCGAAGGCGTGACGCTCGACGTGAAGGAGATCACGCCATCTGCCCCCGAGACACAGCAGGCGTTCGAGGACGAGGGGGCCGACTCCCAAGCGGCGCAGGAGAATATCGACCAATATATCGACGCGCTCCAAAAGGTCTCCGAGCACGTGTCCGAGGACGAGAAGTCCGTCATCGACGCGAAGGTCTACGATATCAGGCTGCTCGATGCCGACGGCAACGAGGTCGAGCCCAACGGCACGGTGAAGGTCGCCTTCTCGTACAAGAGCAAGGCAGAGCTTGCCGAGGCCGAGTCCGATTCCTCCAATATCGAGGTCGCCCATGTCAGAGACGATGGCCAAGTCGAATCCATCGAGGCGGATATCACCTCCGACGAGGAAGGCAAGCTGGAATCCGCAGAGTTCCACGCGGAGTCGTTCTCCATCTATGTGCTATTCAATACCGGCAGCACATCCAACACCGCACCCTACAACGTGGGCGATTACGGTTGGGCTCGCTTCGGCGGCGACAACTGGCAGGCCAACAGCCTTCCTCCGACTCCGGGCTTTTCAAATGAAGGGTGGGCACGCTATCTGAAGATAAACATCTACACCCTGAATGCCGGTGGGGACAGCAGCAACCCGAGCAGCTACACGTTCAAGACGTCCTTCCAGTATCTTGGGACTTGGGCCGATAGTTACACCATAGAGACATCCCAGTTCAACGGAACGGTCAGGATGACCAGATTCCGTCGGGCGCACAGCAGCAGCTGGCAGCAGTATAACGGTCTGCAGAGCAGCTATGCTTCCAGTGAATATTACCGTACTTGGCATCCATGGGGGTTTGACGGAGATATCAATGAGCTGAACATTTACCTTGACAAGGGAGCGACGCCTGATCCTCCGACTCCACCGGGGCAGACCGGCACATCATACATTATTCGTTACTACCATGCAGACGGATCCTACGACCAGAAAGACGGCGTGCTGACCTCAGGCCAGAGCGTCAGCTTCGATCAGGCGGAGAAGCTGAAGCCCGGCGAGATTCACTCGGGTGTGTCGGTGACAACGGGACAGCAGGCGGTCAACGTCAATACGACCAGCTGTGCGGGAACGATATCCTATAACTCTGGCGTTCGTCTGGTGAAGGTGAATATCTACTACAAGGATAAGGTCGAGAAGCAGACGGGCGGAACGGTCGACGGTGCGCCGCAATACGATGCGGAGGTCCAAGACGGGACGAAGGTCTACGACACCAGTCGCGAGGGTCTGCATACGGATAAGACCGCTTCGGTGCATGTCGACAGCGAAGGCAATTCCGATGGCAGAACCTTCGACCTGACGCTCGAGAGCTGGAACATCGGAACCAACCTCGCCAACGTCGGTATGGTCTTCGACGCGTCCGGCTCCATGGTGTGGACGAGCAATCACCCGGATCCGATGACCAAGTCGCTGAGCGAGTGGCGCAGTATCATAAATCAACCGAACTACCAGCCGTACACTGTTCTTACAGAGGCTCAGGTCAACGCCATTCTCTCGACTGCAAATACGGACAATTCCAAGATCAACTACAACGGATACAAATACTACCTGTACGACACGACGGCGAGCGTCAGCGAGTACGTGCCTATGGGTTATACCGACGGCACAACCGAGAACGGCCTCTATAAAATGGACGGCCATACGATGGCGACGCCCCAGCACCACACCGGCACGGGCTGGTACTACGTGAACTCGGGTGGATATGATATCTATGCAGGGCAAGATCCCTACACAGCGAAGATATACGTCGGTGTGCCCCGGGAGCACAATGGCGCTTACGCCAATCAGCAAAACTGGGATAACGGCCATAGAATACAAGGCGTTGTGGACGGAACCCATTCTGCATATTTCTACATTGATGGCAACGGCAATCTGAAGACCTATTTCTATTACAGCGGTACATACCAGACATCTCAGGTGTACCAGAAGGCAGACGACGCCGACACCAAGTCGGAGGTTCTGCAGCACGCTGTCGGCAAGTTCGCCGAGACATTGAACTCGCTCTCTCCCGAGAGCCAGGTCAGCATGGTTCGCTTCAGTCGAGGGGAATTTTCCAGTGCACAGCTGGCACTGCTCAACTGGACAAACGACACTGCCAAGATGACGGCGGCGATGAACCAGAACTACGGAAACGCACTTGCAAATGGCGGAGCGGCATATACCGATCTTGATGGAATGTACGTATACAATTACGGTTTTACCGGCGGAACTTATACCTACAAGGGCATCGATGCCTTCATCGATAATATGACCAGTGGAGCTCCGTCAGGATGGTGGCAACAGGGTTATGTTCCGAATACGACGAACAGCGGTGCATCAAAATACCTGATCATTTTCTCCGACGGTAAAGACAACTCCGGAAACGAGGCTGCTGCCAAATCAAAAGTTCAAGCATTAAAAGATGCAGGCTATACCGTTATGACGGTACTGATGGAATCAGCAGGTATGTCTCCTGCTGAGCTTGCAGGTGCCACGACTTTCCTCAGCGGTCTTGCCAGCAACAAACCGGGCGGGGGCAAGTACTTCTATTCCGCACGCTACGATAACGCCGATGACCTTGTAGCGGCTTTCCAGGAGATGGCGACCCAGATCGCCTCGCCTCTGCAGGGCTATACCGTTGTCGACTATATCGATCCGCGCTTTGATCTGATCGACGCCAATGGCAACGTACTCACGGTATTGAATGCTGATGGCAGCTTCAACGAGCGTCCGTACCAGCTTGCCGATGGTAAGACGGCAATGCTCAGATATGATTCTGTCAAGAAGATGTTCTACCTGGAGTGGACGGATCAGGAGATCCCGACAACGACAAAGAATGTCTCTGGCAATCAGAAGGTCTCCGTGTGGTCGAGCACCATCACCGTGCGTGCCAAGGAAGACTTCCTCGGCGGTAATGACATCCTCTCCAACGGCAACGAGGCAGGGCAGAACCGCGTCTACGATCCGAATAACCCCAACAACCCCCAGAAGAACTTCCCGTGGACGAGCGTCAATCCTGAGGTCTTGGACTTGGAGATCGGCAACTACGAGGACACCATCTTCATGGGCGAGGATATCACGCCTGACAACCTCTACGACAAGATCGCCGGCAGTGCCGACAGCCAATGGTATGTCGAATATCTGGAGCGTATCGGTGCGAAGAACAACCAGAATTACATCGAACAGCTGAAGAACGGGAATACCGTCACGGTGGATTACTTCTACCTGCCCAAGCCCGGTGATGCTACCTCCTATGCGGGCGGCAGCCGTCACCAGGACGACAGGGTGGGCAGTCTCACCTACAAGTGGGTGGCCGATGACACCGGTGGAAACGACCCGAGTAACGCCTACGAGACCTTCACGACCTCGACTACCAATGACGTGAAGTATCACCTCGAGGTAACGTATACGCCGGCGGCAATCGATTATGGCCCCAACAACCAGTATGCTGACAACGGCACGCCTCGGACGCTCGCGCTCACCAACCAGTCGGGTTACGATAAACTCATCCGGGATCCGGTCGGTGCGGAGCAGACCAGTCCGGTTTCCGCGACGGGAAGGGCCGTCATCCATGCTGTGGACGGGCGTATCCTCGTCCAGAAGAAGGTGAACAAGGAAAACCTCCTAAACTATCTCTCCACGCTGGGCGCCAGCGGTGAGACGACGCTCACCTTCAGCCTGAGCCGCACGTGGGACGGAACGTCCACGCCGGGCTACCGCACCTTCCAGCTGAAGCTCAACAACAGCTCGAGCGCGGGCGGCACCGTGGGCGGCGTGCACACGATCACGCGTGCCGACGTGGAGGGCATGACGGCCGACGCGAACGGTGACATCATCATCTCCACGAGGTGGGAGACGGATCTTCCCATCGGCACGTACACGCTCACCGAGGTTATCAGCGACAGCGACAACTTCGGCACGCCCACGTTTGCCGGTGTGCCTGCGGCAGACATCATCGACGATCCGACGACTACCGACTACACGGAGAGCCCTGAGTTCGCCGCAGCGTTCGGAACCGATCCCGCTCCGCTTTCGTGGTTTATCGGCCAAGTGCACGACGGCATCCCGAACCAGTGCTCCTACGGGGATTCCGACTTCAGCGAAGCTGCATTGGAAAATGACGAGAAGGAAGTCGATCCCGACCTCTCCGAGAACGGTGGCAAGTTCTACCTCAACGCCCAGATCGGCGAGGCGGTGGTGACCAACCATCCCAAGCCCGGTATCGTCATCCTGAAGCGCGCCGCCGAGAATCACAGCACGGTTCTTCCCGGCGCGGAGTTCAAGCTGTATACCACAAACGATAACTGGACACCGCCAACACAGCAGCAGCAGCCGGTTGCCACCAAGACGACGGGCGAGGACGGCACGGTCGCATTCACGTCACTTGCCGACGGCAACTACCTGCTCTACGAGACGAAAGCGCCCACGGGCTACCAGGCTCCCTCCGCTCCGTGGTACATCACGGTGTCGGGCGGCAAGGTGACCGTGTTCTCCACGAGTCAGACGGGTTCCACGGGGGCCATAACACCCGAGAACGGCCAGTATCCCATCGATAACCCGAAGACCAGCGAACTCCCCTCGACCGGAGGCTCCGGCCTTCTGGCGATATACCTCACGTCCGTCGTCTTGCTGACAGGCGCAGTACTCGCCCACCGGCGCAGACGAGACTGTCTGGACGGAGGTGAAGCATAGGAGGCTCTATCGGTGAGATATGAAGACTAAAAAAAGCGGTACGTTAAGAAAGGAAATACAAGAGATGCATAAATCCACTGTGCAACCGGGCATCACAAGGCTCTTCTCCATGCTGGTCGCCCTGCTTGCGGCGTTCGCCATCGCGGTGCCGGCGTATGCGACGTCAACTCCAGCTTCGGGGGCAGTCGCCTCCGCAGCCACGGCTAGCTCGACGGCAGCCATCGAGGCGAAGACCGGCAACGCCGGCGATACGCTCAACATGTACAAGGTTGTTAACGTCACGTTTGCCAACAACCAGCTGACCTATGCGTTCACGCCGACCTTCCAGGCGTTCCTCAATGCTGCTCCGAGCACTGCGGCATACAAGGGTCTGACTGTGGCTCAGTACGTTGCGTATGATGGCACCGAGGATGTGTTCAAGACCCTCCTCGGCGACTTCAGCGCATACGTCAAGACGAACAGCACCACCATTACCGCGGACAAGACTGCCACTACAAATGGTGACGGCGTTGCAAACTTCACGGGGGTCGGCCTCGGCCAGTACATCATCGTGGGCATGGGCAACGTTGCGGGTGCCAAGATCTACTCCACGGTCACCGCTGAGGTCGTCCCCCACATCGATGACTCGACCACGCCCCCAACGTACAAGATCTATGACAAGTATGAGGTCGACCTGAAGACGACGGAGCCCACGGGCGAGAAGGAGATCATCGACGGCACCACGCCCGATGGCGACAATGCAACCGCCTCGATCGGCGACGTGATCAAGTTCCGGCTGAGCGGCGATGTGCCCACCTATCCTGCGGGCGCAACCAACACGACCCTCTTCATGGCCGATACCCTCTCCGCTGGCCTCACGCTGAACCCGGCCTCCGTCAAGGTGTACATGGCTGCCAGTGCAGCTGAGATCGATGACGACCACTTGCTTGGCAGCGACGCCTACACGGTGAGCATCGAGGGCCAGACCCTGTATGTGGACTACGTGTACGGCGAGCTGACCCCCGGTCAGAAGCTCTTCGTCGAGTATGAGGCCACGCTGAACGAGCAGGCAGTCATCGGCGGTGACGGCAACCCCAACGAGTACACCTACACGTACAGCAACAATCCCTTCAACGGTGGGACCCACGAGCACGATGATATCCCCGAAGACGATAATGCCTACGGCGAGGTGGAGGATTCCGAGACCGTCTACACCTACGGCCTCTACATCTACAAGACCGCTGGGTCTGAAACCGGCACTCCCCTTCAGGGTGCTAAGTTCGAGCTGTGGGCCGGCAGTGTCGGCGGCACTGGTAAGCTTATCGCCACATTGACGACCGACGCCAACGGCTATGCGGCCTACAACGGTCTTGAGAAGGGCATCTATATCCTCCATGAGATCGAGGCACCGACTGGCTTCAAGCTGGCTGACGATGTGACGATCGATTTGAGCAACGCTTCTGCTACGGCTTCGACGACGACCACCACCAACACGCGTTATACGTCCGATCCTGACTTGGCAGTCTCCACTGATCAGGCCACCAACGCCGATGGCGTGCCTCTCTGGCTTCCCAAGGAAGGATCGAACCTGACGGGCTTGGTGGCTTCTGCGACGAACCCCGATCCCGACAAGTATGTCGCGGCCTACCTGCTGTCTACGACCAATACGGTCACCGGTACTCCGACGACTGGTGTTGGCGCCGGTGCTGGCTACTATCCCCAGAACGTCATTGACCAGCCCGGCTCCAACCTGCCCGTCACGGGCGGCATGGGTACCGTCCTGCTCTACGGTGCCGGCATCGCGCTGGTCGCTGGCGCGGCGGTGCTCTACATGAAGAGGAGGCAGTCTGCCAGCCAGGCCTAATGGCCAGATGATCAACCCGTCCCTCCCCGCACCCGGGGAGGGGCACTGCACGAACGTTTGCCCTTGCGGCCGGTAGGCCAAAGAGGCTTGCGGGCCGCAAGGGAGCTCCAGATGGGAAAGACGAAAGCATCCACCTCGACCGCCGCGATGGTCCTCATGCTCGTTGCAGGCATCTGCCTGCTGCTGTACCCCACCGTGAGCAATCTGTACAACCAGATTGGCGCGTCGTATGCGGTCAAAGGATACGAGGATCATTCCCAGGAGCTCACCGATGAGGACAGGGCCAGTCTCCTCGGTGAAGCAGAGGCGTACAATGCCAGCCTTGCGCAGGGAAGCCAGGTATTCCTCGTGGGCGAACCCGTGGATCCGGGATATGCGGCACTTCTCGATTCCATGGGCGACGGCATGATAGGCTTCCTCACCATCGATGCGATTGGCGTCCAGCTGCCCGTCTACCATGGCACTTCCGACAGTGTCTTGGCAAAGAGCATCGGGCATCTGGAGGGTTCGTCCCTGCCCGTGGGCGGCCCCGGCACGCACGCCGTCCTCTCGGGGCATCGCGGTCTTCCGTCGGCGACGCTCTTCACCGATCTCGACCGCATGCAGGAGGGCGATCGCTTCGTGATCACCGTCATGGGTCGCAAGATGACCTATCAGGTGGATAGCGTCGCGGTGATCGCGCCGGATCAGGTTGACGAGCTCGACATAGTGCCGGGGGAGGACCGTGTCACCCTCCTCACCTGCACGCCCTATGCCGTCAACACGCACCGGCTGCTCGTGAGCGGCGTCAGGGTTCCCAATGGCCCGGAGCCTGTGGACAAGCTCGACGGGCCCAGCGTCAAGCCGCTTGCGATCGTCTTCGCGGTGGCCGCAGTGTTGGTAGTTGGTATCTTGCTCTTCCTCCTCTTGAGAAATAGGGGGAAGAGGAGGATACCAGAGGTGCGGGGGAAGCACCTGCGCACCTAGGACTGTCAGGTAGGGGATGTGTCATACGATGGGGGATTCGCGAATGAGGATCGTTAACAGAACGGCGTTGCGCATCGCCGCGCTCTTGGTGGCCTTTGCCTGCCTCGCCATGTCGCTGCCCGCCTATGCCCAAGCTGCTCTCGATACCTCGCAGAGCTGCAGCCTCGCCATCACGTATGTGGTCGAGGGCACGTACGTGGAGGGGGTCGCCACGCGCCTCTATCGCGTTGCGGATCTTGCTGCGGACGGCGACTCATTCGAGGTCCTTCCCGAGTTTGCCGGTTCTGGCGTGAGCTTGGATACCGCGCAGTCCAGCCAGAGCTGGGCTGCTGGCGCCCGTGCGCTGGCAGGATATGCCGCAGCTTCTGGGATAGAGCCTTCGGCTCAGGTCGAGAGCGATGCAAGCGGTGTCGCGACGGCACCCCCCCTGCCGTGCGGCCTGTATCTGGTCGTCTTCAGCGACACCGTCTTCAATGGCTGGCTGTATACCTTCCAGCCCAGCCTCGTTACGCTCCCGCAGAGGGGCGATGGGGGCTGGGAGTATGAGGTGAGCCTGACTACCAAGCCGGAGCGAAGCCCCCAGCCCACGGGCGAGGAAGTGGAGCACAAGGTTGTGAAGCATTGGGTCGACGATGGCAGCGGCTCCACACGTCCGCAGAGCATCACCGTCGCCATCATCAAGGACGGGGTCGTGCAGAGCGAGCAGGTGCTTGGTCCAGACAACGACTGGTCCTACTCTTGGACCGCCCCCGACGACGGATCAGTCTGGTCGGTTGCGGAGCTGAGCGTCCCTGAGGGCTACACGGTGGGATGCTCTGGCAATGGCGTCGAGTTCATCGTCACCAACACCTACAGGCAGCCTCCTACGCCCCCCGGCAAGAAACCCCCGATCACCGGTGACGCGAACTCGAC